>JAUWMC010000052.1 GCA_030613375.1 Microcaldota archaeon
GCCCTTGCTGAGTAGAGAGCTGCTGAAAGGCCTGCGGGACCTGCTCCGATTATTATGTTGTCATATTTTTCCATTTGAATCACACTTTCTTTCCTGTTGGGTCACGATGGTATACGCCAAATTCCTTTATCTTAAGCGCAAGTTCCCCTGAAAGTATCGGACCGTTTGTACAAAGGCAGATGCCAAGGTCATCAACACAACACTGGCCGCAAACTCCTATGCCACATTTCATGTACCGTTCCATGGAAACTTCGCTGGGAATTTTGAATTCTTTGGATATTTCAGCGACCTTTTTCATCATTATTTCCGGGCCGCAGGTAAAAACCTTATCGATTTTGTGCGTTTCAAGGACGTTTTTCAGAACATCCGTAGAATATCCTTTTACGCCCTCACTGCCATCGTCAGTAGAGAGGAGAACTTCTGCTCCTAATTTTCTCATTCTTTCTGTGAAAAGGAGACGGGTTTTGGTTCTTGCACCTTCAATAAAGTAGACCTTTTTTCCTTGGGAAATTGCTTCTTCCGTAAGGTAAGAAAGAGGGGCAGAACCATATCCTCCACCTACAGTTGCGATAGAAGTACAATCTTTGGGAAGTTTGTAGTGGGTTCCGAACGGGCCCCTGAAGCCTATTTTATCGCCTTTTTTGAGGTTGTTTACTGCTTGTGAGAAAGAACCTACTGCACAAACGCTTACTGTAAATTTTCCATCTTTTTCGCCGGAGAGAGAGATGGGCTTTTCTCCTGAACCAGGGAGCCAGAGCATTACAAACTGTCCGGGCTTTGAGTTTAGTTTATATGGAATGGTGAGGGTGATTGTGTCCTTGGATTCCTTGTGCACTTCCTCAATTTTTACTACTATGAATTCATCATTCTTCATGGGCAATACCTCGCATTTCATTTATGGACTTGTAGCCTTCCTTGTCCATGAATTCCTGGATTTCCTTTGAGACTTTTGAAAAGATTTCTGGACCTCTATAATAAACTCCGGTTCCGATGCCCGCAGCGCTTGCGCCAGCCATAATCATCTCAACCGCATCCCTTCCAGTAGTTACTCCCCCGGTTCCTATTATAGGGAGTTTTGTGGCCTTGTAGGCTTCATAAACGCATTTTACTGCAATGGGCTTTATTGCAGGGCCGGAAACACCTCCTACTCTATTTGTGAGGATTGGGGTAGCAGCTTCGATATTTATGATCATGCCTGGGCCAACTGTGTTTATTGCGGTTATTCCATCTGCACCTTCGTTCTGAACTGCTTCTGCGATTGGGCCAATATTGTGGACGTTGGGAGAGAGTTTTATGAATATGGGAATGTTGGTGCTTTTCTTTACTTTTTTGGTTACTACTGCTGCGATTCCCGGGTCGCAGGCAAATGGACGGCCAAATTCATCATCTACATTTGGACAGGAGATGTTTACTTCAATTATGTGAGGATTTGCTTTGGAAACTGCCGCTGCAACTTTTCCGAATTCAGTAATTGTGGAGGCGAAAATTGAGGCGATTACGGGGACTCCGGCATTCTTGACTGCGAATTCGATTTCTGGGAGGGTTTCTTCTGCACCTGCATTAGAAAGGCCGACTGCATTTACCATTCCATGCTCATAGGTAGCGATTACAGGAGTAAGGTGACCCTTTCTTTCCTTGAGGCTTATTGATTTAGTTGTTACTGCACCGGCTCCTGATTTTGCGACGTGGGAAAGAGAGGCACCTGTTACACCAAGAATTCCAGAAGCAAGAACAGTGGGGTTCTTCAGCTTTACCCCTGCCAGTTCAGTAGATAACATCGATAATTAGTGGGGGTGAAGAATTTAAAAGAAAAGGGGTTGGGGGCTAGTATTCGCCGCCCATTGGCATTCCGCCAGGCCCACCGGGGGGCATTCCGCCCTTGCCTCCCTTGGATGCGATAATATCGTCTATCCTGAGGATGAGGCGGGTTGTTTCAGTAGCAGAAGAAAGTGCTTGGGTCTTCACCTTTGCAGGCTCAAATACTCCAAGCTCGGTCATGTCGGAGATTTCTCCCTTGAGGACATTGACTCCGAATCCTTCTCCCTTACCATCTTTGTGCTTGTTTCTAAGTGATACAAGCGCATCAATGGAATCCATTCCTGCGTTCTCTGCGAGAGTTCTGGGGATAGATTCAAGGGATTCTGCAAATGCTTGTATAGCGAGTTGTTCTCTGCCTCCAATCTCGATTGCGTATTCGTTGATCGCAGAAGAAAGTGCCATCTCGATGCTTCCTCCTCCGGTTACATACTTGCCAACTTCAACAGTGCTTGCAACTGCGCCGAGTGAGTCGCGGATTGCGCGCTCAACTTCAGAAACAACGTGGTCTGTTCCGCCGCGCACAAAAATAGTTACGGACTTGGGGTCACTGCAATCTCGTACAAATACCATTGCTTCACCGGAAACTTTCTTTTCCTCTATGCGGCCTGCAGAACCTAAGTCTGAATCTGCAAGCTCGGAAATGCTTGAAACAACTTTTGCACCTGTTGCACGGGCAAGTTTTTCCATATCGGATTTCTTTACCCTGCGCACTGCAAGGATTCCTTCCTTTGCAAGATGATGTTGGGCAAGGTCATCGATTCCCTTCTGGCAAAAGACTGCTGTTGCACCTGAGGCCTTTACCTGCGCAACCATATCTTTGAGCATCTTTTCCTCCTGTTTGAGGAATGCTTCAAGCTGATCTGGGGAAGTGATTTCGATCTTTGCATCTGTTTCGGTCTTTTCAATCTCAAATGCGGAGTCTATGAGCGCAACCTTGCCATCCTTGAGGGACTTGGGCATTCCTGCGTTCACGATTTCCTTGTCTATGAGAACTCCGTTGATAAGTTCGGTGTCCATTACGTCTCCACCAGCTTTCTTCTCTATTTTGATGAAATCGGTATCTACGTAAATTGATCCATCTTTCTTTTCTGCAACCTTGCTGATTGCATCAACAACGAGTTCAGAAATCTTCTTCTTTTCCTGATCACTTCCTATACCCTTTGAGCCCATTGAAATAAGGGCGATTTTAAGGAGGATTTCCTTATCCTCGGGGGTTACGTCCTTTCCGAGAGCGGAAAGAAGCTCCTCTGCCTTGATAGCTGCGAGCTCATATCCTTTTATGATTGTAGTCGGGTGGATGGACTGGTCCAGAAGATCACCTGCCTTCTTGAGGAGGTTTCCTGCGAGGACTACGGAAGTTGTTGTTCCGTCTCCGACTTCTTTATCCTGAGTCTTTGCGATTTCCACCATTAGTTTTGCTGCAGGGTGGTCAACATTCATTTCTTCTAGGATTGTTGCACCATCGTTTGTGATCACGATATCTCCAAGCTCGGAAACAAGCATCTTGTCCATGCCCTTCGGTCCGAGAGTGGTCTTGATTATGTTTGCAACTGCATATCCAATTGCGATGTTTATGCGCATCGCATCCCTTCCTATTATCCTGTTTGATCCTTCGGGCATTACGTCTCCGCTAACTTTTGTCATATTTTTCACACTCCAATATAATATTTCTAAAATGCGTGGACTGATTAGTGCTAAGTAACCTTTATAAACATTGTTTAGGGGGGTTTCCGAGGGATTTCGTCACAATCGGCTAATCTATTGTGAACGGTCCACATTTGCCGATTCTAGGAAATAATGAAGGATATATGCTGCTGTGAATGCCCCTGTAGCTAAGAAGCTTGATTCTACGAAGCCTAAGTGTGAGAGGACTAATGAATATGTGAGGGCTGCGAAGACCATTGCGAGAAGACTATGGAATGGGGGTTTTGAGGGATCGAGAAAATCAAATAGGAATATGAATAATAGGAATATTCCTGCAATTGCTGGGAGAAGGATTGTGCAGTAAGGAATAGTAATGTAATAGCATAGGGTGGAAGCCATTGTGAAAACGTAGGCAAAGAGGAGAGCGCCCATTATTATTAGTAAATATTTGAGATATTTCCAGACTGGGAAAAATAAACGGTCAAGGTCCGGGAGTGTAGAACCTATTACTATGCTTAATGCACAGAGAATGATTGTAGAAGAGGGAGCACCTTGGAAAGCAAGGCCTAGGGAAAAAAGAACAATGAAGACCACTGCAACTACTACTTTGGTGCTCATAGGAAGGAAATAGAAAAGAGAAAATAAAAAGGATTGCCCGGAGCAAACCAAAAAGGCAGATTAACGCGGGCAGGTTTTTATGAAATTTTTACTACTGGAGTAACCCGGCAGCGAAAAATTTCACATGTTGAAGTATCTCTCGAACTCATAGGAGGTCGGGCGTGCACTCTGTTCTTTATGTTCCTCAATCTTGTCTTCGAGATAACTTTCGAGTATATCAGAAGAGAGGATTCCTTTTAGGAACTTGTTGTCGCTTTCAAGGGCAGCGATTGCTTCGAGTATGTTGCTTGGAAGCATCTTTGCACCTGCTTTCTGGAGTTCATCGTCGTCCATATCAGCCATGTTAGAATCGATTGCTTTGCCCGGGTCCTTTTTGTTCTTTATTCCATCAAGGCCTGCGGCTACGATTACTCCTGCTGAGATGTAAGAGTTAGCTGAGGGGTCTGCAAGGCTGAAAACGATTTTCTTGCCCTTGCGGTCGTTCCTCATCTCGTTTTCAACACGCACAACGGCGGAAGAATTCCTTGTGCCCCAAGCGGCATACTTAGGATCCGCTGCAATTCTCTTGTATGAGTTTGTGTTGGGGTTGGTGAAAATCATCAGCGCGGCTGCGTGTTCTAGAAGGCCTCCGATAAAGTAACGACCTGTCTGGCTTAATTGCGCGTATTTGTCCGTGGAATCATAGAATACATTCTCGTCCTTTTTCCAGAGCGTAAAGCCAGAAAGAAGCTGATTTCCTTTCTCTCCGAGAATCGGGAGGGCCATGAACGTTGCCATGGAGTTTGAAATAAATGCAAGATTTCGGATTGTAAACTTGGTGGTCTGGATCGCATCGGAAGAATCCGTAAGAGAAAGTGGAGCGATTGCAATAGTCTGCTGGCCACTTGTAGACCTTCCATGGTAATGTTTGGTTACAATATATCTAAAGTTGTCTTCAATAACTTCAGAAATCTGGGTTCTTGCACTATAGAGAGTATCAAAAGGTTGTGCGTAGTAGGCACCTTTGGTGGTGTTCCAAAGAGGGGATGGAGACCAGGGAGCTTCCCTTGATTCAATTAAGCAATTGGGGCCTCTTTGTGGAGTCATCTTGTCAACGGTTACATTGTCAAGGACGTAGAAATCCAGCTCTGAAGAGGTAGTAAGATCTGTGAAGCCCATGGCTTTGGAGTTTACAAGGGCACGCTCTGGAATGTAACGGGGGTCCTTGAGGTACCTTCCCCCTCCGGGGCTCACAACAACGTTACAAATTATTCTCATGGTGCTAGGTTCCCAGGGAATTCTTCCGAATGTGTTTGCATCAGGCATGAGCACGAGCTCGCCGTCGTCAGCCCAGCCGAAAACCTCTTTGAGGTCTCCACAATAAATTCCTTTTGTGAATGAAGCAGTATTGATTTCTCTTGCATTTATGCTTGTTCTGTTCATCCTTCCTTCAACATCAAAAAACTGGAGGTCAACCCACCGTATATTGTTGGAGGAAATATATTCGAAAACATCTTCTGGAGTAGCCATTATCTTTCACCGAGGTTATTAACAAGAATAAGTAAATAAAGATTACTGTTCTTGGGGTTGCTCAGATTTTTAACAAGTTGCCTGCAAATTATGGCTTATGACTTCAAATTTTAAGCTCGGAAGCGGGTTAGCTCAAATGCTAAAAGGGGGAGTAATTATGGATGTGGTTACTCCGGAGCATGCGGCAATTGCTGAAAAAGCAGGCGCGGTTGCTGTTATGGCGCTGGAAAGAGTTCCTGCAGATATCAGAAAGCATGGAGGAGTTTCAAGGATGTCTGACCCGATTATGATTAAGGGGATTATGGAAACGGTAAGCATACCCGTGATGGCAAAGGTTCGGATTGGGCATTTTGCTGAAGCACAGGTACTGCAGGCACTGGGGGTGGATTATATTGATGAGAGTGAAGTTCTTACCCCCGCAGATTCTGAATTTCACGTGGATAAATCTAAATTTGAGGTGCCTTTTGTATGTGGGGCTAAGAACCTTGGAGAGGCTTTGAGAAGGATAGATGAGGGGGCTGCGATGATTCGGACTAAAGGAGAGGCAGGAACCGGAAATATCGTAGAAGCAGTAAAACATATACGCACTATTTCCAGGGAACTTGAAGGTCTCAAAAATGAAAGGCCTGCGGATGCTGCAAAAAGAATGAGGGTTCCTGAAGGGCTTGTGCTTAAAAGTATTGAACAGGGGCGTGTTCCTGTTGTGAATTTTGCTGCTGGGGGAATTGCAACCCCTGCAGATGCATCTCTTTGCATGCAGCTTGGATGTGATGGGGTTTTTGTGGGGTCCGGAATATTCAAATCTTCAGATCCTAAGAGGATGGCGAGGGCTATTGTGGAAGCTGTTGCACATTTTAATGATGCGAAAAAGATTGCGGAAGTTTCTGAGGGGCTTGGGGAAGCGATGAAGGGAATAGAGATTTCTGAAATACCTGAAGATCAAAGGCTTTCTGAACGGGGAGTGTAATGAAAATTGGGGTCCTTGCACTTCAGGGAGCAGT
>JAUWMC010000045.1 GCA_030613375.1 Microcaldota archaeon
ACCCAGCTCCAGAAATTTCCTTTTTCAATTTTTCCAGAATCCTGTATGTATCGTCCGGTCCGTCAACAATAAACAGAAACATGCAGTTGTTACCCAGGTATTTGCTGGAAATCATTTTCAATGCGGTATGCCCTATGCGCATCTCTTCATTGTATGCAGGAATCACCAGTGTTACTTGCTTCAATTTTTCACCGCCTTACTGGAAAGTTACCCCCGTTCTCCTTTTTAACTGTCTATAATAAAAAAACAATAGTGGCGGAGATTTATTTCAGGCACGACAGCCTCAGGAAACAGCAGGAACACCTGATTAAGGATGCATACTCAGCAATAGAAAACAAAGAGCATTTGCTTGCGCACGCTGTTACGGGAACCGGAAAAACAGACGCCTTAATCTCCCCTGCAATTTCCTATGCGCTTGAAAACAACAAAACCGTGTTTTTTTTGACCCCTAAAATTTCCCAGCACCGCATTGCGATGGACGTAGTGCGCAGCCTAGCGAAAAAATACGAGCTGAATTTGCGTGCAGTTGATTTCATAGGAAGAAAATATGCGTGCGTGGACCCTGCCCTCTCCGAGCAGGATGCAGAAGGTTTTTACCAGTCCTGCGAGCGCAAAAGGAAGAAAGAGCAGTGTGAATTCTACAGGAACGCAAAAGGGTTCAGCAGGCTAGAAGAAGCAAAAGCCGACCGCCTATTCAAATCCATGGAAAAGAGGTATGGGTATGGGATGCACCACACTGAACTTGTGGAAATCGGAAAGGAAAAGCAGGCCTGCCCGTACGAGTGGCTCACCAAGCTTGCCTCCACCTCAAACGTAATTATTGCAGACTATTTCCACCTTATGCTTCCGCACATCCGAGACATATTCCTCCTTAAAACTAAGAAGAAGCTTTCCAATTCTATCGTAATTGTAGATGAGGCCCACAACCTTGCAAAAAGGGTGCGTGACCAGCTCTCTGTTTCCACCAACACCTTCCTGCAGAAAAAACTGGATAAGGAACTCAAGGCGCTCGGGCTCAAAAGCAATTTTGAATCCAAGTTTCGCAGGTGGGCAAAATCTGAGCTTGGAAAGGCCCGCGAAAAGCTCGTTTCCAAGGAAGAATATTTCAATGCACTTTCAAATGATGAGTACACTCCTGAGGAGCTTGCAGATTATTTAGAAAGCTGCGGCCAGGCATTCCTAGAGGCTACCGGGAAGAAGAGCTTCTGCCTCAGGTTCGCAAAATTCCTCCAGCTTTGGACGGATGAAAACAAAATCCCCTCAGTGCGCATACTCAGGAGAAAAGGAGAGGGTTACTTCCTTTCCAGAAAAGCTCTTGACCCGAGCCCTGCAACCTCAAAACTGAATGATGCGCATTCTGCAATCCTTACAAGCGGAACCCTCCTTCCCCTGGAAATGCACAGGGATGTGCTTGGGCTGGATCCTGAGCGTACAAAACTAAAGCAATATTCTTCCCCGTTCAGCAAAAAGAACAAGCTCAACATGGTCCTTGAAGGATTTACAACACGCTATTCCCAGAGGCAGCCCAAACAGTACAAAAAAATGGGGGAAATGCTGGATAAAATAATCAAATCCACTCCGGGAGGAACCGCTCTCTTTTTTCCCTCTTACAAAGTGATGAATGCGGTAATCCCTTTCATGGAATCCAGGAACCTCATTTTGCAGAGGGAGCGCATGAACCCCACAGAAATTGGAGAACTCCTGAAGGCATTCCAGAAGCGCGGAACCCTCTGCTGCGTGCAGGGAGGGAGCCTTTCAATTGATTATCACGAACCAATAATCCTCCGGAAAAATGGTGAAGTATCTATAACAGAAATTGGTGCATTTGTTGATGGCCTTATGAATAATGGTCGAATCAAGACAGATGGAGGTGTAGATAGATCCATTCCAGCAGAAAAATATGAAGTTTGTGCCTTTGATCCAAATACGTTTAAGATGTCCTTCAAACCCATTTCGAAAGTAATACGCCACAAAATAGGCGAACAACTATTCGAGATTTCTCTTCAAACCGGAAGAAAACTAAAGGCTACTTCATCACACAGCATATTTGCCCTGAAGAATGGAGCTGTATGCGCACCTAAAGTCTCGGATCTGACCGAAGGAGATTTTGTATTGATTCCTAAACAGATTCCATCAGGAAAAGCCCCCAAAGAAATTAACCTTGTCGAGAAATTGCTCAAACTATCTGATTCCAAAATTAGCAGTATATACATGCGCGGTGCTGGAAAAAAGATTGACCTCCAAAAATTAAAAAAGGCAGGTTATTCTAGGGTTTGGAAGTACCGAGATACAGTCCCCCTTATTTTGCTTAAAAAAGAAGTCTGGCTGGAAAAACCTTCTGTTGATGAAATTCATGTTAGGTGGGGCCATAAACTCATGGCAAAAATTCCTTCCTCCCCTGAATTGTTTAGGTTATTGGGATATTATGTTGCAGAGGGCCACCATGTTCGTGGAAGGCACAGTTGTATTGGTTTGACATTTGGATCACACGAGAGAGAGTTAGTTGAAGATGCCAAGGGTTGCATCAGATCTATTTTTGCTGTTGAACCTGCAGTAAATGCCTCCAATCCTTCATCCATCCAACTTACCTTTGGAGGCAAGCTTGCTAAGCTGCTTTTTGTTGATATCCTTGGAGGCGGGGAGCGTGCTGGGAACAAACGGATTCCCCCACTCGTTTTATCTGCCCCAAAGGAAGCGAAATTAGAATTTTTGAAAGGTTATTTTGCAGGAGATGGAACAGCATCTAAAGTTTTAGAAATAAGTTTCAAGACTATAAGCAAGATGCTTGCTTCAGATCTATTATATTTGTTTTTGCAGTTAGGGATATTTGCAAGCTGTACGGAAATTCCTGCTAAAGGAAACAATAAGAAATCATATTACATCTATGTGACAAACTCTTCTCAACTTAACGGACTAATTCCAATTTTTAATCAAAATGATAGGAGAGCCATTTTTGAACATGTCTCCCATTCAAAGGCTAATAAAAAAAGAAGGACAATGCTCCCAAGTTCAATTCCTGTAAAAGAATCAGGTCTCTATGAATTGTTTCGTGAAGCGAATGCATGTGCCAGTGCAAATAATGTAAACTGTAGGGCACGGCTGTACAATAACACTATGAGGCGGGATCTTTTCGAAGAAACATTTGAATATATTCTAGCAGAAAAAAGAAATAAACTGCCCCAACACAAGATAACATTTATCAGAAACCTCATTTCTAGCGATTTTGCTTTCACAAGAATAAAAAAGATAAAAAAAGTACCCTCTTCTTCAGAATATGTTTATGACGTTTCAGTAAAAGGTTTTGAGAATTTTGTTGGGGGATTTGGTGGTGCAATATTACATAATTCCGAAGGGGTAGATTACAACCAGGGCGAAATAAAAACAGCAGTAATCGTAGGTATTGCGTTGGATGAAATGAGCCTCGAAGTTGAATCCCTTATAGACCACTACGATGAGAAATTCGGGCAGGGCTGGAATTATGGATACCTTTACCCGGGTGTAACAAAGGCAATCCAGTCCGCAGGAAGGGCGATCAGAAAAGAAACAGACCGTGCGGTTTTAATCTACATGGATGAGCGCTTCAAATGGAAAAACTACAGCTCCATGCTTCCAAAGGAGGAGCGTTTTGTCCTCACTGCAGATCCTCTTCCATACATGGATAAATTCTGGGAATAGTTCGGATTAAAAACATAATCAAAGAATTGAAAAAAGTGGGAATATGCTTCTTGCGCAGAAATATGCACCAGAAAAACTTGAGGAGGTACTGGGCAACCTCACTGCAAAGAAGCAGCTGAAGCGCTGGATGCTTACTTGGATGAGGGGCACAAGACAACGTCCTCTCTTAATCACCGGCCCCCCAGGAATTGGAAAAACAGTAATGGTTTATGCATTAAGGAATGAGCTGGACCTTGACCTCCTGGAAATGAGTGCAAGCGATTTCCGTGACAAGGCGCGCATAGAGAGAATACTCGGGGGTACAATGTCTGCAAATTCCCTCACAGGCAAAACAAAGCTCATTTTCATAGATGATGTAGATGCAATGGGGAGAGAAGACCGTGGGGGAGTGAGTGCAATTACCAAACTCCTCAAGGATTCCCCTTTTCCTGTTGTACTTACTGCGGGGGATTCCTGGAACAGGAAAATCATTTCCCTGCGTTCTTATTGCACAGTAGTTCCGCTCAAGAGGCCTATCGCACCTTCTATTGCAAAACTCCTCACTCATATTTCAGCCAAAGAGAGTATGCACGTAAGCGAAGAAACAATCCATTTAATTTCCGAAAATGCACATGGAGATATTCGCGCTGCAATAAACGATTTGCAGTGCGATGCTATCGGAGAAAGGGATCGGGAAAAAGACATTTTCACTTTGCTCAAGAACCTTTTCCGTGCCCAAACCTACGAGGATGCAAGAAAAGTTTCATTTGGAAGCGTTGATCATGGCATGCTTAAACTTTGGATAAACGAAAACATCCCAATTGTATTTCCACCCGGAGATGTTCCGCTTGCATACGAGCGCATTTCCCGCGCAGACATTTTTGATGGACGGATTATACGCAGACAGGCGTGGGGTTTTCTTCGCTATTCAAATGATCTGATGACTGCAGGGGTTTCTCTTTCCCGCTCGGACATGCGCCCCAAATTTGTGCGTTTCCAGTTCCCTTCTTTCTTAAAGCAGATGAAAGCAACATCCTCTTCCCGTGCAACAATGAAATCTCTCCTTACTAAAATAGGGAGGAAGATGCATACTTCCCCAAGACACTCAGAATCATATCTTCCTGTTTTTGCAGGGTTGTATGCAGAGAACCCTGAATATTTTGAATCCAATTATGGAATTGATGAAAAGGAAGCGGAACTCTTGAAAAAATTCGCGCCAAAAGTTCGCAAATCCAAATCCAAAAAGAAGCCTCCCAAAGAGCCAAAAAAAGAAGCTCCAAAGAAGGAGGAAAAACCTCTGGAAAAAGAGCCCGAGCCCGAGAATGAACAAGAGGAAGAAAGCAAAAACAAAACCCTCCAAAAACCCACAAAAGCAGAACACGTCGGACCCAAACTCCACGAGTTTTTCTGAGGGAGTTCACGTCGACAACTTTCCGGATTTCAATTCTCCGTCATAAAACAGAAAAATACACTGACGGAGTTTCCTCGGTGCTCCGAGATAGATTTATTAAGCTTTAGCTCGTCTATATCCTCAGTACATCTAGGTGAATTAAATGGGAAAAAAGATTGGATCTGAAAAAATTAGTAGGGAGGATGGATACCTATATTTCGTCGGAAAGGACGGATATGTTTGGAGAGTTCCTATGAAGCACAACAAGAGGGGCTCAAAGAAGAGAGTCGGAAATGAAAAAGTCTCAAAGGAGAGGGGATTCCTCTACTATGTAGGCTCCGACGGCTTTGTCTACAAAGCGAAGATGAAGAACGCGTAAGCGTAACCTTCTCTTTTTTATTTTTATCTTTTTATTAAACTGCTTCTCATTGAAATTGGTGAGCATATGAAATTAGTTGTATCAGACCCAAAAACAGGCAAGACTGCGCAGGTGGATATCCCAGAGGATAAAAGGACTCTTATTGTTGGAAAGAAGATTGGGCAGGAGATCTCAGGAGATGACTTTGGTCTCGCTGGATATACGCTCAAGCTTACGGGCGGAAGCGACGACAGTGGATTCCCTATGAAGGCAAGCATTTCTGGAGCAAGGAAGATTAGATCCCTTGTTTCTACAGGCCCGGGATTCAAGCCCAAGCTCAAAGGACAGAGAAAGAAGAAGATGTTTCGTGGGGACACGTATTCACTTGAGATCACCCAGATTAACTCAATGGTTGCAAAGCCAGGTCCTGAATCTTTGGAAATCCTCTTTCCCAAAGGAGAGAAACCTGAAGAAGGGGAGAAGAAGTAGGTGTTATTCTGCAAGCTGAGGTAAATATAGGGCTGCTTGGGCACGTTGATCACGGAAAGACGAGTCTCACCAAGGCCCTTACTGGCAAATGGACAGATACTCACTCTGAAGAACTTAAGAGAGGAATCTCCATCCGCCTTGGCTATGCAGACGCTGAAATCCGATACTGTTCCAAGTGCAAGGAATACACAACTATTGATAAATGTGATAAATGTGGGGGAAAAACCGAAGTAAAGAGAAGAGTTTCCTTTTTGGATGCACCTGGCCACGAAACTCTTATGACCACGGTTATCTCCGCTTCCAGCATAATGGACGGAGCACTACTTCTTATTGCTGCAAATGAAGAATGCCCAATGGCCCAAACTGCTGAACATCTTATGATACTCAATATAATTGACATAAAGAACATCGTTGTTGTGCAGACCAAGGTGGACCTCGTTTCCAAGGAAAAGGCAAAGGAACATTATCACCAAATAAAGAAATTTCTAAAGGGCTCGGTTGCGGAAAATGCGCCGGTAATTCCGGTTATTGCAAACCACGGAATAAATGTGGGGGAGGTTGCGCGCGCAATTGAGGAGTTTATTCCAACCCCTAAACGCGACTTGGATGCACCCCCACTTCTATACGTATCACGTTCATTTGACGTAAACAAGCCCGGAATGGAGGTTTCTTCCCTCAAAGGGGGGGTAATTGGAGGCTCGCTCCTCCGTGGAAGGCTCAAAGTTGGGGACAAGATTGAATTTCTCCCCGGAATTGATCGGGAAGGGAAAGCCCCCAAGCCAATAACTACTGAAGTATCCTCTCTTATGTGCGAAGGAGGGAAGCTTGAAGATGCTCACTCCGGAGGCCTTATTGCAGTAGGCACAAACCTTGATCCCAGCCTCACAAAAGGAGATTCCCTCACAGGATGCGCAGTAGGGGCCCCAGGTTCATTACCCAAAGTCTCCAATGAGCTTGAAATTACTTATTCTCCAATAACGCGAACCGAATTTGACAACCCACCTCCAAAATCCGGCGAGCCTATAGTCGTAAGCACCCAAACTTCCACCACCGTTGGCATAGTTCTAAACTACAAAAAAGGCAACGCAACAATCAAACTCAAGAAACCAGTTGCTGTAGAGAAAGGCTCCACAATTGCGCTCAGTAGAAGGGTTGGACAACGCTGGAGGCTCTGTGGCTGGGGAAAAACCAAATAGGTTCTATTTTAATTCTTTTCCTCTTAAGTTACCTAATAACGGTGACCATATGAACTTTCAAGGGATATTCCAAAGATTGTTTATGCTGTCCATGTTTTTTGGATTGGCATTTGCAGCAGCCTCAATAGAAGCCGGCCTTTGTGATCTTTACAACCTAGTTAACACTGTGCTTACAGTAGTAGTCTTCCTTCTCATAGTTACAGCAGCAATTGTGTATGCTGGAGGACAGCTTCTCGGTGCAGAAACCAGGGCAAGGGCATCAGTATGGGCAACTTCAATGTTTATTGGAGCATTAATCGGAGTTCTTATCTTCGTCATAATGCCCATGATACTTGGAACGATGCTTCCAGCTGATCAGGACCTGACTACTGTTTGTGCGGCATATCCCGCTGACTAGTTTGGGGGTTCGCCCCTTTTTTCTTTATTATTTCCTTTTCCTTTTCCCCAATCTATTTAAACTCAAATAACCATTATTTCCTTAGATGCGAGGATATCTCTCATTCCTGCTTGTTCTTTCCATAATGGTTTGCATATTTGTATTCTTAGCTCCCTTCCCGGAACTGCACGCAAATTCGGATTATGCTGCAATAGAAGCAGAGCGCACGAACTCGATTTCTATGAACATAAAGGAAGCAATAATTCTTTCCACTTCCTACTGGCTTCGCACCTCCGCCCTTGCATATGATTCCACCCCTGAAGAGGAAAAGAACCCAGTGGAGCGGGAACTTGCAATAAAGGTGGGAATCCTCTCAGGCTGGACCCTGCTTCATAACCACCAGTTCAGCGAGGATTTTGA
>JAUWMC010000032.1 GCA_030613375.1 Microcaldota archaeon
CGGTGAGCAGATGGAATTCGATGAGGATGGGCCATACGCAGCAAACTCTGAACTACGCTACATAACACTTGAGCTGATGCGCCTAGCTGAAAAAAGAAACGTTACCTTCGAGCAAATGGCAGAAGAATACGTAAAGAACACGTTCCACCTGAAGAAGCTCATAGAAGAAAAGGAGTTCCCGGAAAAAACTTTAAAAAGTAAGGATGGGATCGGTTATCCATGAGTAATGTAGAAAAGGCAATCTCCCTCACCAAATATTTCGTAGACCTGCCGAAAGCCCCCTATATTCTCTCTTTCATACTTCTACTTTCATTACTTTTGGGTTTGGGAATTTCCCTTCTTACATCTGAGCCCCTTGTAGAAACAGTATTCACAGGAATATTCATTTTAACTATCACCAGTTTTCTTACAATAATTGTAGGAAAAGCCCTGATGTCCAGGGTTCCAATCCGCAGGATTGCCGCCACCGCATTCCTTGGTGCAGTAATCTATTCCATCACTTATTTGATTGCACTTTCCCTCCAGTTATTCACCCCTGAAGGAACAAGCGCAATATTCGTAGGAAGCGCTATAGTATTCGTACTATTTTATCTAACCGCGAGACTAGTTTTCGTGCACAAATGGAGATCAATTATCTTCGCGGTGCTCCAACTCTTCCTCACCGCAATTTTCCTCATAACAGATGGATTCCTTCCTGTAGCTTCTGGAGACCCTTTCAATGTACTGATTAAGTTTTACCTCTCTGCCTTCGTCCTCCTAGCAGGGCTCTACCTCTTTTTCCTCCTAATAAATGCGCCCATGAAACGCACCTTCGGAGTCGCTTCAACAGATGTAGTCGCCATGTTCTTTTCCCAATGGTTCTACGACAAAAAAGATATCGAGAAAACCTTCCGAAAAGTGGGGGAAACAGTAACCACATATCTCTCTCTTATCCTGTTCCGCAGAAAGGATGGAGATTTTGCCTTCATAGTCCCCGGAGTCCATTTTGGCCCCTTTGGAAACTTAGGTGGAAGCAATTTTTCCCACCTCATTGCAGAAGAGCTCGAAAAGAAGCACAGCATAAAATCTCTTGTATTCCACGGTCCCGCAACCCATGACCTCAACCCGGTTTCCTCATCCGAACTTAAGAAAATAACTGATTCGTGTTCAGAAATAATCTCAAGAGCAAAGCCCACATCCTCAAAAGTTTCTCTCTCTGCATCTACCTCAGAACATGCAATTGCAGAATCCCTTAACTTCAAAAATTACTCTTTTATTGGAATGAGCCGCGCCCCAAAAACCACTGAAGATATGTCTTTGGGAACCGGGATGACCCTTGCAGCCACCGCAGAGAAGTATGTTCCCACCGCAACAATCGCAGATCAGCACAACGCAGAAACTGGGGAAATTGAATACATAGAGCCAGGAACCAAGATGTGCTTCCAATACATCGAAGCGTTGGAAGATGCACTCTCCAAAAAACCCAAGGAAAGCAAGCTCAAAGCTGGGTTTGCATTCGGCTCAAGCGATTCCTCCCGCATTGGCCCTGCAGGCATCAAGGTCGCAATCCTTTCCACAGAACCAGAATACGTAGTTATTCTTCCGGATGCAAATGGAGTCACTCCAACTTTCCGCAGGCGTATAATGACAGCAGTCGAATCCCTATACCGCACAGAAAACTGGGGCCCCGTAGTTCCAGCAGTCTACACAACTGCCACCCACAAGGTAAACACAGTCCGTGGTGTAGTGAACCCGCTTGAAGAAAACGAGGTAATCCTCAACCAGATGCTTTTCCTTGTAAAGCACGCGCACGAAGACAAGAAGGAAGCTCAGTTCTACGCAGAGAAACGTCGCCTAGATATCCGCGCCCTTGGCGCCAAGCAGGCAATAGAGATTGTTTCCACAATAAACTCAATCGTTGCAATCTCAAAGGTTGCCGCACCAATTATAATAATTTCAGGCATATTAGCCATACTCTGGATAATTTCCAACTTAGGATGATCATATGGATATTGAAAAGAAAATTGAACTCGTAATGAAAACTCCTACTCAGGAGATCGTAACCAAGGAGGATCTCAAAACCCTTTTTGAAAATCACACACACCCAAAACACTACATAGGTTTTGAAATCTCCGGTTTCGCTCATATTGGAACCGGGCTCGCAACCTCACTTAAGGTAAAGGATTTGCTCGAAGCCGGCTGCAAGCCCACAATCTTTCTTGCTGATTATCATACATGGATTAATGGAAAGCTCGGAGGAGATTTAGAAAAAATTCGGCAGGTTGCAGAAGGCTATTTCAAGCACTGCTTTATCGCCCTTGGTCTTCCGGAAGACAAGGTGGATTATATCCTTGCAAGCAACCTATATGATTCCGATTACTGGAAAACCGTCCTTGATATCAGCAGGAACACAACCCTTAACCGCATGCTTCGATGTATCACCATAATGGGCCGTAAGGAAACTGATACTACTTCCTCCGCCTCAATCCTCTATCCTGCAATGCAGGCTGCAGATATCTTTATGCTCAAAGTGCAAATAGCCCATTCTGGAATGGACCAGCGCAAGGTGCACATGCTCGCAAGAGAAGTCGCGCCCAAGCTCGGAGCCGAAAAGCCCGTAGCTCTTCACGGCCGTCTTCTCCCAAGCCTTCGGGGAGTAGAGCGCATGAACGCCACTGAAGAGCAGGTAATTGATGCAAAGATGTCCAAATCCAAGCCCGATTCCGCAATCTTCGTACATGAACCCGAATCCGAAATCCTCCGCAAGGTAAAGAAGGCATATTGCCCGGAAAAAGTTGCAGAAGGAAACCCAATGATTGAATACGCGGAAAACCTTGTTCTCCGCGACCACCCGCTCAAAATCGAGCGCCCTGAAAAGTTCGGCGGAAACGTAGAATTCACAACTTCCGCAGAGCTCCGCGACGCCTACACTTCCGGAGCCCTCCACCCTATGGACCTCAAGAACGCAGTAGGAAAAGAACTAGTAGAAATGCTCAAGCCTGTTCGAGACTACTTTGGAAAACATCCCAAATACCTCAAGGAACTTGAGGATATGAAGATAACCCGCTAGCTTTTTGCAAACGCTTCCACAATTTTCTTTATCTTTTTATTAGCCTTTTCCATACACCCCAACACTTCCCCATGAGTCAGCTTTTTCTTCCCTTTAATCCCTGCAGCATAATTAGTCCCAACCACAATCCCACAAATTGGAATCCCCAATTCCCCGGCAAGCGTTGCCTCATACGCGCTGGTCATATTGACCAAATTCGCCCCCATTTTCTTCAAAGCATTAATCTCTGCACGGGTCTCAAATCTTGGTCCATGGGTAGTAGCCACAATTCCCCCTTTCTTCAGTTTAATCCCAACTCCCTTTGCAGCATTTTCTACTTTTTTGGAAATTGCTTTGCTGTACGGCTCACTCATATCTGCATGCATTATCCCGGATTTAAACGCATCATAATACGTAATAGGTGAATTAAACCCAATAAAATCCTCCAGCAAAATCAAATCCCCAGGCATATACTTTCCAATTATCCCTGTCGCATAAAACACAATAATCTCATCAATCTTTTCATCCTTCATTGCCCAGATATTCGCCTTATAATCCACCTTATGTGGAGGAGTTCCGTGTTCTTCCCCATGTCTTGGTATAAACAAAATATCTCTCTTCCCAATCCTCCCCTTATACACAGTAATTATCCCGTACGGAGTGTGTTTTTTCTTCGTTTTCATATCTCCCAACGAATAGATCCCTGTGCCTCCAATGATCCCAATCATGCTTCCAATAGAAGGGGGGAGTTTTTTATAAGTTTTGGTCGATATCTCTCTGTGATCTATATGAAGACAATGTATCTCGCTCTATGCTTGATGCTCGTTCTCGCAGGAACAGTAATGGCATACTCTGGCTACGACGATGATTACTATTACGACGACGGATATTATTATGATGATACCGGATGCTGCTGTGGACCTGTGTTCGCACTGGTCGCTGTTGGAGCATTCGCTCTCTCCCGAAGGCACTAGATGAATAAGGATTTCCTTGCCGGTGTTTTTGCCGGCTTAATCCTCTTTTTTATTCTCTCTATACTCTTTCTTCCTGCATATTCCGTTTCTGTAATATCTTCTCCCGGAGCCGAAGATGAAATTATTTCTTTTATTGATTCTGCCCAGCATTCAATATATGTAGACATGTACATACTCACTTCAGGAAAAGTGGTAGATGCATTAATCTCAGCTCATTACAGAGGTGTAGAAGTAAAGGTAATTCTTGAAGAGCGCACAGGTGCAAATGCCCTTGCCTTTTCCCGCCTTGACGGAGCAGGCACCCAAGTTTGCTGGGCATCTGCGGTTTACAAACTTTCTCATCCCAAGCTAATCATTATAGATAACCAGAAAGCACTCGTAGGCTCCCACAATCTCTCCTACTCTGCTCTCAATTCCAACCGGGAAATTTCCCTCGTTGTCCAGGGAAATGTAGTTTCTACTCTTCTTTCCCTTTTCAATTCTGATTGGAATGCATGCTCCACTTAACTTAATTCTCTCGAAGCTCCTCCTAAGCCTTATAAATATATTCTGTTAGAATATTACTATGGCGGCAGTTGTAGAGCGGAGTAGTTGGTGTAAATTACTGCTAGTCCTATTTATTCTTGTTTCCCTCTCTTTTTCTTCTGGATTCACATCCGAAGACATCTCCAACAAGATAACCTTCATAGACATCTCTGCCGTAGATGGGGTGGTAACCGCCAAGCTCACGGTCATGACGATGGATGCCGGTATTGTGCACGATCAATCCACTCTTATTGAGGCATTTAGGGAAGCAGAGAAAGGAAACCAAGAAGCCGCAGAGCAAATACTCGAGGAAGCGGGAATGAATAACCTTTCAGAATACTTAGGTAAAATCGAGTCTGAAAGAGTCCCCATACCAGATGCAGAACTTAATTTCTACTATACAGTAAAATCCTACGATGATGAAAACAACCCTGTTTTCTCCAGAGTTCCAATATTCGGATGCGCAGAGCCGCCAGATAAAGAAACTGATGAAGAGGGAATTGTTGAATGCGACCTTACGCCTTATTATGAAGAAATCTATGAGGGCAAATGTACAGAAGTTTCAGTAGTTTTTGGGGATTCGATATATGGCACCCAGATAAATGACGAAACCTATCCATATGTAGAAGAAATTGTTTACGTATGCGACCGCGAAACAACCTCACTAGCAGTAATGCGCGATGAGATAAAGACTATACTATCGGCAGAATCCCAGAACCCCCTCTGCTTTGCATCAATGCTTTTAGGGGGAATGCTTCTCGCTTCAATGTTCTTTGCAGGAAGGAGCCCTCTCTCTCTCCTTGACATCACAACCCCCCTCCTTCCCAAGGCCAAATCCATATCCTACGGTGGCCTTAGGATGGGAACAGGTTTCGGAAGAATGATGAAGGAGATGGGAGATATGGGAGGCCCAGGAGGCATGATTGCATCCTCCTCCAAATCAACTACTGCAACCCTCCTCCGTTATTTACGCTCCAAGGGCCGCTATAGCAAGCGCATGATTGATCTCATAATGAACTCCGGAGCCAACGAAGTTCTCAAGATGCTTGCCCTCCGTTCCCTTATTGCAGGAAAAAGTGAGCGCTATGTAAAGGGAATTATTGGCCTCAAGGGAAAAGCCTTGGATGAAGCAGATTTCCAAAAAGCCTATGCAAAAGTACTCGCAGACCTTGAAAAATCTTCAGATGCAGATGACCTGAATAAATTCACTGTAAAACATGGGGGCAAGGACCAAAAGCAGGGCCTTCATGATTCAGTACTCCTTCTTGCCCAGATGAGCATGCTCAATGCAATGCAGCAGAAAGCCTTTATTGATTCTACAGGTGAAATACCTGCCTGGTTCAAAACCCCGCTTGGAAAAAGCCTCGGCCGCCTTCCATTCATCGGCACCCACATAATGGGTGGAACAGCATCTCTTTTCTTCGGTGGCAGGCACATCGGCCGATATTATAACAATTTTGCAAGGGGAGCAGTGCGAGGAATAGGGGATGTTCTAACTCCCAAGGACAAAAAATTCAGCAAACGTATCCAGATGGCGGTTGACGATGCACGCGTAAAAGGCAAAAAACCAGGATTTTTTGCAAATTGGGTTGCCCTTAAAGACAAGGAGAGGAACCTCGTAAAAATCTTTGACAATTTTGAATACGGTTCCGCACTCTACCAGCGCATGATGAAGGAAGCCCGTAAGGATATCCTCAATTGGCTTGTGGGCACGATAATCGCGAAGTATGGAGGAAAGATGGACCTTACCCGTGAAGAGGTAATGGAAATCGGGCACAAAACCCCTGAAGAACTGATGTTCCGTGGTTTCAATAAGACGGAGTTCGCAAAAATTGAAAAAGAGCTTCGCAAGATTCTTTCTGATTCCAAAATGAATGACCTTACAAAAGCCGGAAAGCTAATGGGGTTGATGGATAATCATGGCATCCGCTTTGACAGGACCGGAGTCAACTCTGCAATATCAATGCTTGTAAGGATAGACACGGAAGACCCCAAATCTCCTGCAGCCGTTGGCATAATCGACCCGACCAATCGATATGCAATGGATTGCCACAAGCTCATACGCCTTCAAAGCTATTTACAGCAACAGTTCGATGTTGATAAACTCACAGACATTAAGTCTGAGTATAAGGCTTTCCAACCCGGAGGGAAATTCTTCTTTACTGTAGGAAGGGAAACCCTTTCCCATGGTGCAAGCGATTTTACTTTTGGAACCTTCTTCCGCTCCAAGTACCGGGAATCCCTTGAGAAATCCAAAACAGGGGAGAAAAACCCCACATCTATAGGAGATATTGCAAACTACTCTTTCCTCCGTATCGTGAACGAGCGTTGGGGGCTAATTGACCCAGATAAACCTGATCTAGATGCGAGCCTGAAGGTTGTGATGCTTAATGCAAGGGACTGGCTTAGGTCTCTTGCAAATCCTGGTGCATTTAAAGATGTCAACAAAGCCTCAATGGGAGATCTTCTTGCAGCTCTCTATAGCCCAAGCGGCCGCGCTGGTGTGAAAGAAGACGTCATGGACATCATGCAGCACGGTGCCGAATATGGCACAGTTCAAGGTGCATGGCGCATGGACATGAAGGCACACTGGAGAATTTACGGAGGCCCGATGGGAGGAGTAAAATCTTCTGTAGAAAACCAGGCATTTGGGGAAGTTAACCGTGCCCACAACGTTCCTATGGCTATCCAGACATTGTTGGACAAGGACAAAAATCTCAAGTTCAAGGATGCCTCGGGAAAGTACATGAACACCATTGTTGAAAGTTATCTTTACAAGCGCCTAAAAGGAATAATCGAACAGGACAATCCAAACACATATTTCACATCTCAGGGTGAATTCGACCGCTTCAGGCAACTCTGGGCTTCTTACAAATCACATATCGGCGAGGAAAAAGGCATAGACCAGAGAATGGTTACGGATAAGCAGATTGCAGAATTCATAAAGAAGCCCCTTGGGGTGGAAGAACTTTCTAAATCCAGTTGGATAAGGCTGAAGGAAGGCTCATTTGCTCCATTTATTCAGGAACATACTTTCAAGCTTGCCCAAGCTGACCGTGTCATAAACGCAAAATATTACATACGGCGTGGAGGATATTGGGAAGAGTTCGCACCAGAAAAATTCCAAAAGCAGCAGCCAATCAGAGAAATTCTTCTGGGCAAGGACAGCGAAATCAGAAAGATTCTCGGAGACACAGATTATCGGCTTGGAGGAGAAATACGTGGTGTGCCTAACGCAGTTGTACAGGAATATGTAGGGCTCATGGACAAGCTGTCCAAGAATATGGGGACCCAGGCAGAAACTGAAAGCATGTTTAAAAAACTCAAGAGCTTGGCTGCATCAGAACCCAAGAAAGCAGAAGCATATGCTGCAATGGCAGGAAGGATACTTCAGGAGCACAGCAAGATCCTTGGTCCCCTTGGATTTGACCTCTCCAAGAACGGTCTTGTAAATCTATTTGGAACCCGGCTTGGAGAAAAAGTTGGAATAGAGATAATGCTAAATAACTACAATGGGGCTAGTACCACGGAGCAGAAAAGAGCTACTGCCAAGAATCTTATGGACTGGGCAAAAGCTGGAGGGCCTGGTGAGGAGCGCCATGTAAAAGTTGCCCTTATTTTATATAATCACGCAGATCGAACAGGAGATTGGAAAGATTTCAACTCTTTTGATTCAGTGAAGCTCATGCCCGGTGCAACTGCAAAATTCACGATTGATAAAACACTAAAATATGAGCAACTTACCGGTCTCAAAGGTTGGTTCAAGAACGTCATAAATACCACCCGCCACATCACAGACCCAATAAGCCAGAAGTTCAACCTTGGGCTTGAGCAATTCATGCTTTCCACCTTTAGCAAGCAGATGAAGTCTGAATATGAAGGAAGCCTTGTTTCAGAATACTTTAGGGAAACAGGGGGAAAATTCGCTGCCAAGCTTGCAGCAGGTGAATTTGGAAGCCCTGATATGAGAACCAACGCAGACCCAAGAATAAAGGAATACAATCGTCTTATGGATTCATTTACCCGCTATCATGCAGTCTGGGACGAAACAATCACCCGTGACCCCAGAGGAAACTCTTCAGCTATTGGAGGTGCATTTATTTACTCAGGATTTTTCCACCATGGGCCCGCTATGGGATTCGGCCCTGGTATGTATAGGAGATGGACAGCTGCGGGCCACCAACAGCCTTGGACTACTTGGAGCGGATTCAAGGCAAACATCCGTGAGCGTGCATGGGGAATCCAGTTCATGCCCCAGATGTTCAACTGGGCAGTAGGAACTCCCTTTGGTGTCGCCTACAGAACATACATAACCTCTAGATGGGGCTTCATGTCCAAATACGATAGGAAATACAGTGATCCTCCCGTAGTTTCTGAAACCCCTAAAAAATATCGCGCCAAAGAGGTCCAAAATTATAATGCACAACTGGCAGTTTACCAGACCAAACTTGACGATACGATGACCAGACTCCAGCAAAATTTGGGCTATTCAAAAGAAGACGCATTTTCCCAGGCCAACCAGAACCTAAGGAACGAAAGGCCAACTCCTCCTTCATTTGAGCTGGAGCGTAATACTCTCAGGCCATATTCAGAAACTCAGCCCAGGACGTCTGAAGGCCGCGCTGCAATGTTCAACTGGTTTTATGCTTCCTTTGACCCAACATCTACCAACATAAGCCGTCTTGGAGCAATAATGGCGGCTGCACCTGGTCTTATGACTCCCTTTCACTTAACTAGGGGAGTGCAGAGTTGGATCTTAAATAAGGGTACCCCCGGAATTAACCGATCTGACTCCAATCCATATTACGTAACTCCTGGAGGAATGAGGGGTCAGCTGATAAAAGCCACTGGACCCATGGTCAAGAGACAGTATGGTGGAACAGAACTTGTTACAGGTGTAGTTAGGTCCCCTGAAGATATGTGGGCATACCAGGCAGGAGTTAGTGCGGTTTGGGGCAATGCAAACCCTGGCGCTTCATACGTTGATTTCAGCCAGAGCATGCACCTGGACCCCCGCGCAGCCAACTATCTTCGTTATGAATCACGCTTCCGCCCTTATATGCAATATGATGAGTATGTAGACAGGCAGTCAAAACTTGGACTTGTGAAGAGAGATATCGACCCGTTCAAGCTTATGATGGCAAGGAATACAGAACTCAGGCACTATAAATTCCCCGAGAACACGCTCTTTAGGTTCCTAAACCCTGCAGCATACTTTACTTACAAAGCACAAGCATTCATTACCAAGCGCGGGCAAGCCCTTCACAATGCAAGGGAGATGTACAGAGATGCAACAACCAATGTTTCTACCACCCGTGGTGGGAATATGTATACTGGAGCAAGCAACTTGGCACTCAAGCTGGGTAGTAAAGTGGGGGATGTGATGCACCAAAGACTTGAGCTTGGATTTAGGAAGAGCATCAGATATTGCCAGTCATGTGGAGGGCCTATGGTTGAAGGAGGGGCATGCAATGCCTGCTCAAAGAAGCAAAGGTGTAATTATTGCCAGCAGGTAGTCAATCCTTCCCACAACCACTCCTGTTCACATGGAATACAGCGCAATCTATTGAACGAGGATATTTCAGGCAGGAGTCTGCGGACAGTTGCAGGGGAGAGGGCTACTGGTTGGTACAAAATGAGAAAGAAGATATGGGGTATAGAACCATGAACAAAACACACATTTTCATATTGATTGCACTTCTGCTATTTGGGTGCATAGATCAAACCTATTATGATCAGGAAGGGAAAGAGGTCTCTCGCACAGAACCCACAGACATGGATAATCTGATTTCTTGTGACCCCACAGATCAAGATTGCATCTGCATGGTCTGCGAAAACAGCGATTCTTTTGAATTCACCAATCCCTTCAATCGATTCTACAGCATAGACCTCAGGGAAGGAGAGTGCAGATTCGAAACCAATTGCACAGAGGAAAAATTCCTGGATATCTCCACCCCAGATCTATTGAATTTCCTTTTTGGCCAGGAGCAAGTGCGCTTTTTCATGCTTGGCCAGGGCTCAAATTTTGCAGAGTTCGCAGACGCGAACCGATACTGCAATAACTCCCTGAGGCTCGCAGTACGCTGGCTCTATTCTACCGAAGGATTTGAGTATCCTGCCCCTCAGTCCGAGCGCGCTGAATGTTTCCTTGAAAAGGATGCTCTTCCTATGTATCTCCTTCATAGTGGAGGAGAAGCAATGGACGTTTCCCGCGCTGCTTACATCGCATCGCAATTCCAAGAATCTGGCCCGGTAATCCTTACTTCTGAATTTGATTTTGACCCTTCCAATTTTACTCAGCTTAATGATGCACTTGATCAGGCTATAGCAATGAAAGCCAACTGTCCTACTTGCTTAATTGCAATTGCGCCTAAGTTCAAATACAACTACAGCGAAGTTGATGGAGAGTATTATGGCTATAACCACACCTACGATGCAATAGATTACATTTTTGAGAGCC
>JAUWMC010000030.1 GCA_030613375.1 Microcaldota archaeon
CCTGCGCGAATACTCAAAAACCGATCCGCATACTGTCATGGACTATGTCGATGAACACCCTGAACTCTCCGGCCTGAGCAAACGAGAAGCGTTGAAAGTTATTAAAATGAAAGCTTAGACATCAATGTTGGCGTACTTGGCGTGGGTTTCGATGAATTCGCGTCGGGGAGGCACATCATCACCCATAAGTATGGAGAAAATCCGGTCCGCCTCGGCAGCACTGTCAATGGTAACCTGCCTCAGGGTACGATTCCCTGGATTCATGGTGGTTTCCCAGAGCTGATCGGCATTCATTTCACCAAGACCCTTGTAACGCTGGATATGTATCCCGCTTTCGCTGCCGTTCTTACTGAATTCCTTAACCGTAGTCGCTCGCTCTTCATCTGACCAGCAGTACTTTGCGGATTTTCCTTTTTTGATCAGGTAGAGGGGAGGTGTCGCGATATACAAATGGCCTTCCTGGATCAGCTCCGTCATGTAACGAAAGAAAAAGGTCATAATGAGGGTGGTGATATGGCTTCCGTCCACATCCGCATCCGTCATAATCACAACCTTATGATATCTCAATTTCCCAAGGTCAAAATCATCCCCGAACCCGGTCCCCAAACTCATTATGAGCGTCTTGATTTCCTCATTCTTCAGAATTTTGTGAATCTGCGCCTTTTCCACATTCAGGATCTTTCCCTTAAGTGGAAGAATTGCCTGGGTTTTCCTGTCCCTTCCCTGTTTGGCACTTCCCCCGGCGGAATCTCCCTCGACAATAAAGATCTCGGCTTTTTCAGGGTCGCGCTCAATACAGTCTGCAAGCTTTCCCGGAAGCACAGAACTCTCGAAAACACTTTTCCTGCGGATAAGCTCTTTTGCTTTCTGCGCAGCCTCTCTTGCATTCATCGCACCAAGAACCTTTTCTCCAATCATACGCGCTTCAGCTGGATTCTCATTAAGGAACTGCATCAGGCTCTCGTATACTATGCGTGAGGTAATTCCCTTCACCTCGGTATTTCCGAGCTTGGTTTTTGTCTGCCCTTCAAATTGAGGTTCCATAACCTTTACACTTATGATTGCAGTAAGGCCTTCAAGCACATCATCCCCGCTGAGTTTTCTTCCCTTGAGCGTCTTATTATCTTTCATGTACTCATTTATTGCGCGGGTAAGCGCCATCCTGAACCCCACAAGGTGCGTGCCTCCTTCAATCGTGTTTATGTTGTTCACAAATGAGTGCACAACATGAGTGAAGTTCTCCGTATATTGTATTGCATACTCCACATCAACATCATCTACGTTTTTTCCGTAGCTGAAAGGCGGTTGGATCGGCTTCCTGGACTTGTTCATGTATTCCACGAAACTTTTCAGCCCACCTTCATACTGGAATGTTTCTTCCTGCCCGGATTCCTCATCCCGCATCACTATGCGCAATCCTGCATTAAGGAATGCAAGCTCTCGCATTCTATCCTTTAGGTAGTTAAACTCCAACTCTCCTGTGAAGATTCCCATGTCTGGCTTAAACCGTATGATAGTGCAGGTAGTTTCAGTTTCTCCGATTACTTCTACTGGTGTAATCGCTTTTCCAAGCGCGTATTTCTGTATATGGATTTTTCCGCCACGGTGTATTTCTGCTTCCATCCACTCGCTCAGTGCATTTACAACAGAAAGCCCGACTCCATGAAGGCCTCCGCTAACCTGATAAGCTTTCTTCTCAAACTTTCCACCCGCATGCAGTACAGTAGTGACCAGCTCAAGCGCAGATTTCCCGGTTTTTGAATGGATGGCTACAGGTATTCCTCTTCCATCATCCCTTACCATTACCGTGCCGTCCTTCTTCAGAATTACCTCTATGTTCTTGCAGTATCCTGCAAGGGCTTCATCTATGCTGTTATCCACCACTTCAAAAACTAAGTGGTGCAGCCCACGTTTTGCAGTGTCTCCAATGTACATTGCCGGCCTTCTTCTAACTCCTTCAAGGCCTTCAAGCACTTTGATGGATTCAGCTCCATATTCTTCGACCATATTTACTCACACTCCCGTAATTTCTTGTCTTTTCATTTAGCTTAAGATAGTTTTTCGACCATCGCGTTCCAGTCTTCCACTACTTCTCTTATCTTTGATTTGTCAGCAACAATGAACGCTTGGTATTTTTCGTGCATAACATAAACCGCAGCGTTTTTCTTCCCTGAAATCACAAATCTCTTTACTTCAGTTGCACCCATTTTCTTTGAGAGCGCTTCCACATAAGATTTGAGTTTTAGGAAAAGAACGTTCACTACTGTTTTCTTTCCTTTATGGAATGAATTGTAAACTTCCATGTCCTGAGAAAGAAGCACAGCCTCCTTCACCGTCTTCTTCTTCAGCAGGCTCTTGAGTTTTTTTGTAAGCAGTTCATCAACCTTTACTTCCCTTCTTACAATTACCTCGTTTTCAAGAACATATCCTTTGATCCTGTTTTCGCTTATGTACTTCTCAACTGCCCACTCCCTCCATTGCATTGGGATAAAGAGCAGGGTGTTGAGCTGAACACTATCATTTCCAGCAAGGGCTTTTGCAAGCTCCCCTTTCCATTCCGGCCATTTTTCGTTCATTACGTTTACTTTTTCATCCAGCCTTCCATCTAGTGTTTCCAGCCTTCCTTGATTGAATCTTATGAGTTGTTTTGCCATTCCCTGTTTTCCAGACTCAATCATCTGCTCAAGCCTTTCTACAGGAACAGAAACAATAATTGCGTATTCTTCCGTAACCACCATTCCGGTTTTGGAGAGGTCCTCTACGCGCATGCGCAAAGCCTGCCAGGTTTCCCTTAGTTTTGCAAGCTCCACTAAGTTATCTTCCTTTGTTGCGCCCTTAAGTTCATAGTACTCCTTTCCTAGCATCAGACCCTTAATGAGATCCTCAACCACAAGGAATATGGTATATACTCCAATAACAAAAAGTACCACAACTACTGCGCCCACAAAGTCCGAGCCCATGTTTAGGATAAGCGCATTCATCTCAAATAATCTGGCCTCTACAGGTGTTGTGTAAAACATGTTTACAAGCACTGCAGCAAGCACAAGCACTGCACCTACAATTACATATATTTTCCAGTCAGGCATGGGTGCCCCGAATGACTCCATAAGCACCTGCCTTATGCCTTTTTTGTCCATTGCCGCCCGTATCA
The DNA here is from genome assembly GCA_030613375.1 of Microcaldota archaeon. Classification (GTDB taxonomy): domain Archaea; phylum Micrarchaeota; class Micrarchaeia; order Anstonellales; family Bilamarchaeaceae; genus CAIKOA01. The sequence goes on from JAUWMC010000030.1 coordinate 3,152, forward strand.
CATGGTAGAGTGTTTCAAACAAAAGCAGCAAGATGAATAGCACCACTACCCAAAGCGCAATTGCAGCTCCAACTGCTGTGTAATATCCCATAAAGAGGAAAATGCTGAAGATTGCTGCAGAAACTCCAAACATAAACTGACCTACCGGATTCTCATAAATCTGGTTTATGTATTTGAGCGCGGTAATGTTCCTCTCCCTTACGCTTGGATATCTCCACTTCGCCATCACCTCTTCGCTTGGTTCGGTTGAGGAAACAAAATCATAATATACTAATCTGTGGGGTGCGTTTACATCTACACTATCCCACCCAACCGTAAGCGGATCCTTTTCGTAAATCTTTCCGTTTCCGAGCACATTTAGGGAGAACTGCTCAACAACTAGGAGTATCGGCGGGCTGTCCCTGAGGTAAAGCTCAAGGAATTCATCCTTGCTTCCTCCATCTAGAAGTATCACAACTTTATACTCATAGCTTCCTGGCTCCAGCTCGTATTCTCCAAGTTCTGAGATTGCTGCCCGTATCTTGCCTGCATCATAATTTGGGGTTGTGCAAGCTCCAAACACATTTGCTCTGAACAGCAGGCTTCCCTGGAGTTTCGCAGTAATTGCAAGCATATTCGCAAGCTTATCTGCCATCTTATCCTTGTCTTCTTGATTGGTTATTGAGCCCGTTGCCCTAACTTCAGTTATAAGCTGGTCCAGCTCCTTTGTGTTGTAGCTGAACAAATACAATTCATGGCCAAAGCTTTCCTCATTGTATTCAATTACTTTTTTGCATGTGGAGGTAGTGCATCTTTCAATGCAGGAACTCTCATCTCCGCAGGAATCGGTGTTTATACCTAGCCTGGAAAAGCATACGCTTTCTCCTGAGGCTTTTGTATCCTTGAATTCACCTATTCGATCCTTTATGTTTTGAAGTTCCACCCCCGTTATAGGAGGATATGTAGTTAGCTGTGCCGAATATGAAACAGGATACGTAGTTACCGTTTTTCGCATGTACAGGCCGATTTCATCGTTTATCCCCTTTGCATTGTACGTGTAAATTTGGATATCGTTTACCCCATCCCCGGTGATATCCATCCCGGTTATTGATTCAACCTGTTCGTATCCTGTAATACTTACCTGGCGTTCTTCTACACACCCATAAAACAGAAGAAACATAATGAGGATTATCGGTAGCCATCTCATGCCCAGAATTTAGAAGATTTAACTTATAAACCTTTCTTTATTTTTATTAATAATATAACGTCGTAAAAAACCCCTCCGTCGGAGCTATTTTTGCATGCCCTCCGAGCAGCTTTTCCAGGCCTCCCATTTTTCCCTCACACGTGTGTTGAGCTGAGCCCGTGTTTCCATTATTTCCTTTACTCTTTTTGAATCTGAATCATTTTCAAAATCAGGCACGAAGTTCTGCTTCATTACCATAAATTCAAGCTCATCGGCAGCATTTTCACCCAGCTCATTTGCCTGTGCTACTGCAGCCCTAAGCTCATTTATGGAGTCCAGGCACCTGGTTCTATCCGGGGCAGTTGCCCTGCTGGCTTGCACGAGTAGGCCAATTGTTCCAAGACCCAGTGTCAATGGTATGCCAATGCAGAGTGCTGAACTTCCAATCCTCCGCAGTTTGGCCCATCTGCGAATGCGGGTTATCTTTTGTTTAACTCTATCAGGAGTTTCTTTTTTATGGAGGATCTTGTTCATATGTTATACTTTATGTAGAATTGTTTAAAAACCCGCAACAATCCCCCTAATTAAAAACCTTTTTTGCCCAGTTTAACTCCATGGAACTCAATGCAGTGCTGAAAGAAATTACTCCCTCCAAGACGGAAGCATCAAACTCAAAAAGGCTTGCGGAAAGCACCCAAAAAGCCCTCAAAAAACATCTTCCCAAAGGCGTGAAAACCCTCCTTGCAGGCTCTGTAGCCAAGGGCACTTTCCTGAAAGGGGCCGGAGACATCGATATTTTCGCTATCTTCCCAGTTTCATATTCAAAGGAAGAAATGTTCAAAAAGCTGGAAAAAGCCGCTAAAAAAGCCTTTCCGCGCACCCAGCGCGAAACAGGATATGCTGAGCACCCTTACCTTCGCATCTATCTGAAAGGGAAAAGGCTCGACCTTGTTCCATCGTACGAAATGAAGGAAGGTGAACGTGTAAAATCCTCAGTGGACCGCTCCCAGCTCCACACTGAATATGTTCTTTCCAAAATGAAGGTCACTCAAAGGAAGGAAGTTCTCCTTCTGAAGCAGTTTCTCAAGGCAAACCTTCTCTATGGAGCGGAAATCAAGACCAAGGGCTTCTCAGGATATCTTTGCGAGCTCATGGTGCTCCACTATGGTTCATTCGAGAAGTTCCTGAAAGCAGCTTCAATTTGGAAGCTCCCGGTCGTAATCGACCAGGAAAAGAAATACAAAAGCCTCCGTTCGGTTCCGGATTTCAATACCCCCCTTACAGTAATCGACCCAGTAGATCTCACAAGGAATGTTGCTGCAGTAATAACTAGAGAAAACCTCCAGCGTCTTATCTTCCTTTCTGCAGCATACCTTATAGAGCCTTCAGAATCCTTTTTCTTCCCAAATCCGCTGAGCAGAGAAGAACTTGAAGAAAGAACAGAGAAAAGGAACCTGTTTGCACTTTCATTTGCAAAGGAAGAAATTGTGGATGATGTGCTCTGGGGCCAGATCTGGAGGGTTTCAGGCCAGCTGGAATCTTACCTAAAGAAGGCAGAGTTCAAGGTGCTTGGAGTGCACCCCCATGCAACAGATTTGGAATGCATAATTCTATTCGAATTACGTTCCCCAGTATTGCCCAAAACCCAAACTTTCCGTGGCCCATACCTGGACCAGACCGAGCACGTTTCAGTCTTTATGCGCAAGCGCAAGCGCCCATTCTTCTTTGACCACGGAAGGATTCATTCAATGGGGGAAAGAAAGCTCTGGAACATCTCCATTGCAATAAAAGAATTCAGGAAGCGCAATGACCTGCCTTCTCACGTAAAAGGAATCTCAAAGGCAAAATTCCTTGGGAAAGAATCAATACTTGAAGATTATTCCGAAGCACTGGAAGAATATTTCCAGGTCAATTGGTTCCCGGGATAACTATTTTTTCTCTACACATTCCTGCAGTGTTGCCCGGAATTTCCTTTCCATCTGTTCCTTCTCCACAATCAAAGCAGTAAGGGCGTGCTCGGATTCATACTGTCCATCCCCATGAACCACGTTCTGGGAAAGCCTGCGTTTCCATTCATTATTCAGATGTTCCTTTTCCTGCATGGCTTTGTGCACACACATTCTCAGGCTTTCCTTTTTGCTTTCCCCCACCGCAAGCGTAACCAGTCCTATAGCAAGTGCAGCCACTCCTATGATCGCAGCCGCAGTAAGAGGTTTTTTCATAGAAAATCTAGTTTTCTTTCTTTTCATTACTGCATATACGCCACTTATTCTTGGATCTCCATTATATGAAGTAATCGTGAATTGTTTGGTTTGTCTAACCTTCATCTTTGTTCTCCTCTTTCTTGTGCAGTCTCCTACTGCACTGAAGCATCCTTCTGTTCAATCTTTGCAGGCTCTGCCGTTTTTACAGGCATCTCTTTTCCGGCTAGATAGAGCGCTGAAAATGCCAGGACTGCACCTATTGATACCATCAACGGCAGGGTATTCTTGTTAAACGTATGTTTGAAGTCAGTTGGAGTGAGGCCAACCTTCATGCTATTAACGTCCATATGGAACATGTACCTTTCTTTCCTTTTTTTCTTGCCCCAAACATGAGTCTCCTTTCTTATTCTCGCATATTCCTCATCACTTATTCCTTCATTGTGGAATGGATTTCCCTCGTCTTTCCTTAGTTCAAGGGGAACAAGTCCAGAAGGCCCAACACTTCCAGGTATTTTTCTTCTGGTTTTGAATGCCCTCACTCCAAAGAAAAGTGTTGAGGCTGCCGAAACTATTGTTGCTATTGCAAGTGCAGCAGAAACCTCTGGAGACATGGGGATGTCTGTTTTCATCTGCACGTCGCTTTTCTCGTCTATAAGCATAATGTTAGTGGCTTTTTCTGAAGCTTTTGCTTCACCAGCTACAAGAATAGATGTTCCAACTACAAGAGCTCCGATTCCCATTGCACCAGTTCCTTTTCTGTGTGCAGCATGGCAGAGTCCTTCCATTGCTGTTTGTGCCCCGCTTCTTGCGGGAGAAACATACTTTCCCCTGAGTGTATTTATCTGAGTTATCCTTCTTGTCTCAGTAACTCTATGTGACTGTTGTTTAATTCTGGTCATAGTGTTATAATTAGTGGCAAAATGTTTATAAACCTAATTGTTATTAAATGAAGGTTTTTTGCAATGCTTGTAACCATGGTTACATTAATAATACGAACCCTCAACTCTTTTATTCCTAATCATGCAAAATATTCCCAAGGTGAGCAATATGTTTATTTCAACACTCGGAAGTCACTCAGCATTGGATGTTTCAGAAGGAGCAAAAGCAGAAGGATACAAATCAGTAGTTGTATGCAAAAAGGGTCGCGACAGTACCTATTCCAAGCATTACAAAACCCGCAAGCGCGGCTCAAAAGAAATTGGAATCGTAGACGAAGTAATCCTTGTAGATGAATTCACAGACATGGTAAAGCCAGAAGTTCTCGGACTGCTTAAAGGTTCTATATTCATCCCCAACCGCTCCTTTTCCGTTTACGTAGGCTATGACAACATTGAAAACAAATTCAAAATCCCAATCTTTGGAAACAAATACCTCCTTCGTGCAGAAGAACGCACTGTAAAAAATAACCAGTACGATTTGCTCGAAGCCGCAGAGGTAAACATCGCCAAAACATTTACTCCGGATTCCATTGATTCCCTCTCATTGGTTAAGGTCCAGGACGCAAAGCGCTCCTACGAGCGTGCATTTTTCTTTGCCGCCTCACCTGAAGAATACCAAGAAAAAAGCCAGTCCCTCCTCGCCCAGGGTGTAATAAAAGAGGAAGATCTCAAGGTCGCAAGAATCGAAGAATTTATCCTTGGTGCACAATTCAATTTCAACTTTTTCTATTCCCCACTACACAACGAGCTCGAACTTTTGGGAATAGATTGCCGCCGCCAAACCAATTTAGATGGATTGCTCCGCCTTCCAGCGCCTCAGCAAATCGAAGCCCTCAAATACAAAAGATTCACTACAATCGAAGCCGGCCACATCGCATCCACAATGCGCGAATCCCTCCTCCAAACTGGAATCGAAGCCGGAGAAAGATTCGTAGAAACCGTAAAGAAATTCTATCCAAAAGGTCTCATTGGACCTTTTGCATTGCAGGGCGCAATTGAAGAAAGAGACGGCAAGGAACGCTTCGTAGTTTTCGATGTTTCCTTTAGGATGCCCGGTTCTCCGGGAACCCGCTTCACGCCCTATTCGTCCTATTTGTACAGAGAACCAGTAAGTTTTGGAAGAAGGGTTGCCCAAGAAATAAAAGAAGCAGAAAAAACCAACAGGATGGAAGAAATCACTTCTTAGCCCTTATCCGTCCATCCATCCCGCAATGTAAATTGCTTTCAATATCAAATGCCTAGGATACTCCTGCTCCCATGGATAATAGTTCACAGGCAGGTATGTTTCCCATCCATCCGTCTGCAAAAGAAGAATTTCAAGATCCTCCCTGTTCATTCCCAGCAAGCCGGACTCTGCAAGCTCAATCTCATCAACTTTTTCCAGAAGCAGGTTCTGTTTTGTTTTCGCCTCCATAAGCTTAAGCCTGAGCCCCACTTCAATTTCCTCCTCGAACCTGCTCCCCACCACTTCTCCACTTTCCTCATCAATGTACATGCCTTCGGTTGCGTCCAGGTATTCGTTTTCAAGCTCCGCAACCTGGCCCTCATACTCTTTCAAAACATCTACAAGCGTATCCTTCCCAACCCCATCTGCAAAAGTCCTGAACTTCTTTTCCAAATCAGATACTGTAACATGAAGAACCCCTTCCTTCCCCTCCAGCATCCCCTTCTCTTTCAGCTCCTTCCTGATTTTCAATATTTGCCGCAGCGTATCAAGCTGTTTTTTTCTCTCATTCTTCTTGCTCTCATTTGCCCTGATTTCTGCTGCAGGCTCTTTCCCAACAGGTTTCCTCCCACTCCATGGCCTGGAAACAAAAAGATATGTACTAACAGCAGCAACTCCAACAACGAGAAGCCCACTTGCGAGAGGATGCCTCCTAAACCAACTTCTCTTAGCGTTCGGATTTCCATTTCCCGCGCTGCGAAGGGAGTTTGCCTTTCTCGCCATTATATGTTTATGTAGAAAAGTGCTTATAAATTCTATTCCGCTGCTGTCCCAAACTGTATTCAAAATTCAGACAGAACCAGTAACTTTCTCTTCTTTCTCATCGTTTGTTTCCCCGTCGCTCTTTTTTCCCTCTTTTCTGTCTACGGGGAGTGCCCAAAAGAGTTGTTCTGGCCACTTGGGAGCCTTTTTCTTTTGTGGTTTTTCACCCTTTCTCTCTTCCTTTTCCAATGCCCTAGATCTACTTTCCCAGAATGGCAAAGGTATGGATTCCATTATCCCTCCCCCTTCGCTTGAAGTAGTAATAAAATGCTCTTTTTCTCGATCTTCTTTGCTATTTGTAATAACAAGATCTAGTTTTTGCAGCGCCCCCACATTAATTTCATAAACTCCTTCCCCAGGAACAAAAACTTCCATTGTTTTGTCTTTCTTTGATTTTTCAAAGTCTCTCTTACTTCCAGTTTGAGTCCCTATTAATGAAATGGCCCCAACTGCTACAATAAATGCGCCCACACAAATAAGCCCAAGCCTAATTCCTAAGCTAACTTTACTATTCTGAGCAATTTCTTTTGATTCCAAAGGAGCCTTTGTAGAAATAGGTTTAGGCTTTTGTTTTTCACGGGCCTCTCTTGCAAGCCCTTTTTTTCTCTTGCGTCTAGCATAGGACATATACTACTAATTGTGTTAGAAAGAGTTTATAAATGTATCTAAGTTACCCATCCACAGTCCCTATAATATTCTTATATTTAGACTTCTTATTCTTAAGTAGCACAATTCTGGAAACCTCAACCTCATCTTCAAACTCATAATCCGGCAAAAACTCCAAAAGTTTCTCACAAAGCTCCTTCACATACTCATGCGAAGGCATATTCTCCGCATCCAACCTTTTTCTTGAATACCCAAGGTGCATATACGCCTTCACCTCAATAAAATCAGCACCGCTTTTTTCAAACATCTTTCCGTATTCCGGAAGCATCCCCTCCATATCATTAACCCCCTTAATTACCGTAAATCTCAAAACTCTCCTGCACGGAAAATCCACAATCTCTTCAAGCGTTCGGTTTATTCTCTCCCACCCATCTGGGTAAACAGGAACATTTACTTTATCAAAAGTTTCCTTATCAGAAGCATCAACAGAAATATACAATTGCGTAGGCAAAGCATTCTCTTCCTTTAATCTAAGCAGCATCTCCGGCTCTTGTCCATTAGTAACCAGGAATACAGTTTTAACTTCCTTTCTCTCTTTCAAATTTCTAATTAATTCCGGAAGTTTAGGGTAAAGCGTAGGCTCCCCGGATAAACTAATTGCCCAATGTGCAGGAAACGAATCCAATGCTTTTCGAAATAATTCCTCATTAACATCTTCAGCCCCCCCAAGCCCAGAAATAAGTTTCCTTTTAGCCGCTACAGTCCCCTCAATAATCTCCTCAGGAGAATCAACAGAATTCTCACCCATCGGCTTAAACTCCATCCATTCCATAGGTCTCCAGCAAAATATGCAATTTTGAGAACACCAGGCAGCAGCAGGGCTCATCTGCGCACAGGATGCAGTATCAGCACCGTAAAATTTCTGTTTATAGCAAGCCCCCTTTCCACGAAGAAGCCTTTTAGTCCACCCACAAATTTGCACAGCAGAATGATTTCCAACAATTCCATACTGCTTTTTCAAAAACTCGTCAATAACCTCTGGAGAAAAAGAAAAAGGATCCCCCCGATCACTCATTTTACTTCGCCTTCTTTATATCCTTTCCCAAATCAGTAAGGTCTTCCTCAAGCTGTTTGCATCCGCGCACAATCATCTCTTTTGGGTTCATCTGGAAAAAGCCCTCAGCCTTAAACACAATATTCCCCTTCTCATCCTCATAGTAGGATGCAATCCCGGTCTGGAACTTTGCGTGTGTGGAGCTGGTTCCAACAACCGCCTTCCCTTCAAGCCTCAGGCTTTGTCCCTCAAACAAAGTAATAATCGGAATCTTTTCTTTTGCGACCTTAACATCTTTGTCCTTGGTTTTCATGTCTCCGGAATAAACAACCTTTGGCCCGGTCTCATCCAAAGAAAAGGCCACTTCCATTCCCTCTTTCGATCCTTTGGGAGTAATAATGGGAATAAGCCCAATCCGGTGCGTCACATACTCATCAAACATAGACGAGGTATTCTCATACATGGTAATGGAATCTATCGCCATTGTGGAAATCCTTCCCATGATGTACCTGCGCACAGCGTTCAGGAACGCAAGATCCGTTCCACTCACTTTCATGGAAACCTTGTTTCCTTTTGATTCAAGAAGTTCTGTTTTCATATAGCTACACCCTCCTTCCTCTTCTTCCCCCTTTTCTTTTCATGGAGTCTGTAGGTATCGGTGTAACGTCTTCTATTCTCCCAACACGGACCTTCATCCTTGCAACAGTCCTTACTACTGCCTGTGCTCCTCCTCCAGGAGTCTTTGAACCATTTCCTCCAGGAGCCCTAATCTTAATGTGAACAGTGTCTACGCCCTTTTCCTTCAACTCATTCACGACTTTCTGTGCTGCTTGCATTGCTGCATAAGGCTTTCCTTCTTCCCTGGAGGACTTAACCATCATTCCTCCGCTTGCCCAGGAAAGGGTTTCCGCGCCACTAATATCAGTCGCAGTAATAATCGTATCATTTTTAGATGAGTACACGTGTATAATCGCAAGCTTTCCCGGCTTCTTTTTCTTGACCTCTTTTTTCTCCTCTTCTTCTACAGGAGCTTCAGCTTCCTTCGTCTCAGCTTTCGTCTCTTCTGGAGATGTTTCCTTAGACACTTCCTTTACTTCCTTTGGAGCTTCCACAGGCTGCTCTTCTTTCTTTTCCTCAGTCTTAGGTGTTGTTTCCTCAATTTTCTTTTCTTCTTCAGCCATAATCATCACCTTTACTCAGTCGCCTTGTCTGCTGCAGGCGGAACAACCTTCTTTGGAGCCTCTTTAGGTTCCTCAACAGGCTTCTCTTCCTTCTTTTCTTCCCCTTCAGCCTTAGATTCTTCCTTTTTAGCAGGCTCTTCTTCTTCCGGCTCAGGCACCTTAAGGTCTATCTCCTTGTAATAGTTAATAGA
>JAUWMC010000008.1 GCA_030613375.1 Microcaldota archaeon
TCAGGCGCATAGCCTATCTGCCATCCCAGCAAAAGGAGTAAAGAAGATTTTAACTCCGCTCTCTTTTTATTCATTATGTTGTCTAAACTCTAAAATATGACATCCTCCCCTCTAAAGTGAGGGGTATCCACACGGTTGGATTTTTGAAGGTTGTGGTGTCGTACAAACAATTTTCACTGCACCACTTTGGAGCGGAGTCATTGTCGCTCTGTTCTTGAACATATAGTCCAGGAACCTATGGCCAATATTTATTGCGCCATTGATATCTGCATTGTATTCTAATCCACAGTTTTTGCATTTGAAGAGCCCTTTTTTCCTTGTTCCTTTGCACTTGCACCTGTGGCAGGTTTTGGAAGTGTTTCTCTCGCCTATTAAGGCTACAGGTATCCCTGCACTAATGGCCTTGTATGTAATGAATTGCTGGAGTCTGTAGAAAGGCCACTGGTTGATTATTCGCCTCATTTTCCTTCCTTTCTTTTGTGCTGCTTTTCGTATATGTTTAAGGTCGCCTAACAAGATTACTGGGCGTTTTCCTGTCTTTTTGAGGTTTTGTGCATGGGTTACCAGATCTTTGCTTATTTTGTGCAATACTGCATTTACTGCCCTTTGCTCTTTTTGTGCAATTTGCTTTATCTTTTTCAGGAGTTTTTTCTTTCCCAGTGCTGTTCTCAACCTTCTGTGGTGAGCTCTTATTTTTCTCAGGGTTTTTCCTCCGTGGAAAATTGGGTTCATTAAAGTGTGGTGCAGAGTCACGGAAACTGCAGGGTTCCTCTCGCCTAAGTCCACGGATATTGGAATGGAATTTTTGTGTATTGTTGATTTGTTTTTCTTCTTTCTGCAGGTTAGGTGCAGAAAGAAGTCTTTTCCCTGTTTTGTTATTTTGGAATCTCCGAATGAATCAGAATTGCACATTATGGGTGTGTGATAACCGGTTACGTGAAGAGGTGCAAGTATCCCTCCACGAACTCCATAAATTGGGATTTTGAAGAAATATTTGTATCTTTTGTTTTTTGTTTTTAGGAGTTTGAATACGTCGTTTCTTAGTGATAGGGGATAGGGTTTGTTTTTCTTTATTCTGTTCTTTTTGTAGTATCTTGTTGTGTGCTGAAGCGTTGCTGAGTAGAGTGGTGCTTTTTCCCCTCTTAAGTTTCTGTTGAAGTTTTCTATTTCTGTTTCTAAGAGTTTTCTTTTCTTTGAGGTTAGTTGGCCCAACTTTATTTTTATTGTTTTTATGCGCATTGAATGTAGTTTCTTAATTTATATTTATATAGAAAAGGAAGGGGTAGGTTTCCGGTGTTTCCACTAATCTGTTTATTAACCTTATTACGAAATAAATTTATGCCAGATTCAACTGCTCGATTGAAATCGGCAGTATTCTCTGGTTTTTCACAATAAAGAAATGTTAGACATTTTGCGGCCGTAGTCTAGTGGTTATGATTCGAGATTGCCAATTTCGAGGCCCGGGTTCAATTCCCGGCGGCCGCATTTTTCCCGGATGGGAAAATGTGGCGTATTTGCCGTCAGGCAAATCTAAGCCGCATGGCAGTGAGAAGTGCCCGCGCTTTGCGCGGCACAAGTGCTTCGCACTAACAGCATAGTTTTTATAATTAAGTTGAGATGAAAGATTTGGTGAGCTTATGGCTGAAGATAGAACTCCTCCGGAAGATGAATTAGCTGAAGACGTTGACATGACTTTTAAAAGAGAAGAAGACCTCCTTAGTTTCGTAGAAGAGAGGGCGAAGCAGATAAACCTAAGGCTAAATGACCTCGAGAGGATGCAGAACGCGGAAAGCACTGAAGACTTTAAGACTCATGCAAATACAATCCAGAATAACATCTACAAACTTCAGAACATAATCAAGAATAATTATTCCCATTTCGAAAAGGGAAATGTGGTGGAGAACTGGGAGGAAATGCCTATGTACAGCATCACCGTAACCTTGCTTGAAAGGCTCACTGAAATCAAGGACACAAACACAGTTGGGGTTTAGCTTTTAAAGAAAACCCCTCTAGTTATTCTTCACTTTTCTAGTTTTGGAAAGTAATCTCTCAAAATCGTTTTTCTTTGGGAGAACCGAACCTTTCTTTTTCTGAAAAAGAAAGGGACGACGAGCAGGGGTAGCCAAGTGGTCAACGGCGCCAGATTCAGGGTCTGGTCGGTTAGTCCGTTCGAGGGTTCGAATCCCTTCCCCTGCATTGAGAATTTATAAAATGTTGCAATCTAAATATTTTTATGAAAATAGATGGTAGGGGCTTGCAACTGAAAAAAAGAAAATCTCAGTTGCCACCTAAGATCTCTTTCAGGGCAAAAGCAGCTAAGTATCTTGGAATTTGCGGCCTGGCGCTGCTCACTTCATGCAATGCATACTCCAGGCTGCCGCAAACCGTTCGTGATGAGGTTGCCCAATGCCACGTAAAGGCCTCAGAATACAAAGGGAAGAGGCTCCACCATTGTCTAAAGAAGATTGCCATAGAAGAAAGCACAGTTGTGGCTGCCAAGGAAAAAATAATTGATTATTTTGAAGAGATGTTGCAGGATAGCAAAAAATCTGTGAGGGAAGATGCCATGGGCCACCTTAACTCAATCTTCTGGAATGCAAAAACGGGATTTGCTGAGCGCAAGCGAATTGTGGAAATTTTCGGGAAAGTGTCCAGGTTGGCAAAACATTCTATTTGTGCCTGGTGTAAAGACATGCGCTTGCATGGAGATGCAATCAGTAACCTCCTTATGATTGCCACTAACAAGGAACTGGGCCGTGAACTCAACGAACTCGCGATAGCTTCGCTGGAATACCCATGGGAAGAAGACCAGCTGTCTGATTTTTCTGTGGAGGGCCGCCAAGAATACCAGCACAGGATGTCTGAGCTAGAGGATTCATGGGAAGGTTACCTAAAACACCAGCACAGGATGTCTGACCTAGAATTCGGGGAAAGGACGATCGGGGTACTGGAAAGGATCATAAAGCATGAACGCGGCAGGGAGGAGCTTGTTGCCCTTCGTTTGCTTGCAGAATTCGGCAAGGATGAAAAAGCCGGACCGGGGATGAGAAATCGCATATTTGGATTATTGGAAGGGTTTTGGTCCAAGAAGGAATGGCGGCCTGACAAACGATATCACGCGCTTACCCATATAGAGCGGGACGATTGCAATGGCAATATTTTGGTGTCATCACTCCAAAGGATTTCCCTAGCAGAAAAAAAAGACCAGAAGTTGAGAAAGCGTATGGTCGATTTCCTGTATTCCGGATGGAAAAAGCGTGAATGTTTCGACAACCCTTACATCTTAACCCTGCTTAAAGAGATTAAGGAGGACGAGCATACGGATTCATTGCTGAAGATAATGATTAAAACGATTGCGGCTGAGATCCGGAAGGACCCGCGGACCAAAATCCAGGACGATGAGCATAAAGCATGGACAGATAAGTTGAATCGTGATACTAGAACAAGAGGGATAAGGGGGTTTACCCCTCCTTTTTCTCTTTAATTTTGAGATAATTGCCTGTTACTCCGGTGAAAATCCAGAGTACCGCTCCGCCCATTATTCCATAATCTGCAGGGTAGAGGCTCGTAAAAATGCCTACGAGCATGACCACCAGACCAAGAATGGCCATGGCAGGAATTCATGCTGCGTTTTCTTCCTTTTCTCTAATTATCATTCTCCAGCTCTCTCCTTGAAATCAATGTCGATTCCTCCTCCGACTCCGAGAACGATATTGTAAACTATCGCACTGACTGCGCCTACGATGAACATTATAATTGCAGAAACTACCAGGCCTGCAACGCCCATCCCAAGGCCGATTACCAGCCCAATGAATGTACCTACCATATCTGTTCCGGCTGCAAGGCCGATCAAGGCCATGAGCATCATTAGGACAGTATAGAGCACCAGCGAAATCAATCCAATTACAAAAGTCCAGATTGCGAGCAGCCTCCCTAATGAAACTACCCCAATGTGAGTTAAGGTCACCTTGTGCATTTCTTCACCAAAGGGGCTAGTGCTGCAAATAATAAAAAGATATGGAAAAGGCTGAAGGAAAAAATAAGTGAAGATGAATGCCAAGAGGCAGCTCGCTTTTTCGCCTTAGTTCATTTCAAAAATTTCTGTGCCTTATTAAAGGCTTAGAGAATAGAATTGGCTTATGGACCAAGTGATCACAATTACAATGAAGAATTTAGAAAAAAATAACATGAAAACTTTTTTTGTAGGGACCAAAGAAGAAGCCTTAGCCAAAATTCTGGATTCTATTCCTGAAAACGCAACAATAGGTTTTGGTGGCAGCAAAACACTGAAACAGATTGGCGTTTTTGCAGCGTTGGAAAAAAAGAAATATGAACTATTGGATTGGGGAATGGCAAACTCTGGGGAAGAGGCTGCAGAAATACGAAAACAAAGCCTTTTTGCTGATGTTTATCTGTCTTCGAGCAATGCAGTAACCCAGGATGGAAAGCTGGTCAACATGGACGGCACCGGAAACAGAGTTAGTGCCATTACATTCGGGCCCAAAAAAGTTATTATCGTCGCTGGAAAGAATAAAATTGTGGAAAACGAGGAAAGGGCGGTTGAAAGAATCCGGAATGTTGCAGCTCCGGCAACTGCAAAACACTTCGGCAAAAAAACACCGTGTGTAATTACTGGCAAATGCATGGATTGCAGCAGCACGGACAGGATATGCTGCACTAAAGTTGTTCATAGCTGGCAAAAGATGCCCGGAAGAATAAATGTTATCCTAGTGGCTGAGAATTTGGGCTATTGAAGATGAGTGTCAACAGCAGCTCGCTTTTCCGTTCATAGAACAGTACTGGCAAAGCCGTGGAGCCGCTTAACTTCCGAGTTCGAGATGGGTTCGGGTGTTTCCAGCTCCCTATGGCCGTTGACGAGCTATTAGAGTGCAGCGAACGGTTTAAAAATATGCGCTTGGTCGGGAGAGAAAAGCAACAAATATAAAATACACTAAAGAATAGCCTGCATGAGCATTGAATCTGCTAATGGTGCCGAAGCTATTGCGGGAATGATCTGGAATAGATTTATGGATCTTCTCGCGGCTCCCGCAACCGAACCAGATATGCTGTGGTTTGCTGTTCCACTTATTTTTGCAACTTTTATGATGACGCTGTACTACGGAAGGTACAGGAAGGAACTATTGGGGTGGAACACGGCTTTTGAGAACACGATGATTTTCCTTTTCGTTTCGTTCGATTTGTTCAGGCAAATGTACGAATCTGTGGTGCCACACTCCTGGGTAAACATCTACAATAATCCGCTTTATTTCTCGATTACCCTTGGGCTGGCAGCAGTGAGCTTCTTTTCGATGATTCTGGTGTATTACCACCTGCTCCCTAAGAAGATTGCATTCATGCTGTTTGCAAAGCTCCCCATAAACATCGCGCTGTACGTAACAATGTGTATAGTGTATGTGAATGTGGCTGCGGACTGGATTACTGTGGGTGCAGGAGTGCTGCTGTTCATACTGGTCTGGATAATCGTTAAGCTGATACAGGTAGTCCAGGGAATATCTGCAAGAAAGCAGGAAGCTGAAGAGCATGGGGATTGGGAAGAGGAAGGAAACGGGGAGTACGAGCTGGATGATGAGGACATTAAAAAGGGCGCTTCAAGATCCCTTACTGTAAAGGAAGCTGAAGCAAAGAGGAAAACCGCAAGAATGAACGCAACAAGGAAGAAAAGGAAGAAATAGCCCTGGAGGGGGCTAAACCTATTTATTCTACACTGGGCAAATAGTGCCAGGTGTTAATGTGGATTACGTTTGCGATACCAGTGTAATTGTAGATGGCAGAATAGTTGAGCTAATCAAGAAGAAGAAACTTACTGGGAGGTTTTACGTTCACCGGGCCACTATTGCAGAGTTAGAGCACCAGGCAAACATGAACAAAGAGATTGGATTTGCCGGGTTTTCTGTGATTGGAAAATTACGGGAAATGGAAAAGGACGCAGATATTGAGGTTGTTGTTGAGGGAGAACGGCCTAGGGGAGATCAGGTAAGATATGCAAAAACTGAGGGAACGCTAGACTTCATGATTAGGGAGCTTGCAAAGGGATTGGGAGCAAAGCTCATTACTGGAGATAGAGTACAGCATGAGGCTGCGCTTGCGGAAGGGATTGAAACTTTGTATTTGGGTGCGCATGAGGAATTCAAGAAACTAGAGTTTGAAAAATACTTTGATAAACCGGACGTGATGAGCGTACACTTCAAGGAAAATTGCACTGTTGTAAGAAAAAGAGGAAATCCTGGAGAGGTGCTTGTAGAGGAAATGGGAAAGCCGATTGCTCTGGACTATATTCGGAAAATGGGGGAGGAAATAATTGAAGCTGTTACCAGAAACAGGAGTTACTATTTTGAGATAGATAAAGTGGGGGCTTCGGTTATCCAAATGGGATTGTACAGAATTGTAATTGCAAAGACTCCTTTTTCGGATGGGTTTGAAATTACTGTTGTAAGACCGATAACAAAACTGAAGTTTTCGTATTACAATGTTTCTGAGAAATTGAAGGATAGGATTGACAATAAGGCGGAAGGAATATTGATTTGCGGGCCACCCGGGTCCGGAAAATCCACGTTCGCTGCTGCGCTTGCGGAATACTACTACGGAAAAAAGAAGGTTGTAAAAACCATGGAAAGTCCTCGTGATATGAGGGTGGTGGATGCAATTACACAGTATACTGCATTGGAAGGGGATTTTGACAATACTAAAGAGGTTTTGCTGCTTGTGAGGCCAGATTACACCTTCTATGATGAGGTGCGCAAGATGAAGGATTTCCAGATTTTTGCGGATATGAGGCTTTCGGGAATTGGGCTCGTAGGAGTTGTGCACGGGCACCGTGCGATTGATGCAATTCAGAGGCTTATTGGAAAGGTGGAGCTTGGAGTGATTCCGCAGATTGTAGATACTGTTATCCTGATTGATAAAGGAGAAATAGGGCATGTGTATGAGCTTGAGCAAGTTGTAAAAGTGCCTACTGGTATGAGAGAACAGGATTTAGCGAGGCCTGTGATTGAGGTGAGGGAGTTTGAGAGCGGAGATCTTGATTATGAGCTGTATAAATTTGGAGAAGAAACGGTTGTGCTTTCAATGGAGAAGGCTACTCCATTTGGAGGAAGCAGGGGGCGTGGAAGGAGTTCAGGAAGAGGAGGAGGCTCAGGAAGGCTTGAATCCACTCTTTCCAAAATAATGAGTTACCAGTTTAAAGTTGAGAAAAAGGGAAACCAGTTTGTGCTGTATGCACACCCCCATGACATGGCTTACTTGTTTGGAAAAGGAATCAAAAAATTGAGGAAACTCGAAAAACGCTATGGGCCAATCCAGGTTGAGGAAATATGACTGAAATACTTTCGATTGAGAAAGAATATGATAAATCTTTTGCACGGGCAAAGGAAGTTCTTTCTTCTGGAGGGGTTTTGATTTATCCTACGGATACTGTTTATGGAATTGGGGGGGATGCAAGAAATTCTGAAGTAGTAGAACGGGTGAAGAGAATTAAAGGAAAAGAGAGTTCTGCGTTTTCAGTTTTGCTTGGTGGAATGGGAATGGTAAAAGAATATGCAGAAGTTGAAGGGAAAGCGCTGGGCGCGGTAATGGAAGCCTTTCCTGGAGCAACCACATTGATTTTAAAAGCGAAAAACGAGCTTCCGGTTGTGAAGGAGGGAAAGATCGGGGTAAGGATCCCAGAGCATATTTTTATGCGGAAATTAAGCCTGGAATTGAATATGCCAATAATCACTACGAGTGCGAACAAGAGCGGGGGGAAAGCTCCTGTAAGTGTTTCAGAAATTGATAATGAAATTATTGAGAAAGTAGATCTTGTTTTAGATGGAGGGGAAACCCTGCATAGGATGAGCTCAACTGTGCTGGACGTTGAAGAAAAGAAAGTAAAAAGAGTGGGAGTAGGAGAAATTATTTTTTAGGCTTCTCCTTTTTCTTCCCAAGGAACTTTGAAACGCCCATTCCTTCCATTGCTCTCAGTACTTCCAGCGGTGTAACCAATACTATTGTGTTGGACTGATCTGCACTTACATCCGCCAATGTTTGGAGTGTTCTAAGATGCAAACCTCCAGTGGATTTTGAGAGGTTCTCCGCCGCTTTCCTGAGGTTTTCAGAGGCTTCGAGTTCTCCCCCAGAGAGGATGATTGTTGCTCGCTTTTCACGCTCTGCTTCTGCCTGTCTTGCCATCGCACGCTTCATGTCCTTCGGAAGCTCTACGTCCTGGATTTTGATTGCGGTTATGTCTACTCCCCATTGATCTGTTTCGCGATCTACAAGTTCCTTGATGTCCTTTGAGATGGATTCTCGTTCTACAAGCAGGGTATCGAGGGTTATTCCTCCAATTACATCCCTGAGGGCAGTTTGTGCATACTGTGCAACTGCATAGGGATAGTTTTGAATCTCTAGAATTGCATCCTTGGTTTTGTGCACGCGGAAATAAACTACTGCATTTACAGCTACAGGAACATTATCTCGAGTCATTACTTCTTGTTTAGGAATGTCTACCGTAGTAATTCTTTTATCTACTGTAATGAGGGTGTGAACAATAGGGATGATTATGTTGAGACCTGGCTTTACATCTTTTGTGTATTTACCAAAGGTAAGGAGAACCCCTTCTTTGTATTGAGGAACGATCCTTACGGCGGCAACCATGAAGAAAATGCCAATTACTGCTACTATTGGGAGCACCCCACACATTATTTCGAGCATGGAGGTATTTTGAAGAAAAGGAATAAAAAGAGTGGGGAAACGCGGGGAATAGGTTTTTATTTCTGAATTGAGTAAGTAAGCTATGGTAACAAAAACAGAGTTGAGAAAAGCAGAATCAAGATTAAGGGGGATGACCCCAAGCAAAATGGGTGTTGGCAGGGTTAACGACACATTCATGAGAATGCAGGGACCGAGGACTCCGTTTTATGAGCTAACTGCAGGAGAGAGGGAAATTATGGATTTCCCCCTTACCTTCCTGAAGGAAAGGGGGGTTAACGTTCCTGTGATGGATGAGAAAACAATTTATGTGGCCACTGGGCCGAGAAGTGGGCGGCTGGAAAGCAGGGATGGGACTTTTTCAGTTGAGTGCAGCGGAAATGACATTTTGTATTCGATAAATGGAGGCCCAAAGAAGAAAATGAATAAGAGGGGTCTGCGGGGATGAGGTGCTAATATGAAAGAATTTAAGGATAATGAGATTCAAACTGAAGAAAAAATGACAAAGGTTAATCCGCTTTCTGAAATACCCGAGAGGGTTATGGGTGTGAGGGAATACTGCCTGCGCGCATTTGAAGAAGCGCATAAGGCATTTGGAGAGCAGATGGGCTCTGATTTTGAGAGGGCTCTTGAACGCCTGGATGAAGCGGATTTCGCAGTGAGCGTTGACAAGGCAACTCATACAATAAGCACAAGGGATGCACATGGATATCTTCTTTCCCTGAGTGTGGACCATGAGATCGTTACTTTGACTCTTTCAAGGGATGGAAAGGAGGATACGATTACTTACAAGAATGGAGAAATAAGTAGGAGAAGGCAGGTTTAGATTTCTTCTTGTTTTTTCTTTTCTGGTTTTATTGATTGGGACTCTTTTGGGGCCTCTTCTATTTCTGCACGCTCGTATTTTTCTTCTTCTTTTCCGGTAATTGCATCAATTAGTCTCTGGAAAAGGCCTTTTTCTTCATTTTCTACCTTGGTTATGCGAATAGGTGTGGCTGAGCCTCCAGGGCCCCTGGAAAGGAAATCCTGGGAAGACATATCGTAGCAAATTTTGCAAAGCTTTCTTCCCCCTAACATGTAGAATACATCTGTGGATCTTCCACAACGTTCACATTCCCCTACTGTAGTACTTATTTCTTCACTTGTTTCGGATTCACGGGCTTTTTCCTCCATTTTTTCCTCTTTTTCCCTTTCTTCTTCTTGGAGTGTACCGTGGCAAGCAGGGCAAATGAGCATGCCTTCAAAATATTGGGCTTCATCTGCAGGAAAATAGCTGCCGCAGTGCTGGCATTGTTTATGGGTGGCCGTGAAATCATCCATAATACTCTATAGAAAAGGAGGGGTATATAGTATTTTAGGGAAGTGTGTCAATAAATGGAAGAAAGTATAACATTTAAAAGGGTTTCTATGGAAGAATATGTACTATGAATACTACTCAAAAGCCATCCAAGGATAAAGATGGCCCTCCAGAGCCAAAGGTTCGTTCACTTCCAAAGGGAGCAAAGAATACTATGGATATCAGGGACAGAGATGGTACACTAAGGGCAGCACTGGTAGGTGCAGGCACGAACAAACCCTTGCCAGAGGTCAAGGAACCGAGCACTATGATGTGGGGGGTAAGAACCAGCTCAAATAACACTCCTACCGAGAACGAAGCAGAAAGGCTCGAGCATGAGAAGAACAATAGAAAATTCCTTCCTTACGCAAACGTTCACACGCTTATTTCTGAAACACTCAACAGGGACAAAAACGAATGGCTGCACAACCACGAGAGGACAAGAGCGGCTGTAACCGAAGCGGTTGAGGTTCTTTCTGAGCAAAAGAAAAGAGACCTTACTAATGATTATACTCGTGCAAAGTACGGGCTTGTAAAAGGGTTTGGAGACATTACACAAACCAAAGAAGCACTTTATGATTTTGAGATGTGGCTTATCAAAAAGGAAAGCCAGTATGAAAGCCTGAGCGGTGCATACTCTGAATTGAGGATGCTCAGCTTTGCTCCGTATGAGCAGGTTGTGGACCGCTGCAGGGAAATTATACAGACTTCTGACATTGTAAGGGACTATTACGTGTTAGTGGGAAACACCTTGGGAATGAATGGCGCTTCTGCAGAAGATACAATAGAAATGGAAGATGGTCTTACAGGAAAGTCATATTCAACAATTGGCGAACTGGAAAAGCTTAGATTTGATGTTTGGCTTCAGACCCGGGTACCCATACAGGAAAAAGACCTGATCAGAGAGAATAAATCTGCACTCGAGAGGATTGGAGAACTTTTGGAAACCCTGGATAACGCCAATGCTGCGAGTGCGGCAGCAGAAGCAAGGGCAGACAGGGCATACCTGATGCTCGAACTTGTGGATGAAGATGCTTATGGGCTTGAGGCAGTGGCAGAACGGATTGAGGCAAGAGTAACTGAGATGGAAAATAAGTTTACAATACTTACTGAGAAGCTTGAAGGAGGAGATTCCGGAGAAGTGCTTACAGAAGAGGATGCGGCAGGAGAAGAGATTGAACAGATTTCTGCTGAAGAACTTGTTGGGGAGACTACTGCGGCCCTTGGTGAAGAAATTGAAGGCATTACAAGTGATGATGTCCGAGAACCCTCTGAAGAGGGGACCTTTGACAGCGGAGTAATTGCTGACCTTGAAGCACTGCAGGCTGCTGAAACAAAGGCTGCAGAAGCAGATGCGGCAGCGCTTCTTGAAGCTGCAGAGGCAGCTGTTGAATCAAAACTGCCTGCAAGGGAGATTACTGAAGAGGTTCCACTTGAAGAGGTTGAAGAGATTGAAGAACCTGAGAAGAGGGGAAGATTCTGGAAGACTCTTTCGGGAAGGGTTATTGATAATATTGTTGTTTATGGATTTAAAGGAGAAGGAAACAAGAAATTACCTCCCAAATTCGAGGATTTTGTGGGCCAGGAAAACCAGCAGCAGAAATATCTTAGGGCGGAAGGAGTTTACAATTCTTGGTATGGGCAGGCTGGAAGGAGTATAAGGAAAACACTTGATGGCACAAGAAATAACTGGAAGGCAGTTACTGCAGTTGCAACCGGTGTTGCAGTATTGGCTGCAGCTACTACAGGATACTTTATGTATGCACCTGCGCAGGAGAGGCCTGAGCAGAGAGCACTTAGCGAGCTTGCGAAGCCTACAGTAACGCAGGTTGCAGTTGTAGATGAAGTTGCTCCAGAACTGGATGGGGACGGAGAGAAAGTTGAACCTAAACCTGAACCTCTTGAGAAGCCTGCACTTGCAGATGTGCTTGCAAAGAACGGACTTGAGCTTGAGAAGGGAACCAACATGGCAAAGTTCTACAGGGGCCTGAATGTTGAGGATGTGCAGGAGAGATATGTAATATTAGAGGAAGCGCTCAGGACTGATGAGCAGCTTCAGAAATACGAGAGGAAGTACAGTGAAAAGCCAATCCTTGAGATGTACGCGGACTTCTTGACTACTGCGATGGCATATGTGCAGCTTGAAGGCCAGACGGATGTTGAAAAGGCAAATGCAAAGGCAACTGGAGAAAGAGTTGCAAAGAGGCTCGAAAAGCTTACCCAGCAAAAGAGGATTAAGAAAAAACTGGGCAATGAAAGGGCTTCGGAGATGAAGAAACTTGCAGAGGAGTTTAACGAGTCTGTAGAAGATCTTCCATTAGTTCAGGAAGTGCAGACTGAAGAGGAAAAGATCATTGAATTGCCTGTGGTTACACTTGAAGAGCTTGAAGAGATGAAAAAGGCAGGCGAAGAGCCGGAAATACCTGTGATTATACTGCCTGACACAACAGATGAGAAGCCATTCAATATGAAGGATGCAACTGGAGGAGTAGTTGGCGCAGAATTCAAGAGCCTTGATTCCGTATCCAAGGTGAATGAATTCAACAGAAAAGTCAACAAAGCCAAGGACCTGAAAACAAAGTTCCTGCTTTCTGCACATCTTTCAGACCAGCTGATCGAGCATGGCATGGGTGCCAAGATGTCAGAAAAGAGAGTCCTCTTGATGCACGTTGATGCAATGAATGCAGCAATACTGTTTGCAAGGGCTGAAGGTCAGGGAATGACTGCGATAGCAGAGGCCCTGAATGTGTTTGATTCTGCCAATGCTATAGTAAAACAGTACATGGGATACAAAAAGATCAAGGAAGCGATGAAGAAAAGGGCAGGCCTTGAAAAGAACCTTACTTGGCTAAGGAAGAGGGCAGAGGAACTCAAGAACAAGGTGGATGCTTATGAGAGAAACAAGGATGAAGCAATTCCGTTCCCAGGGTCCCCTACAGTAGAGAATGAAAATGGGGCACCTACTACAATGCCTGAGAAAGTCCGGATTAACCGAGACAATATATACGTCGCAATGCAGACAAAGGTATTCTCGGACCATGGCCTGAGCATACTCGAGCACCCACTCAAAGTGCAGGAAAAAATGAGGGGGATGAAGATCAACAGCTTCGACAAGTTTATAATCATGGAAAAGCTCGCAGATGAAGTGATGAAGAACCCAAAAAGGATGGATGGAATTACAAAGGCGGAACGCTTTGAGATGCTTGGAATATTAGCGGATTTTCTGGATTCTTCCCGGGGGGCAGCAAACGAGCCAAAGCACTGGCCTGCAGATTATACTCTGGGTGATTTTCTGCTGGACTCACTTGCAATCGATGTGAGCGATTTGATTCATACACTGAGGAAGAAGAGGACTAATGACTCAGAACCTCCGCAGGGCAAGGGACACCTCTACTTCCCGCTTGATGAAGGAACGTTCAAGAAAATCGGGGTAGCGGCAAAAACATTCGATGAACAGATTAACTACCAGTACAAGCAGAAGAAAAGAATGAAGAATGGATCTAACGGGGAATAAACTTCCCCTGAATTTATTTTTTAGACTGGAGTTTTATTGCGTGCTTTATTGCCTGGTAGACTGCAGCTGATTCCAATTCTTTGATTCCTTTTTCAGTTACTCCTCCTTTTGTTGTTACTTTTTCCATTATTTCTTCGCATGAAGATTTGCTTAGCAATGCTCCTGTTCCTGATAGAACCTGGGCTAAAAGAAGATTTGCGGTTTCTTCTGGGACTCCCTGCTCTTTTGCAGCTTCGCGCATTGCTCGGGCAAAATAAGCGAAATATGCCGGGGAAGAACCCACTATTGCAGTAATTATGTCCATCTGGGATTCTTCTACCTTCACTGTTACACCCACCCTGGAGAAGAACTCCTTGAATGTGTTTTCGTCTTCCTGAGAAACTGATTTTCCGAGAGCATATGGAATGGGAGAAAGGTTTTGGGATGCTGCAATATTGGGCATTACCCGGATTAGTTTTGAATTGGGGGAAGCTTCCTGCATCTCTGCAAGCGTAAGCTTGGCTGCAGGGGAAACAAGGAGTTTCTCTGTGGGATTTTCCTTGAGCACGGAAAGAATTGCATCTGGCTTAAGGCCAAAGAAAACCATTTCGGATTTCTCAAAAACTTCTTTAGGGGAAGAAGCTTTCCGGATTCCCTCTAGGTTTAACTTCTCTTCAGAAGAATCGTATGCGAGAACTTTGACACCGGCGTTTAGGAAGCCCTGGGCAAATGCGCTCCCGAGTTTTCCAAAACCGATTATGCCAATCATACCTCAACCTCGCAACCTGTAAGGGAACCAAGGTGTTCAAGGCTTTTGGCCCCCAGGTGTTTCTTCCCATCAATAATCCAAGTGGGATAAGCCTCTATTCCTGCAAGAACACATAGATCTCTGCTCTCATCGCAGTTTACAAAAGTTATTTCTTCAAAATGTTCTCCAAACAGTCCCTTCTGGTCCTGGCAATGGGAGCACCAATCGGTTCCATAGAATACTGCACCACTTTCAGTGATGCAGGTTGCGAATTCTGAGGTTAAGGTCTGGCCACTATAAGTAGTAGTTGTTCCGCTTTCACTCCCATATCCTACGCTAAGCGTAAGGAAGAAAGCAAACAAAACTGCAACACATATCACTGCTATCTGTACCCACCCCTGGGTTGTAACTCCTAAAACTTCTTTCTTTTTTTTGCTCATTCCTGCACCTTGAAATAGTTTTTAGTAGAGATACGTTTATAGAGGTTAATATGGCAACTGTTGAGGATATTGTAAGGGCTTCGGATAAGAGAGATGGAGGGAGAGAAGAGGCGAATAAGTATACGCTGAAATCTATGAAAGCGCATGCAGATGAGATTGCAGAGCTTTTTGAGGGGAAGGATGAACACTGGAAAGATGAATGTACGGATATGATGATTCATTGCCTTGTTTTGTTTAAGCGGGAGGGCGTGGATGAATTGAAGGTCCTTGAACTTCTAGAAAAGAGAAAAGAAAGGTTTATGGAAAAAATTGAAGGAAGTCCGGAAATCATCTAGATCTCCAGGATGAGTTGGATGGATTTGCGCTTGGGCTCTAGTTTTCTGTATTTTATCCCAGCCATATCAAACATCCTTTTTGCTGCTTTTACTGAATCTGTTTCTGCATACTTGTCCTCAAGATAGATTACCTCTTTGACTCCGGATTGGATTATCACTTTAGAACATTCATTGCATGGGAAAAGAGCAACGTATATCTTTGCATCGTGAAGTTTCTTGGTGGAGTTGAGGATTGCATTTACTTCTGAGTGGACTACATAAGGGTACTTGGTGTCGTTTATGTTTTCTGCGTTCCTGCACCATGGAAGCTCATCGTCCGAACAACCCCTTGGGAAACCATTGTAACCGATTCCTACTATTTTGTTGTTCTTGTCTACAAGGCAAGCTCCAACCTGGGTGTTTGGGTCCTTGCTTCTTTGAGCGGATAATATTGAAACACCCATGAAATAGTCATCCCAGCTTAGGTAGTCTTCTCTTTTTTTGGCCTGTTTTCCATCAGGCTCGTTTTCCTCGAATGCGGTTTTTGCTCCATTTGAATGTGTAGTATCAGTCATAGAATCCACCCGGATAGGTTATTCTGTGGAAATATTTATGAAGGAAGAGGATTTACTTCAGTGATGGGTGCTCAAAATAGGAAGCCACCGTGGCGGAAGTGTGCCCCCTAATTTAGGTGACTACAAATAGGTTGTATGTAGTCACCCAGTTTTCTTTAGAGACTTCTTCAATCTTTTATACTCTTTGAGCATGAGTTCAATTGTAGGACGGAGATCATGCCCAGTATGGTACGCCTGGAGAGAAGCATAATACTCCATCCGGTTTTCCAGTTCAATATTGACCGGAGGTATGCCATGCTTAATTAAGATATTGTTTAACAGCAGGCGCCCTACTCTTCCGTTCCCATCTTCAAAGGGATGGATGTTCTCAAATTGGTTATGGACTATTGCAGCCAAGACCAAAGGAGGATAAAACTTCCTGTTTTCTTCATACCATTCAACCAACTCCTTCAGAAGCGAAATAACTTGGGAAGAGGGCGCACCCCTGTGAATTATATTTCCGAACCTGTCGGATATCACCACTTCCCTTCCCCTGCGCCTAAGTTTTCCTCCGAAAGACTTTGAGTTCTCGAACACTATTCTGTGCAGTTCCTTGATTAAGTCCAAGGAGAGGTGATCTTTTGTTTTTCTTATGTATTTGACTGCTTTGGCAACCCCATATGTTTCTGAGATCTCTCCCTTTGCTTTGTCAGGCCACTTGTCTTTTTCTAGAATATTTACTACTTCTTTTTCAGTTACAGTAGATCCCTCTATTGCATTGGTATCATAGGTAAATGCTTCAGTAAATTTCAACCAGTCTTTTTCGCTTAGGTGGGAAAGTTTTATGTTGCCCGACGCGCCTAGTTTTTTAAGCTCGTTGAGTTCCTTCGGGGAAAGAATAGTGTGGTAGGGGTCCCGGACAACCTTGAGCGCTTTTATCTGCTCTTGGATTTCTTTTTCTGCCTTTTTCCGCTTCTTTTCAAGCTCTGTTTTGGAGAGGTTTGCTCCGAGGTACATACGGAGTTTTTTAACCTTCTTTTTTTGTCTGTAGGAGTGGGAAAGGTAGTATTTTTTCTTTCCTTTTTCTGTCCTAATTTCTATGTGCATGGATTAATTTAGGTGACTACATTTTATAAATGTTTTGTAGGAATGTGACTACACATCGGATAGTGGAAAGGTAGACTTATCCGATATTGTGTAACCATGGTTACATAAACCGAAATAATATCTCAAAATGGTTTTTCTTTGGGTGAACCGAAAAGGTTGGAGTAAAACGAGGGCTTTTTGGCTACTGTTTTTGGCGACGGAGTAAACCAGCAGAACAAAAACGGTGTCAGAGCTCCAGTTTCTCATCACCGCAGAATTCCCGAAAGAAAACGCTCAGGTAAAACGAGCTCATCATCAGGCATTACGCCCATATCAACTTATGCATCAAATCATTCTTATGTGCTTGTCTGCGAGCAAGTGGGAGGCATATCCTGCAAATCCTGCAAATGCAAAGTTCAAATCGGAGAAGATGTAGATGAAAATAGCAAAAACCAGGGCGGAGAAGATTGTGTGTGTGATGCCGCGGTGCTTTGGTTTGAAGAAGGTAATTACTATCATGTAAAGGCCGGTTATTGCGAGACCTAAAATTATTATTGAACGCATGTCATCAAGAGTACACATGACTCCTTCTGAACAGGTGGCTGCAAAGGAGAAACCAAATGCTGCGATAGGAACTGTGATGTTGGAAATCTTGCGGATTTTGGAGGAATCGTGGTCTATGTCAGGAGCGAGGGCAGAGATTGCAGCCATTCCTGCAACAAGCCCACCCTCAATTATTGGAAGTTGAAGGAAAAGGGCTAGGATAAGGCCGAAAAGCGCTCCTATGAACATGTGCTCTGGCCAATTCATGGTCACACATCCGGATGCTCCTTATCCCTAAGGAAGAGGTGGTAGATTCCAAGTACAGAAGCAATGCTGACTCCAAGGAACACAAGCAATACTTTCCAGGCTTCCAGGTCAAGCGGGACTGTTCCAAAGTAAGTGGAAAGCGGAGTGTAGAGAACTAAGAGCTGGAGGATCAGAGATGCGATTATCGCGATCACAAGCCATTTGTTTGAGAAGATGGTGAGCTTATCCTTCATGCGGATTACAATAAGCCTTGTGGCTTCAGATAATACAAATCCTGTAAACACCATTGTGCGGGCATAATCCTCTCCAAATGGAAGAGAGTAGAAGAATAATCCCAAGATGAGAATGGTGTCAAGGATACCAATGGAGACTACTGCTTTGAGTACCCACTTGTTTATGATGCCCTCGTTCCTGGGGCGTGGTCCCTGCTTCATTACATGGGGACGAGAAGGGTCGGCACCTAACACGAGTGCAGGGGCGCCATCAGTTAGGAGATTAATCCAGAGAAGCTGGGTTGCACGGATTGGGATGAATCCTACAAGCGAGGCAAAGAACACTACGAATACTTCGGAAAAGTTGCTCATCAAAAGATAGGTTACAAAGTTTCGGATGTTGGAAAAGATTGTGCGTCCTTCTTTTATTGCTTCTACAATTGAGGCAAAATTATCATCGAGCAAAACCATGTCTGAGGCTTGCTTTGCAATATCTGTGCCTCTAATTCCCATAGCAATTCCCACATGGGCATTGCGGAGTGCGGGGGCATCGTTTACCCCATCACCGGTCATTGCTACATTGTGGCCATTCGCTTGGAGGGCTTTGAGAATACGATTTTTATCTAAGGGCGCAACACGGGCAAACACGTTTACTTTTTCTACCTGGAGTCGGAGTTCTGAATCAGACATATTCTCTATCTGCTTGCCTTCCAAAGCTTTTCCGTGAACTCCAATTTCGCGGGCGATTGCCTTTGCAGTATCTATGTTGTCCCCTGTTATCATGATAATGCGCACTCCTGCAGTCAGGCAGGCGGCTATTGCATCCGGGACCTCTTTGCGGGGAGGGTCAACCATTCCCTGCAAGCCAAGGAATATATGGCCGGATTCTACAATCTTTTCGGAAACCTTGGGATTGTTTAGATCCTTGTAGGAGAAGCCCAAGACACGGAGGGCATCCTTAGCCATTTCCTTGTTATAGGCAAGGATTTTCTTTTTCTTGGAATCAGTAAGATGAATCACCTTGCCTTTTTCTAATAGGTGAGTACAGTGTTCAAGGATTGTTTCGGGCGCGCCCTTCATGCACGCAACATAGTCATTTCCCTTGTGCGCAATTACAGTCATTCTTTTTCTTTCAGAAGAAAAAGTGATTTCGTCTATGCGGGCGTAACCTTCTGAAGAGATCTCGCCTTTCTTTGCGGAAATAAAGAGCGCGACTTCTGTGGGGTCGCCCATATACTTTTCTTTCCCGTTTTCCTTTCCAATTACTACATTATTGCATACAAGACCGCACCAGAGCAGTTTTTCATAGAAAGATTTGGGAGCGGGCTTTCCATCCGTGAGGAATTTCCCTTCGAGTGTGTGTCCTCTTCCTGTCACATCAACAACCTGGGAATCGTAAAGAAGTTTGCGCACAGTAAGGGCGTTTTCAGTAAGAGTGCCGGTTTTATCTGTACAGATTACATCTACGCTACTAAGTCCTTCAACTACGGAAAGACGACGAACAAGGGCGTTCTTGCGGGCCATGCGCATCGTGCCCATAGCAAGCGCAAGGGTTACTACTGCAGGAAGGCCTTCAGGAATTGCGGCAACTGCGAGCGCGATTGCAGTAAGGAAAATTGTGATGGGGTCCATTGTGCTTACAAGAAACTGGACTAGTGCGATGAATATAATTACTCCAATAAGACCTGTTCCAATTGTTTTTCCGAGCTTGTTGAGCTCAACTTGGAAAAGAGTTGGGGGATCTTCAGCCTTGTGGATTTCCTGGGCAATAAGCCCCACTTCTGTTTGGAGAGCAGTGTTTACTATTACCGCTTCCCCATTTCCACGGCTTACGTAAGTGTCTGCATAGAGCATGTTCTTGCGGTCGCCAAGGGAAAGATCCTTATTGAGCGAGATGTCTTTCTTGGAGGAGGGAACACTCTCTCCTGTGAGGATGGATTCGTCCATTAGCAGATTTTTGGAAAAGATGATGCGGGCATCCGCAGGAATCATGTTACCCTCATTAAGAATTATAATATCTCCTGGAACTAGCTCGGTAGAGCTAAGTTCCGTTGGGATTCCATTTCTGCGGACCATTGCGTTAGGAACCGAGAGCTTTTTTAGCGCTTCAAGGGATTTTTCTGCTTTGTAGTTTTGGAAGAATCCAAAGAGGCCGTTGAGGACTACGATTGTTATTATCAGGCCTGCATCGAAAAAGTATTCCTCGCTTTGCTCTATGTACCCTAGCGCTAAGGATACGATTGCTGCCCCAATAAGTATAAAGATGAGGAAATCCTTGAACTGATCTAGTAATATGGAAAGTGGAGAGATTTTTTTCTCCAGTATGATTTCGTTCTTTCCGAATTTTTCAAGGCGCTCTTTTGCCTCCTTATCTGTGAGGCCTTCGGTGCGCGTATTGAGACGATTTAAAACATCGTCTCTGGGTATCGAATGCCAGGGTACGCGCGTTGCCATGGGGTGCATTCAGTATTAAGAATTAAAAACCCTCACGGGTTGATGCCATATAAATAAAAAGATTACCACACACAAAAAAGTAGCAATGGCAGTATATATAAGTAGGGTAATTGCAAAACCCGAGCATATCCCTCGTGCAACAAAAAAGAGGAGAAAGCTTGCGCGGGAAATTATGGTATTTGCGGCAAAGGTAAAGCCAAGCATCAGTGATAAGAGATGTGCTCAATTCCATAAAGAGCTTTCAACAATTACTGAAAGAATGAGCATTTCGGAGCTGAAAAAATTCAAGAGAAACATTCAAACGGGAAAGGATGAATCTTGGTTCCCGGTTTCGGCAGTAATGGAAAGAACTGGGCCAGCTGCAGAGCATATTGCGGATTTTTTTGGAATTGATTATGTGGACTTTATGCTGGAAGCTGCAAGGAGAGGAGGAAGGATAGACAACATGAAGGTTGGAAAGGAGTACCTGGAATGGGCTTCGGAATATGGGGGAACAAAAGTGAGGGCAAGGGCGCTGGCAGGTGTTGCGAAGGTTGCCGCGAATGAGATAATGCAGGGGAATGGAGATTTCCTGGAAAGGGAGATGATTAAGAGAAGGGGGATTATGAGAGTATTGAGCAGGAAAATAGGGGAAAAAGAGGCGTGGGGTATAGTCAGGGAACAAATCAGGGAAGAGCAGGCAACGAAGAAGATTGCTGTGATTATATCTTCTATGGCAGGAGCATGCGTTGCTGCATCATACTTAATTTTTCAGAGTGTATCAGAGATGAGGGAAGTTAGCACAGCGCTGATTGCGGTGATTGGCTCTTCGGCAATTACAGGGCTTGTTGCAGGGATTAATTTTCTGGGAACGATAAATATGAGAATGTTACAGAGAAAGATTGGAAAGATTCTGAAAGCAGAACATGGGCACGTTTAAAAACCTTATATTCTTATTCTAACCTGAGAGGTGCTTTATTATGTATGGAGTTACACCACAAGCATATGATAGGACGATTACTATATTCAGCCCAGATGGAAGGCTTTTCCAGGTTGAGTACGCAAAAGAGGCAGTAAAGAGGGGAGCTACTGCGATTGGAGTTAGCTGCAATGAAGGAGTTGCACTTATCGCATACAAAAGTGCGCACTCAAACCTTATTGTTTCAGAATCACTGAAAAAAACATTTGAGATTGATGATCATATTTCAGCAACTGCGAGCGGGCTTATAGCAGATGCAAGAAAGCTCATAGAGATTGCAAGAAACAACGCACAGAGGCACAAGATGACCTATAATGAGCCTGCGTCCCCTGAATCTATTGCAAGGGGAGTGTGCGATATTATGCAACTTTATACGCAATATGGAGGGATTAGGCCATTCGGAGTATCTTTGCTTATTGCAGGAATTGGGCCAAATGGGCCTGAGCTTTTCGAAGCAGAGCCAAGTGGGGCAATGACAGGATATTATGCAGATTCAGTGGGAAACGCAAAAAAAGAAGTAGATGATTACCTTGAAACGAAATACTCTTCGGATATGCCACTAGAGGAAGCAATTAGGATATCGGTGAGTGCATTGAAGAAGTTCAGCGAAACAAAGATCCTGCCTTCAAACATGGAAATTACTTATGCATATACTAAGGACAAAAAGTTCAAGTACCTGGGAGAGAAAGAAATCATAAAGATTCTCAAGCCTGGAAAGTAATTAGATTATGCAGTCCTGAGGGCAATTGCACTTATTTTCATTATTTTCTATGTCGCAGACTCCGTTTCCGCAGTCTGCACATGTATATAGGAGGGCAGAAGGCATGGGAACAGTACAATCTCCTTCATATCCTCCTATTCCGGAAAGGCGGGTGAGATTTTCGCAGCAGGTGCGGGGCAATCCATACTCTCCTGTTTTTTCTCCTTCTTCTGCGCATTTGTGTTCTACAGGGCCATAAACAAAATCCGCAAAGGTTGTGAAGATAAGGAGGCCTGAGGCAAGGCCAAAAATAAGCAGGAACAATAGCGCTACAGCTACTAATTCATAAGTGCGGTCGTTTTTGCCCATAAATTAGTGGGGGCAGAAACACTATTTAATTGTTGTCCCCCTGTGGGCAGTTCCTTTCATTGCTTTGGGCAAATCGGAAATGTTCTTTCCCCCTACAAAATGAAGTTCCATTTTTGTGCGCGCTGCGAGCTTGCAGGCGATTACATCGAATACGAAATTTGTGCCTGGCTTTCTTTTGTCTGAGGCATTTGCAAGAGTAAGTAGTTGATTGAACTCCATCTTTTTGAACATCTTGGCTTTCTTGTTTTTGCGCGGGTCAGAGTCGTAGACCCCATCTACGATGCTTACGTTTACCACGCGCTTTGCACCCATTGCCTCTGCAAGCAAAACCGCATCCGTATCAGTTGTTATGCCAGGGATAGTGCCGCCCATTACAACAATTCGGTATTCCTTAGAGGCGATTGCAGCGCTTTCAAAATCCTGGAAAACAACTGGGCAGGCTTCCCCTACAAATGCACGGGTTACAAGGGCTGCATTTAGGCGAGTTGCATATACTGCAAGCGTGTCTCCCCAAAACTGGTTTTTTGAGAAATTCTGGGATGCTTTTACGTAGTCTCGGGCTATTTTGCCTCCACCTACTACGATTCCAATTTTTTCCTTTCCTTTGAGAAGGGATTTGAATTTCTTAAGGAATGAAATGTCTGGGTTCCCTGTTCCATTAACCATGCTTCCGCCGAGCGAAATTACGACTGCCATGTGCTCCATATCAAAGACTAAATTAAAAAATGAAGTGGTTGGCGAGATAAGAGATTGCTTCGAGAATCAGGAGCAGGCCCAGTACAAGGAGGACGATTGCGCCAAAAAGCCAAAGTTCCTCTGCTTTTTTGTGGCCCTTTACCTTCTGGAGGTAGATAAAGTATGCGAGAACAAGGAAAGCAATTCCGAGAACGGATTGGAATGCAACAGTAAGCAGAGATCTGGCGGCCTTGGAAACGTCCTGTAAGGTGTTTGGGTCTTCGAAAGGCGGCTTTGCAAAGAGCAGACTGAGAAGAAGCAGGAGGAAGATTGCGTTTCGCATATGAAAGATTAGAAAAGAAAATTAAAAAAGGAATTGGTACTCAAGCAGTTTTGGGATGGGTAATGAAAAGAAGATTAGAAAACGAAAATTGATATGAGCCCGCCCGGGATCGAACCGGGGATATCCAGCGTGTAAGGCTGGCGTCTTGACCGCTAGACCACGGGCTCGAAAATCTAGTAGGGACGCAGGGGCTTGGTAAAGAGGAAATATCTTTCCTTGCCTTCAAGCTCGGAAATAATCCTGTTTACAAATACGCCCGCAGGGTCTGAAATAGTAGAAACACGAGCCTTCATGTCAGCAAAGCTCTCGAAGGGAGATTTTTCACGCTCTTTGAGGATTTCTTCCATATTGCGCTTTCCTATTCCAGGAAGCAAATCAAGCTGGTGGACGCGCATGGAGATTGGGGCGGCTTTGTTCAGGAAATTCACAAAGAGATCTTCGCGCTCCTCAACTATCCTTTTGACTATTGTAGAGAGGATCTCCTGTGCTCCATTGGTAAGGTCATTGTAGCCAATTCTACGCTTTATGCGGTCGACTTCCTCGCGGTCACCCTTTCCTACAAATATCTTAGTGCCTACGACAACAGAAGCGTGGGGCTTTAGGCTTGCTTCAAGCAGCGTAAAGAATTGATGGCCTACAAGCTGGGCAAGAGGTTCCTTCCTCATGTCCTCAGCCCTTCCCGAAGGAAGGTATTCAACAACCCATGCGTAATCTTCCATAAGACTTCACCCTTTGATTGTGATAAGTACTTTTTCGATTTCCTCTTCAGGAAGCTCGACTTTTGAGTATAATAATATTGATTTAACAAGCTCGGGGGCAGAAGGCTGGATTTCTGCAAGCTTCATTGCAGCCTCATCTGTGAGGGAAGAAACTTCCTTCTTCAGCTTTGAAGCAAGGGAAGTTGTTTTCTTTGCATTAAGCTCTGTGAACTCAATTGCATGTTCAAGGGCATTCTGCTGCTCATATCCAAGTTCTTCTCCATCTTCTGCGCGCTTCTCAAGAACTTCCTTTATCCTGGAAACTGAGGTTGGTGTGGTAGAAATTACCTTCATTGCGTCACCCCTGTAAGATGAATCGGAGAAATAACGAGCCTTTTCCTGGCTTTTCCGTCCTTTACTTCGACTATGTATGCAGCTCCTTGTTTCTTTAGTATCGTTCCATGCCTTCCATTATATCGAGGGGAAGGCATCCCATCCCTAATAGGTTTCACTGAAACAAGAACCTTGTTTCCGACCTCGAAGGTCCTGACCATGTCTGAAACCGTAAGCTTGCGCTTGTGTTTTAGATTCCTTGTTCTTCCGCTGAGGAATCCTCTTGAGCTTTTAACCATATTCCCACCTATTCATTTTTGCCTAGCCCTGTTTTTAAATCCAACATTGAACGTAGCCAGAATTAGGGCTGCTTTGCTATATTATTTATAAACCATTTATAAACCTTTCTTTACTTTATTTAAAAAGGGTGGATTCTTTGGTTAAATTAAAAGGCATAGACTATAAGGTAACTAATATTGTCGCATCGGCCAATCTCGGTCTTGAGCTCGACCTTTTTACTCTTGCAAGAGACATACCAAAAATTGAGTATGAGCCGGAACAATTTCCGGGAGCGATTCTTAAGTTTGATGATCCGAAAGCGACACTTCTTCTGTTCAAGAACGGAAAAGTAGTGTGTGTAGGATGCAAAACAAAGGTTGCAATCGAGAGGACCCTTGAGAAGACGCTGAAAATGCTTAAACCGCACGCGAAAAAAATTACAAAGACTATGAAGAAGGCGAAGTTTGAGATTACGAACATCGTAGCTTCCGCGAACCTGAATATGGGGCTCGACCTCTACACAATTGCTTATGAAGTTGAGGATGTGGAGTACGAACCGGAACAATTTCCGGGAGCGATTCTTAAGTTCAGGGAACCTAAGGCATCACTTCTTCTGTTCAAGAACGGAAAAGTGATTTGCGCTGGCGCAAGGGACGAAAAAAGTATCGTGGCTGCGCTCAAAAAAGCAAAGAAGATACTTAAGCCGTTCGCATCTAAAGTGTGATAAAAATGGTCACTGAAGAAGAGGTCATGAGTGCACTAAGCAAGGTTATGGACCCAGAGCTTGGGATAAGCCTCGTGGACCTCGGCCTCATTTATGGGGTGGAGATTACAGAAACAAAGGTGGGAGTGAAAATGACGTTCACTACCCCTGCGTGCCCGATGGTTCACTTCCTTGTTTCAAGCGTTGAAGACGCGGTGAAGAAAGTTGAGGGAGTGAGTGAAGTGGAAGTGCAGCTCGTTTGGGATCCGCCTTGGACTCCTGATAAGATGTCTGATGCAGGAAAGGAGAAGTTGGGGCTGAAGTAATGATTATTGTCAACAAGAAAAAATGAAAAAGAGGATGAGAAAATGCCATATGACGCAAGTTTGGATAAGACACTATGGGAAGAGAAAGTGGAAGTTGGCGAATTTGCCTTTGAAGTGAAGGTAATGCAGTACAACGAGGGTGTAAAAAAGATAAACATCCAAAGATTCAGGGGAGAGATGTTCAGCAAGCTCGGAAGGATTACTGTGGAAGAAGCAGAGGCAATAGTACCCCTGGTGCAAAAAGCAGTAGAAGAAATAAAGAAGGATTGATCAGGAGAAGACTAGCTCTAGTACGCCATTGTTGTACTTTTGCTTCATCTTTTTCTTGGTGAACTTTTTTGGGAGCTCAAGCTTTCGATAGTATTTGCGCTCCCCTTTATCCACCTTTATTTCCAGGGTTTTGCCGCTCAGGCTTGTCTTAATGTCTTTTTCGGCAACACCCGGGAGTTCTGCAACAACAGTAGTCTTACCCTTGGAAGTAAACACGTCTATTAGAGGTTCCCTTCCTCCAGATTCCTGCTTTCTTTCCTGTGGGGCTTCCTTTCCTTCCTGGAGCATTAATTCTCCTTTTTGCTGAGGCTTTGTGTTTCCGAATTCTCGGATTTGAGGTTTTCCATCCGGGCCAACACGCATGGAATAGCCATAAACTTTTACATTTGGATTTTGGGACATGCGCTTGATCTGCTCATCATCAATCTGAAGGCGGAATGACCCCATGCGCTGCATTTCCTCTTCCATTTCTTCACGCATGCGCTGAAACATCTCTTCAAAGCTCCCGAAAGATTCATCGTTCCTCCCCCCTCCAAAGAAATTGAAAAATCCTCTTCTTTTCTTTTTGTTTTCATTAGACATTTGCGCACCAATCAGAATGTAAGGAGTATAGATATTTAAATTTGAGGTTGGTTATGGAGTTCACTAAATACAAGGTGATGAACGTGACAGAAGAAGAGAAAGTTGAAGTACAGGAAGCTCCTACGGAGGAGCCAAAGGAAGAAGTTTTAGTTGAGGCGGCGGCTCCTGAAGAGGAAAAGCAAGAAGAAACTACTGAAGAATCAACTGCGGAAGAGGAGAAAACTGAAGAAGCTCCGGCAGAGGAAGCTCCGGCTGAAGAGGAAAAGCAGGAAGAAGAAAAAACTGAAGAAACACCTGCGGAAGAGGAAAAGAAGGAAGAAAAAGCAGAGGAAACTCCGGCTGAAAAGCCTGAAGAAGGGGAAGAGCTCCTTGAGGAAGAGGAGGAAAATACTCTATCCAAAGAAGCCGCTGAAGAAGGGGAGGAGGCTCCGGCTGAAAAAGAAGTGATTAGCGAAGATGTTGAAGAAACTGCAGGGGAAGAAGTAAAGGAAGCGGAACCTGAGGAGGAGAAAACTGAAGAGCCAAAGGAGGAAAGGAAGATTGCAGGCCTTCCAAAACCAGTAGAAGTTGGAGATGAGCTTGATGTTACTATTGAGTCAGTAGGCGCAAAGGGAGACGGAATCGCAAAGAAAGACGGATTCGTTGTATTTATCCCAGGAGTGCAGAAAGGAGAGACAGTGAAGATAAAAATTACGGAAGTGAAAACAAGCTTTGCAATTGGTGAAAAGGTCTAGGCATGGGAGAGGTTAAGGATCCATATAAGGGACTTAAAAAACTGAAGAAAAAGCTTAGGGGGCAGGAGCCAGATATTTTTGAGAAGGATGTGGATATCCTTACTGGCTCAGGCCTCAAAAAACCAAAAAAGAAAAAGAAGTGAATTCAATGGAACATACCAAGGTAAAGAGGAAAATCAGCATGAATCTTTACATCACAGCATTAGTGTTGACCGTGCTTGTTTTCAGCCTTGGGATTTACATTGGAATGGTTATTGACGAAAGTGCAAAGGATAAGGTTGAAAGCGAACTGCTCGCGCTTGAGCAGGACCTTTATCTTTCAAGAATTCTGCTTTTGATGGAGGAAGAAATTGGGGAATTCTGTCCAATTTACTCAGAAAAGCTTGAGGCGGTTAATGCAGAAAGGGAGCTGATTGGGGATAGATTAGAGTACTTAGAAAGCGTTAGGGGGCTTTATGATGAAACGCTCAAAGAGAGGTACTATTATCTGGAGTTTGAAAACTATCTTTTGATGAAGAAGATGAAGAAAGATTGTGATGAGGATTATGTGCTTGTGCTCTTTTTTTATGATGAAAGTGAAGAGTCCAGAGTTCAAGGAGATGAGCTGAATACGCTTCGGGCTTCGGATTCAAATGTAAAGGTGTTTTCGTTTGATGGAACTTCTGATTCTGCGGTTGTGAAAGTGCTTAAGGACCAGTATTCTGTAAAGTCTTACCCTACAGTTGTTATGGATGGAGAGCTGCAATAACTGGGTAAATACTTATCCTGATTCCCAGGTCATTTTCTTTAGGGTTAATTCTTTGAATATTGCTGCGAACCAAAAGAGTGTAATCAGGTAAGCATAGCTTACTATATATACAAGGACCATGAGGGGGTTTATGCCTTCCCCACGGAAGAAATGCATGCCTGCAAAAACCCATCCAAGTGTGAGAATAAGGATCGTTACCCCTATTATATGGATTGGGTTAATGAGGAAAAGAAAACTTCCCATATCAACGAATGCAGGGTGGATTGTGAAGAAATAGTAATAGATAGATACAAAAATTACTGCGAAGATTGCGGCTACTGCAATAAGGCCGAGGGGCATTACAATCATGCCTAAATCTCCATACTTGGGGCCGATAAGCTTTGCGTATTTGGCCGCGTTGTGGAGGCCTCCGCGGTGCCAGCGGGTTCTTTGTTTTAGGAGGCCCATGAAAGATTTCGGAACTTCCGTGTATACGGATGCGGTCAACGAGGAGCGGATTTTGTAATTATACGATTGGATGCGCATTGCGATGTCCTGGTCTTCAAGAATGTTATCGGGATCAAAACCTCCAATTTCATCAAATATCCATTTGCGGAACATTGAAAACGGACCGGGAGTTACGTGCACTGCATCTATAAAACAGAGAATCCTCCTGGAGAAAAGTGTGTAGATATATTCTACCTTTTGGAGTTCCTGAATAAAGTTTTTGGGAGGTTCTGTTTTTACTGCGGCGGTTACTGCAACTACCGCTTCCTCGTTGAAGTGAGGAAGCATTTTCCTTATTGTATCCGGAAGGATGTATGAGTCTGCATCCAAAGTGGCAAGGATTTCCCCTGTGGCACGCTTTATTCCGTAATTAAGTGAATTGGCTTTTCCTGAATTTTTTTTGTGGAAAACCTTTACTCCTTTTTTCTCGTATGCTTTTGCAATCTCGAAGGTGTTGTCCTCGGATCCATCATCAATTACCAGGAGTTCGAGTTTCTCTTTTGGGTAATTGGAACTAAGGATTGAATCAAGGCAACGGGCAATGTTGCGCTTCTCATTGTAGGCAGGGATTACTATAGATATTTTAGGCTCCCAGCCTTTTGAGGGAGGGATATCTCCAAGGTGCTTCCGGTTCTGGAGGTAAATTAGTATATAGAATATCGTAACGTAGAGGGCAAGGAATGCAACTCCGTACTCTATGAGCTTCACTGTGCTCAAATCCATAGAGTGGAATTGCGATAATCTGGTTTTTAAGAGTTGGGACAGATCAATTCTATGTAACCATGGTTACACAAACGGGCAATACTTAAAAACTCAAAGCAGATATGGGACCAGGAGATTAAGATGGCAAAAGTAATTCAGGAAAGAAACCTTTGTGTAGGATGCGGCGCATGTGCGGCAATATGCCCGAAATACTGGGAAATGGGCGGGGACGGAAAAGCCCACCTGAAAGAGTCCACAGTAACGGGTGAAAACCATATTATAATTGTCGAAAACGTGGAATGTAATACAGATGCTGCAAACGCATGCCCGGTAAAATGCATCAAGATTGAAGAGTAAATCCGGGTGTGCCTATGACCATCATAACAAAGACAGGGGATAACGGAACGACTTCCGTAAATGGGGGAAAACGAGTAAGCAAAGCAGACCCGATAATCGAGGTATATGGGACTCTTGATGAATTGAATGTTGCACTTGGAACCGCAATCGAGTTTTCAGAAACTGACAAGAGCAAGAAACTTCTTCCTGAAATCCAAAAATATATTTTCGAGATTAGTAGCCACGTCGCAGAAAAAAAGCCGAGGGTGGGAGACCTGGAAATAAAGAAAATGGAAAACGAAATCAAGCTTATGGAAGAGAAACTTCAGGTTATACAGCACTTTGTAATTCCCGGGGGAACAAAAGGCTCATGCTTTATTCACCAGGCCCGCATAGCCGCAAGGGAAGCAGAAAGAAGGCTCGTGGGAATAAAGGCACACGCAACCTACCTTGCATATTTCAACAGACTCTCAGACCTTTTGTTCGTGCTTGCAAGATGGGAGAATAAAGAAGAAGGAATAGATGAAGAAATCTGGAAAGAGTGGGAATCCTAGTTATTTCTTTTTCACTGTCCAGACATACTTGCCCCTTGTTGCAATCTCATCAACTTTCACTTTAACATTTGCATTGTTTACTTCGATAAATTTGTTGAGGAGCTCAAGCATGTTGTCATCTACTGGATCTGCGTTCACCCATGAAAGAGAATTGCCGTTTACCATGCAGTCTGCTAGCGCTTCAGAGTCTGATTCTGAAAAGCCCATTTTCATTATTTCAATAGAAACCTGCTCTTTATCTGCCATGGTGGGGTTTCTCGGGATAAAAGTTTATATGTTCTCGGGTTATCCAGGATAATTCAGCATCATTGCCAGAATTCCAAGAAGCAGGCAATATACTCCAAATAGATGGAAGGTTTTCCTTCCTATGAAATTGAGGAGGATGTGGATTGATGCATATCCCGAGAGGAATGAGCCGATTACTCCTATGGACATAAGACCCCAGTCAATTGAATCTGAAGGAGTTTCCAAAAAGAGGAAAAATGTTGCCCCAAAAATCGCAGGTATTGCAAGGAGAAAGGAAAAGGAAGCAGCTTCTTTCCAGCTCATTCCCAACTGGAGGCCTGCAGAAATTGTAGTTCCGCTTCTGGAAATTCCCGGGGCTACTGCCAATCCTTGGCCGATTCCCATAGCTATTGCGTTCTTCTCGTTTGGCTCTGCTTTCTTTGAAGATGAGAATTTTACTGAGAAGAGAATCAATGAAGTAACAACCAGGCCCGCACCCACAAGAAACGGATTAGTATACATGGAAACAAAGAATCCTTTGAAGGAAAAACCGATTATTGCAGTTGGGATTGAACCTAGAATTATCAAAAGGATTAACTTGAAATCCTTGGATTTTATATCGACTTTCAGGAGACTAAAAATCATGCCCAGGATCTTTTTTCGGAAGTAGAGTAATACTGCAAGCATTGTCCCTACATGCATTCCCATGTCGTAAATTATTGGAAGTTCCCCAAAGAAGTAATGCTGTGCTAATGCTAAATGTCCTGAGCTGGAAACAGGAAGCCATTCGGTTATTCCCTGAATTATTGAAAGTATCAGCATTCCCAGAAAATCCATCTACTCTATCCTCTTTTGTATTTTTGCTTCCCTTGTTTTAGGAGGGGGCCATTGAGTAGGATACCCAAAGATTAGGGGGCAGTATAATTGTTGGCCTTCGTCTATCCCTATGGAACTGAGGGTTTCTCTGTCCTCTTCAATCTTGTTCATTAAGCCTATGTAGCAGCTCCCTAGGCCCAGCTCATATCCCCTGAGCATCATGTTTTCTGCTGCCAAAGCGCAGTCATTTTTTGTCCATTTCTCCTTGTCCCCAACCAGAAGTATAAGCAATGGGGCCTCATAGAATATGAGGTCCTCTTCTGATTCTGCCCTTTTTCCATATTTATCCCCTAGGGAACTCAGCGCTTCTTTTACTTTGCCTGAAAGATCCTTGATCTTCTCCTTGTTTGTGATTACAATGTAGCGGACAGGCTGCAGGTTCCTTGCAGAGGGTGCCATTGCACCTGCTTTCAGAAGTTTCTGGATATCTTCTTCAGGAACAGGCTTATCCTGGTAGCTTCTCACGGATCTCCTGTGGGTTATGCATTCTTCAAGCTCCATGGATAACTATCAGAGAAAAAGATTAATATTATAGAAGTATAAGGGCGACTCGAAAGCTACTCCGGCGGTCATCGGGCAAAGCCCTCTCTCTGGGACGGTCATCTCATTGTCGCCTGTAATTATTGCTCATCCGTTGTTTATAAAGGTGTGGGTTCACGGAACAGAACTAGCTGGCCCAGGTTTCGCCAAAGCTTCTTTTTTCTCTTCCAAAGAACCTGCAAATTCCATGCTCAGCTTCAAATCCAGCTCTATGAGTTCCTGAACTACGGGATTCTCCTTGTTTAATTTGTATAGCGTAGTGTTTCCGATCTTTCTGCTTG
This sequence comes from Microcaldota archaeon, assembly GCA_030613375.1. GTDB lineage: Archaea > Micrarchaeota > Micrarchaeia > Anstonellales > Bilamarchaeaceae > CAIKOA01. The sequence goes on from JAUWMC010000008.1 coordinate 31,869, forward strand.
GTTTCACAAGTTCAAACCTCTCTAGAACCGGCCAGACATTGTATAAAGACGCCCGGGAGATGGTTGCGTTCTCTGCAATCTCTGTTTTTGTGTAATCAAAAATGCTGTTTTCAATCAGGAAATCAACTACAAGTATCAGAGGCGTATCCCCGAACAGCTTCACAAGTAACGATTCTTCCATACTGTACTAAAGGGTGGAAATGTTTATAAATATATACTTTGAATGTATATTATGGTGGACAGTGATGCCTGATTTGACAGATGATGCTTTTATCCCATGGATCCTGGACAAATTTGCACGCCATGGCTGGTGGAAGGCAAAACACACAAGTTTTGATAACATTGCGAAGGGTGCCCCGCAACATGTGCGGTCAAAAATAAGCAAGGCTGCAGAAGAGTTAATAAAAAAGAACTTTCTCATCAAAAAGCCTACTGGATATGGCACAGAAGTGAGCTTGAATTTCGCCAAGAAAAAGGAAATATTTGAAATAATCAAAAGATGGAAGTTGAAAAAATGAAAAATAGAGAACTCATCGTCTTCAGGCTCGGGCACCGCCTTCCCCGTGATGAGAGGATTACAACACACGTTTGCTTAGTTGCAAGAGCTTTTGGAGCCTCTTCAATCTACTATTCGGGGCAGAAGGACCACTCATTAGAAAAAAGCGTCCGTGGCGTAGTGGATAACTGGGGTGGAAAGTTTTCCATAGAACATGAGAAAAGCCCGCTAAAACTCCTGAGGGGCCTCAAAAAAGACGGATTTTCCATTGTTCATCTTACCGTATATGGAATGCCTATCGAAGAGAAAAGGGGCATTCTGGCCCGCCTGGAGAAGGCTGTACTCATCGTCGGAGGAGAAAAGGTCCCTCCGGAAATCTATGAGCTTGCGAATTACAATATCGCGGTGGGAAGCCAGCCGCATTCTGAAGTGGCAGCGCTCGCAATTGCTTTAGACAGGATAATGGAAGGAAAAGAGCTGGAGAGGGAATTTGACTCTAATTTTAAGGGAAAAATACATTTGGAGCCTTCAGAAAAAGAAAAGAAAATAAAAAGAAAAGAAGGGTAGGGAGCCTAGTTGCAGGCACCACTCGAACATCCGCTCGGGCAGGTGACCATTCCGGCTTCTATTGGCGCATACTCATTGTTTACTGTACAATAGTAGTCCACTACTGTGTTGTCGTTTATGCAGTAGTCGTCATATGTGCCATAATTGCCTTCATAGTCTCCTGTTGCTGAGCCAGGAGAATAATAATCCGGTCCGTTCTCATCATCTTCACAAAGGTGGGCGGTTTCTGGCTCACAGAACTCCATATAACAGAATCCTCCAGGACAACAGGGAATTCCAGCTGATGTATACCCTCCACAGAAATCTCCTACATCTGCACACTCCTCGCACTCGTCATTGTCGTTGCAGAAAAGTCCATTGCAGCATTCTACTCCAAGCCCACAGGTATCTCCATCTTCTCCACATTCTGTTTCTTCTGCGCAGTGATTATCAAGGCAGATCAGGTCATCGCAGCAGTCTGAATCCTTGTTGCACCTGTCTCCTTCTTCATCACATGGATTTTCGGGCTCACACTCGAACTCCCAGCACCTGTACCCATCGCAACAAGTAGCTGCACCTGGAGTACAGCTTCCAGAGGTTTTACAATCAGCGCAAATCCCGTCCAGACAAAATCCTTCGCAGCAGTCATTATCTGTTTTGCAGGTATCACCGGTGTCTATGCATCCGGCAAGGCACACGTTGTTCAGGCAGAAAAGGGGCTCGCAGCACTCTCCGAGGTCCTGCTCAATCTGTTGTGAGCCTGTCATATAGGTCACAACACCGCAGCCTTCGGTTTCTTCCTGACAGTCTTCCTCTCCACACAGGTTGTCTACACATTCATAAGGAGGACAACATTCTCCGTAATCTGTATATGCTGCATGGGTCATGATGCTTGGGTCCTGTACCTGACCACAAATTTGCCCATAGTCAACACATTCTTCAGGAGGTGTACATACATTGTTTACACACTCATCCGGTGGGCAACAATCGCCAAGAAATTGCCCGGCAGGTGCACCGGTCACATCTTGTAAGTAACCACAGCCATCTCCGGTTTCAACGCACCCGTTACCTTCACGGCCACAAGTGTTGTCTACACATTCATAAGGAGGACAACATTCTCCGT
>JAUWMC010000005.1 GCA_030613375.1 Microcaldota archaeon
CACCAGTTCAGCGAGGATTTTGAGGTGAGACTTTGGTGCGGCCACATCACAGCAGATACGAAAGAGGAGCTTTCAAAGCAAATGATTGAGGATAAGAGCGTTCTTTCATGTACAGGCTGCCAACCTCTTTATTCTCCTTCCTGTGCAGAATTTATCCAGGTAAGCCAAAAGAAAACTCCTGAAGAGAAGGACAGGGTAAGGCTTGCCTCTTCCAGCCCGCTCCCAATCTTTTTTGGAGCAGTAGGAGCTTCAATCTACTCGCCCAAATATGGAACCGCAAACGTGGTTTACGTGCCTCTTACGGAGTGGATAGAATGAAGGGTCAGGTTACAGTGGAGGAATTAATTTCCCTTTCTATCTATTTACTCTTGCTCTCCATGCTCATCTCTGCAACCCTCAATCTTAAGGAATCCGGAGAAAATTGGGGTGAGCAACTTTCCCTGCGTGCAGAAGCAGGTTCATTAGCTCGCACAGAAGACGCATTCCACAATAATAATCTATACAATCCATACAACTGGTCCGGAGGAGGAACCGGATACCTGGAACTCCAGAAAGGAGAATTAGAAGCTACAGCCCCAGTTTTGTGGGGAAAAGCAGAGGTGGCAAAAGGTGAACCAATTTAAGGGATTTATTTCGTTTGATTTGCTTTTTGCTGCACTTCCATTACTCCTTATGATTGTGCACCTGCTCACGGTTACAGGAATGGCTGCGGATGTTGGGGAACAAACCCTCAAATCTACGGAAACAACCGGGAAGCTCATTACAATTGCAGATTATGCGGTGAAGAGGGGAGCGGTCGAGCGATCTCTTCAGGGAACTGAATTCCTGGGAACTGCAACCTACAAACCCAACGTAATCGATGAATCAGTACTCAGCTCAATAGATATTGAGGGAATACGGAAATGGATGGAGCTGGATTCCCTCCAAATCTCCTGGGAAAAAGGAGAAGGATCCTGCATCTATAGACTCGTGCTCCTGGAAGGAGAAGTAAAGAAACTTTATGTATGTGGTGAATAAATGAAAACAATCGAAGCATTAATCTCTCTCATGATACTGCTTTCTTTTACCTCACTTTCTTTGCTCCATGCCCCACCTCAGGAATCCCAATTATGCAAATACCAGCTTGCAGAGGATGTGTGGAGAATCGCTTACCTAAAAGGATGCTTCAATCAATCCGTTCCTTCCCTAAATCCACAAAATGAAATGGAAGAATGCCTTAACCCGCTAATTGCAGAAATAGAAAGGGAAACCTCACTAAAAATTGCATTCACTCCGTTGGAAGCGGCAGGGGAAAATCTTCCAAGTGAGAACGCAGTATCAATACGCAAAACAATCCCGATAAACGGAATTCCACAGGAAATAATATTGCACGTCGGGTAAACTTCTTATTTTGACGTAAAAGATAATCCAATAATATATAAGCATTGCCTATTATTTCTCAAGCATGCAACCCTCACATAGGAGTTCATTGGTAAAATATGCAATTAGGGATGTAGTTCTTGAAGCCAAGAAGGAGGAGGCAAAAGGCAAGAAAGTTATCTATCTTAATATAGGTGATCCTGCAGCATATGATTTTTCCCCGCCCCAATGCATTGTGGATGCAACAAAAGAAGCTTTGGATGGCCCGTACAAAGGATATGCTTTCTCGCTTGGGGAACCTAAACTCAGGGAAGAAATAGGAAAGATCGAGAACTGCAGTTCGGACAATGTTTTTGTAACTGCAGGACTTTCTGAAGGAATTGATCACGCTATGAAAATACTTTTGGACCCAGGGGACTCAATCTTGCTTCCAAATCCCACTTACCCTCTTTACTCAACTAAGGCGCAAGTTCTCTTTGCACAGCCTCTTTATTATGGGTGTAAAGATGGCTGGATTCCGGACCCGGATGAGGTAAGGAAAAAACTAGATGATGCAACAAAAGCGATAGTAATCATAAACCCAAACAATCCAACGGGTGCAGTCTATCCATATAATTTGCTCAAGGAGCTTGCAGACATTGCTGCAGAATACAAGCTTACAATAATCGCGGATGAAGTATATGACCACGTTATTTTCGATGATGTGGAGATGCACAAGATGAAGGACATTGCAAAAGATTGTGTGGTTTTCTCTGGAAATAGTCTGTCCAAGAATTTCCTTTACCCTGGTGCAAGGATAGGTTATATGGCAATCCACAATGATGTTGAAGGTGGGTTCAAAGATGCATTCACAAGATTGTGCAACCAGCGCCTTTCAGTGAACTGGGAATTCCAGTTTGGTGCAATTGCAGCATATAAGAATGGATTTGATTTCCTTAAACCCTCCCTGGATAAGCTGAGAAGGAGAAGGGACGTAATCTGCAAAAGGATTGATGAGATTCCAGGCCTTTCAATATTCCCCCCTCAGGCTGCATTGTACGGATTTGTAAAAGTGGATGGATACAATGGAACAGATTGGGAATTCGTATATGACCTGCTCCGCACAGAAGGGGTTTTGGTGGTTCCAGGCTCTGCATTCTACAAGGAAAACAAGAATGAGCTCTATTTCCGCACAACACTTCTTCCGGATGACGAGACTCTTGAAACCGCAATGAACAAATTGGAGAAGTTCATGAGGGAGAGGATTGTTTAATAAACTTTTTCCGAGTATTTCCCCCATGGAGCAAGCTACTAAGACTAATACTGAGCTTGGCCACTCAATGATGGAAGAAAAGGTAAAGGCATATCTTAAGATAGCCCAAAAGAGCGAAGGGCTTTGGGCAGCAATACTTGTTTTCCTCGGAGCGCTTGCACTTCTTTCTGCAATTCCTTTTTATCCGTTAGAGATTTCATTTGTGCTTGCGCTCGCTTGTGGTGCAGTTGCGTACAAAAGTCCTCCAATTGGAGTAGCTTTGGGATTCATGCTTATTCTTCCCGCACTCTCATACCAATCCCCTATATTCGGGTGGGTAGGGCTTCTCCTCCTTGCATTAATCCTATTTGAAGTATTCAATAACTGGGGCGAGATTGCGCTTCTTGAAGTGATAATCCTACTTCCATTTGCTGTTTTCCCGCTTTCGCTTTTCAGCGGGCTTGTCTATTTTGCAATGATCTGGGGGAGTTTTCATTTCGGCTCAGCAAAAAGCATGGTGATATCTGTTCCTGCAGTTTTCGTGATATTACTTCTCTCTTCAATCTGGCTTGTTCCCAACTCAGCATTTTTCCCGATAAACATGGCAAACTACAGCCCAGGGATCTCATATTTACAGCTCCAGAAGCCCTCTCTTTCTCTTACAACAATTGGAGGAGAAATCGGGCCCGCACTTGGGAATATGGCCAATCTTTCAGCAGCGGGGGAAGCCTGGAATACGGTTGCCCAGATAGGAAACAACCTTATTACACTATTGATTGCGGACAGTGCATTCTTGCAGCTTGTAATATGGGCGGCAGTCCTTTTCTTTGCAGGTTGGTATCCTGGAAGAAGCAGGGGAAAATGGAACCAGACAATCGGTGCAGCTCCGGTTCTTGCAGTCCCGATAGTTTACCTTATCGTCTCCCAGATTTACAGCTATTCTTTTGATCCGATGATGTTTGTGTATGCAGGCCTTTCCGTAGGGATTTTTGCAGCATTGGATTACAAGGGAATAAAATTCTCCAGGGAGCGCGCAATCTCCAAATCCAAAAAACAACAGAAATTCGGGAAATTCGGATTCAAAGGGATGTCGGATACAGGTGAAACCCTGGACAGTGTAGGTGGGTATGAAGATGTAAAGAAGGAACTTACGGATTCAATACTTCTTCCGCTTCAAAACAAGGGTCTTGCAATGGCATATAACCTCAAGGTACCAAGCGGAATACTCCTTTTCGGCCCTCCTGGTACAGGTAAAACCATGATAATGCGTGCCCTTGCAAATGATATGGATTACAGCTTTTACCCTGTAAAGACCCCGGAAATCCTCTCTCAATGGTATGGTGAAAGCGAGAAGAATGTAGTGGAAGTGTTTGAACGCGCAAGGGCTACCGCTCCCTCAATCCTGTTTTTTGATGAAATAGATGCAATAGGCAAAAAGAGGGAGCTTGCAGGCACAGATTCCGTAACCCCAAGGGTACTCAATGTACTTCTCCAGGAAATGGATGGGGCAAGGAAAACAGATAAGTCCGTGATAGTCATAGGAGCAACAAACATTCCAAGTACCTTAGATAATGCGTTAATGAGGCCGGGAAGGTTTGATAAGATAATCTATATGCACCTCCCGGACTTTGATGCGAGGAAGGCAATTTTCAAGGTTTCACTCAAAGGCCTCCCGGTTTCTAATGATATTGATTTCGAAAAGCTCGCAAAAAAGAGCGAAAGATTTTCGGGCGCAGACATACAACAAGTAGTAAAGGTTGCACTCCGCAAGGCTGCGGAGGATGCAAAAGCAGTAGGAAAAGTAATTCCTATAACTATGCAGCACATAATGGGAATCCTGGAGCACACAAAACCCAGCACTTCCCTTGCTGCTTTGGACCTTTATGATCAGTTCAAGCTTGACTTTGAGCGTTCTGAAGCAGGTGCAGCAGAAGCTGAAGCCGCAAAGAAGGATAAAAAGAAGAAGATTGGATGGGATGATGTTGCAGGTTTAAGGGACGTGAAAAAGGCATTCAAGGAAGCAATAGAAATCCCGTTGCTTCATCCGGAACTGATGGAGGAATTTAAGGTAAAGCCTAGCAAGGGATTACTCCTTTTTGGCCCTCCTGGAACAGGAAAAACCCTTGCAGTACGGGCAGCTTCAAATGAGCTGGACATCGCCTTCTTGAACATGAGTGGAGCACAGCTTATGCAGAAAGGTTATGCTTATGCAGTAAATGTAATCAAGGAAACATTCAACCGTGCAAGGGAAAACGCGCCCGCAGTAATATTTGTGGACGAGATGGAAACCTTTGCTCCTGCTAGGGGAATGGGCCGTGGAGATATCGTGGGTCAGTTCCTGGTGGAAATGGATGGGGTAAAAGGAAATGAGGGAGTTCTTGTGGTGGGAGCAACCAACCGACCCGATATTTTAGATAAAGCAATATTGAGGCCAGGGAGGTTTGACAAGGTGATCTATGTGCCTCCACCAGACAAGGACACCAGAGTACAGCTTTTCAAAATACACTTTGGCATTTATGCGGAAAACTTGGATCTTGAGTCCCTTGCACAAATCACCCCAGGATTTACAGGAGCAGATATAGCAGCCATTGCGCAGAAAGCAAAGATGACTCTTCTGAACAAAAAACTTGCGGGAGGAGACCCAATCCTTACAACCCAGGAAATAGTGGCGATGCTTTCCCAAATGAGGCCTTCAGTAACTTCGCAGATGCTGGAGAAATACAAGAAATTCATGCAGGAATACGGGGAAAGAAAATAGAATTATAATTCTTTGTACGCAACTACTCCGTTTTTTGTTTTTGAGAACCTGTAGCCCCTTTTAAGAAGCGCCTTTTCTGTTTTGTTTCCCCTCTGTTGCACAACATCTCTTATCTTTGCATCATCTGGGTTAATTGAAGCAGTAATTGCAACTGCATACTCAAAATTCCTCTTTTCTCCTTCCTCCTCCCTCTTCTCGATAAGGAGTTCTCTTATCCCCCTTCCTTCATAAGCGAGCAGTATTGCATCATCTTCCAGAAACACTGAGTTTTCTTCGCCCTCCTCGAACTCCCAGCTTTCAGGATTGAATCTGACGCCCCAAGAAAGCGCAACAGCAACAAGAATCCTATCTACAAATCCCCCATAGCTCATGCCTTTTTTCACTATTCCTTCAATTTCATCGTCCGTAACCGTGAAGAGGCATTTGCGCATCACCGTTGAGGCCACTTCCACATCATCACCATTAAGCTTTTTTATTTCAATGTTCTCCACATCCGTAGGTGCGTGGAACTTTTTCTTCTTTTCCTGTTTTGGGCCTACTTCAGTTTCCAGCAACTCACTTTTGAACCCTGTCTTCATCCAAACCTAACTCCACATACTGGGCACCTTGACATATAACAACTCATTTTATACCCGCATCTCGGGCATTTCCACTGCGTTTTTTTCGCTGCCCGTATTTCCGATTCAAAATCATAATTGCATTCCTTGCAGATCTTTGCATCCAGCTCGTTCATGGCTTTGCATTTTGGGCACTTTTTTCTGAACATGCTTTTTATGCGGGTTCCGCATTCATGGCAGCGTTCCCAGTCCAGCTTTACAGGCTTCCCGCAGTTGGGGCACTTGAAATCCTTTGAGGCAAGGGTTTTATTTTTCCCCTTCTTTTTTCCAAACAAAGCGTCCAGAAGCCCCATCTATTCTCTCCTCATGAACCCTGCAATCGCTGTTAGCAGGAGCACGAGCCCAACCGGGCACGCTGAACCATCCTCTTCAGTTTCATATGTTTCCGGGGCAATTGTGCTGGGTGCGGTTTCCACAGGTGCAGCAGTTTCTTCCGGCTCAGTTCCCGGCTTTGTAACCTCAAAAGGAATGCTTTCCTTGGGCTTGTCCGGCTGTTCTGTCACAACCTCACATTCCCCTGCTTCCTGGTATGCCTTGAGCTCATTAATCGCATTGGTGATGGTGGTTCTTGAAGCATCCAGCTTGCATTCCACCCCAAGGTCCATTGCTTCAGGGACAACTTCTGAAAATTCAGCTGTTTTTGCAGGGCAGCCTGCAAGCATTGTTTCAAACTCATCAATCTTTTCGTAAATTACATCTTCCCTATTTGTTCGTGTGTGCGACACATACAGGTTGAATGTCCTAGAATAAACATCATCTCCATCCACCAATTCTACTCTGAGCAGATCAACATATCCCCTCTCCTCTGATTCACTCATCCCCCAGACTACCGGGAAATAGAAATCACAGTCTTTCCCGTCACTGTCTACATTTATGCAGGTGTGAACCAGGGACCACTCATTCATGCTGGGCTTGTAGGCATAAATATCCACATTCTTGTTCTCCTCGAATGGGGTTTCAAGGTCCATCTCTGCATGCATCTGGAAACCTTTTTCCTCATCCCAGTTACAGTTCCACAGGATTATGGGGCTATACTCACTTCCGGAAGGAGTGGTATCCTTCAGCCTAAATCCTTTGTAATCATCATCACCCGCAAAAGCCGGGCTAAAAAGCAATCCCAATACAACCAGAAAAACTAGAGTTGATTTCATGATATTCACTTCATTAGTAATGATTTATATAGTTTATCTTCTAATTTGGAGCATGCGGATGGGACATCTTTTGATATTTGCCCTAATACTCGTCTCGAGTGCATTTGCGATAGATCCACCGCAGCTTCCTTCATTGGGCATAGCTTTTATTGCTCTTGTGGCACTTGTTTCCGCAGCAACAATCGCCCTAGCTACTATGGTGGGGCAAGCCTTGCAAAGCCCCAGCATAACTGCATGGAGCAAAAATGAACTTCGCCAGGTTATTGCAGGAACAATCCTGGCAGTACTTATTTGGTCAACCGTTATGGGGTCATCTACCATCATAAGTACTCTTTTTCTCCAGGAGGGAGTTCCAGATTTGCCTTCTTTGGGAGCAGTAGCCCTAGATGACCATATTGAATACATGGAAAGTTTGTATATCAAAGTTACTGATGCGTACCAAACAATCGGGCTTTTTCAGGGGCTCGGGTACTTTGCAAGCCTGGGCGGGTTCTGGATATATGCAGGCCAGGGAGCAACTCCGTACTTTGGCCTGAGTATCCTTCTTGGGCCACTTTCTACAGCTGCAAACAACCTTACCATGCAAATTTTGACATTCAGGCTAATCCAGGTATTCTGCGAATATCTAGCAGCCACCATTCCCACATTCGTACTTCCAATTGCGCTTGCCTTTAGGATCTTCCCATTTACCCGAAAGATGGGAAATACACTAATCGCCCTTTGTTTGGGTGCAATGTTTGTTTTTCCCCTATCCCTAATGTTTGTAAATGAATTCTGGCATGCTACAGATTGGATTTACAAGGAAGACATATCTAACATAGAATTCACTGCAGATGATATGGATCTAGGCGAAGGATTTATGGATGGAGTATTCAACACAGTGGAATTTGTTTGCGGAAACGAAGTTTCCAGGGTTTTTCTTACCCTGGGGGAGATCATATGGTCACTTATTTTTGCTGCGATTGCCGCAATTAGCTGCTTGGCAGGTTATGCGGCCTGTTTTGTAGCATATTTCCAACTATTCTTTTGGTCTCTTTGGCCATTGATACTTACCTTTTTGCAAATAGCGCTAGCAGGGACAATTCTTATAATCTTCAATGTAAATCTCGCTGCGGGTGCCCCAGAAGGTTTTAACGTCGTTCCTGAATATCTCTTTCCCGCGGTTACCGAAGCAACCGGATTTTCCATTGTTTCAATTTTTATGATTATTATGATTACTTTTGCAGGCACCAAATCCATTTCAGCGGCTATAGGTGGAGAATACATTCTTTATGGAATTTCGAGGTTTATGTAGATGGGGAAATTTATGTTCATGCTGGCGCTTCTTTTTCTTGTTTCCCTAGCTTCAGCCACGTGTACTTTCCATCCGGAAGACCCTGAGGATGTCGAATCATTTGAATCTGCAATGGGCTTAGTTATTATTGCAATCTTAATCTCAGTTGTGATTAGCGCACTGGCATATCTGCTTGGCAAGGTTACTGCTAACCCAAAGTTGCTGGTTTTCAGTAAAGACGAGGTTACTCACTTAGGAGTTACAATCCTTCTATTTATCTGTATTATTTCCTTTTTTGAGGGTTCCTGCCAGTTTTTCAATAATTTTCTGGAGCCTGGGGCAGGAAGCCTCCTGGATCGTGCCCAGGATTATATGTATGCCCTTCAAGTCAAAGGGCAAATTATAACCGAATCCCTTTTGGAAAATTCAATTAAGGAAAAATTCAAGGGTGCAAAGATTGTTGGATACATGGCTCCGGTCATAGGAGGAGAGATGGTTTATATGCACGCATTCCATAATGCATTTGCAAGACAGTATGAAGTTTTAGCAGATATGACTACTGTGGGAATGGTTAGTGCAGGGGTTCAGTATTATATCCTCTTATTCGCCCAGCGACTTGTATTTCCAATTTTCCTCCCATTTGGTTTGCTGCTTAGGGCATTCCCATTTGTCAGGGAAGCTGGAAATGTGCTCTTGGCAATAACTTTTGCCATTCTAATAATCCTGCCATTTGCGTATGTGGTCAATTCAAGCGCTGCAGATATAGGGTTATCCACACTTTGTGATGAGCAGACCGAAAAAGTTTTAGGGAACTGCGAGGATGTGCTTGGGTGGGGAACAATTGCAGCATTTTTGTTTCAGACAATATTCCTGCCCAATCTGGCACTTGTGATATTCATAACCGGTGCAACTGCAATGATTAAGGTGGCCAAGGTGATTCCATAGGAAACAAGATGCTAAAATATAAGCCAGTTCTATTTGTCCTAGCACTAGCCCTAATATTATTCGCAGGCTGCCCCCAAGAAACCGAATCTTCATATATAGTTACTGAGGATGGGGGGCAAACAAGTTATGGAGATTTTACTCCAACTTCATCCACCACTATTCTAGGGGCAATAATTAATGAGTGGAGGATTTTTGCCTTAATATTCTTGATGATTTCAGTGGCTTTAATTGCCATTACTTACCCAATTGCACATGCATTTAATTTGCCTGGCCTTAAAGCCTGGGCAGATGTTGAGATGAGCCAGGTTTTTGTTACCGTATTAATCGTAGTTTTTGTTATGGCTTCCCTTATTTTTGTGGAATTATTTACTCATGCACTTGTCTTAAATACTCCTGAATTAAGCTGTGATTCCTCTTCGAACTATTGCCCTATTACTGTAGCTAACCAATACCTGGAAGAATACTTGGACAAGAGCATGGCAGTATATGGAGACATTTTAGAAACTGCAATAGAGAAGGGAAAATTAGCCACAATGTCCTTCGTAGTCGGAACCAATTATCTTTGGCTTGGTTATTTATCCCTAAGCATGAAGATTTGGCCCCATTATATGATAGAAGTAACTACTGCGTCACAGCAAATGCAATTTTTAATGGGAATGAGGGACGCACTTGTTTTCCAGCAATTTATCCTAAACCATGTTTCTGGAACGCTTGCCCCAATGGCACTCATGCTTGGAATAGTCTTCCGCTCCTTTTTCATTACTAGAAAGTTGGGAGGGCTTTTAATGGCATTTGGAATTGGTTTCCTCTTAGTTTTCCCTGCAACTTACGCCCTTGCAATGTATACTCTTCATACTACTCTTCACGGAAGCACTTCTACTGGAGGAGATGTGTCTACAGAATTCTGCACTGCGAGCTGTAGGGAGCTTCCACCTCTTGCGTATACTATTTCAGGGGGAGGTGAAACTTATCAACGCACAGGGATAAAGGAACTCTTCCCTCAGGAATCTGCTGAATCTGACGATGAATATAAAGTAAGAATAGATGAATTTATCTCTGGAAAGAACTGCAGTATACAAACAATAGATTTTATGGGAGATCCAATAGAAATTGAAATCTGTGATCCACTAGAGTTTTTGGAGTCTCCAGAAACTAGTGAGGATATCTATACCTGTGGCTATTACAATGAGATTTGCCCCCAAGCCTGCAGATCCCTCCCTTACCCCAACCAGGACCCAGAATGTGCTTTCCGAAGAACCGAATACCTGTGCAGGGAAATTGTTCCTGAGGAGTGCTTCACAATTAGGTTTGCAAGTTTTGATGATCCGATGCTTGGAGGATTAGAGGACAGCGATGCACCATCTGATGACATTTGCCCACGCAAGTGCAGACCACTAGTTGGGCTCAAAAAAGCAGGCTGCGATATTGGCTATGGATTTATTCTAGACGATGATGGGATGAAGATAAGTGAGATAACTGCGCAGATGCTCACGGACGGTTATACTACTGTGGATGATGATGAGGATTATTTCTCCCCTGTTTATCTCCGTTGTAATGATACTTGGTCGGGATGGTGGTTTGCTGACTATTACTGCGAGCCTAATGATAAGGCTTACCGGGCCCTTGATTTCTTAGGCTTTGAAGAACTGGACGAGGACAAGATGGTGGCTTGGGATGAGGGCTGCCCAAATAATTGCAGGTGGGTAACTACAGACGGAGAATTTGGGCCAGGCTGCTCTGGCTGCATTTCCCAAGCCAATGCAGGAGATTTATGGGATGATGCATATGATGCAGCAGATCCAGATGATTACGACTTGGATACTCAGATAGAAAAAGCCAAGGAAAGCTGCTACATGGTAATTCCTGAAGCGGTATTTACTGATAAAGATTGTGTCAGCTGTGATTCTCTGATTGACCCCGGCTTTGCATCCTACCCTCCAGTGCACCAAAAATGCGCTAACCTTTGTGGAAAGGTTAAGAAGGTAGCAATTAGTGAGGATACAGGTGCCCTGGGATCCGCAACTGATGGTTTTTCAGGGCCACTTGCAACTAAGGCCATAACCAAACTTATAATTCCGTCTATTGTGCTTCCTATGCTCAATCTCGTGATTACATTTATGTTTATTCGGACCCTCTCTCCAATGCTTGGAGGAGATGTTGACATTCCGGGAATGGGGAGGCTGATACGATGAAAAAACTGATGTTGGCTCTGGCATTCATTTCGCTTTGCTTTGCAGGTGCAGCTGACTGGCAGATCCTCGCATTCATTGCCATCTTTACTGCATTTATGGTCCTCCTTATCTTGTATATTCTCAGTTATTTGGTAAATTCTCCTGAGATGCGAATGATGGCAAAGGGAGAGATGTATCAAGTATTTATTACCCTGATGTTCTTGATGGTTTTTGTTTCCTTCCAGCTTTATTCCACATCAGTGTTCTCTTCAGCCCTCTCTAGTGCCTTTGAAGAGACAACCATGGACCATATTTCATATGCCCAGGAATTGGCAGCCCAGATGGCAACTTATCAAGGGGATATCCTAAAGAGATTGACCCTTGGCTTAACCCTTCCTCTTGGAAGCATGGCATCTGCGAGTGCCAGTTGCAATATATTGGGAACCAGTTTCTCCTACCCAGGTTGCATTGGAATCCAGGTCCCATTCTCTTCACTCATGTTTGCTACAAACATTATTGTTTCTGCCATGCTTGCAAACAATTCCCAAATTGTGCTGTTAAATTTAGCAAAGACCTTCTTTTTCCCAATTTTGCTTCCCCTCGGCCTTTTCCTAAGATGTTTCCAGTTTACCCGAGGTGCAGGAGGCCTCTTAATTGCGATAGCATTTTCATTTTATTTCGTATTTCCAATTGCAATAATGATCACCGCAGGAATGGCGGCAGAAGTGGATTTCGGGGACCCAATGTCTCTTATTCCAGGAGAAGGGGATATTGAGTATCCATCTGAATTGTTTGGAGAGGAAATGACCAGTTGGGAAATTAATTCAGAATGCAACCCCCTAGATATGGATCCAAATGCAGGCAATAAGCAGGCGCAGCGGTTGGTAGGCAGCAGTGCAGCTCCTATGATTAAGAGCATCACATATGTATTTTTTGTTCAGGGATTATTTACTACAGGGTTAAATATTTTGATGACCCTTGCAGCAGTTCGCGGTCTCTCTAAGGTGTTTGGTGCAGAAGTAGATATTTCTGCAATCGCAAGAATTTCGTGATGTTTATGGCATTTGCATGGAACGATGTATTTTCCCTTTCTATTCTTTCGGCAATTGTAACCGGGATCACTATTGGACTTGTATATGCAGCAGGCCAACTCATGCAGAATCCCCGCTTTAATGTATGGGCAAAAACTGAATTTTTCCAGGTCATTGTTAGCGTTATACTAGTGTTCCTAACCCTATTTTTAGTAGGTTTGATTGGATTGGACCCTTCTGCAGATATGGTAATTGATGCAGGATGGATTACTGCATTGTCATCTGTTGATGTTACGACTGTATATGAAAATCCTCAGATAGGTGCTACTGATAGTGTTTTTGACACTGATGAAAAATACCTTAAAAATCTGGCATTTTTTGCCCATCGCTCAGTAAGAGCTTCGCGTGCCCTTATGGGCTCTACCGATGAGATGTCAAAATATACGCGAACCCCATGCACCCCAGCTATCCTCCTCTGTTTGATGGGGGTTAATGGAATAAATGTAAGGCCGCTTTCTGGAGCTGCTGCTTATATGCAAACTTCTAATACATTATTGTTTACCTCTACCAGCGCATATCTCACAATTCTGGCCCAGATTTTCTTTTTGAGGTTCATACAATCAGGTTTAATCATAGTTTATCTGCCACTTGCAATAATTCTGCGTTCCCTTCCGTTTATGCGGCCATTTGGGGGCGCACTCTTGGCGATATGCTTTTCTCTTTTCATTATATTTCCAATGCTTTTATTTGTAGAATCCATTTTCTGGAATCCATATGAATGGGTAGGTGGTACCTGGAACGAGGTAGATGATTTTGTGGGTGACTTGGAAGGGCAGTCTGAAGATGCGGCATATGGAGACCTTTTCAAGAGTGTGGGGGACTGGCATTTTAGTGACATTAATAATATGGTGCCAGGTATTATTGAAATGACCTCTTCAGCGTTTGTATGCGCAACATTCCTCTTTGCATTTAACATAACGGTTGTATCAGCAGCATCGCTGCTCTTTGCCAGGCTCCTGGGCGCAGAGGTGGACTTAAGTAGACTTGTTCAGATAGTATGAGGTAATATCATGATTAATGCAAGAAAAACTCTTGGGCTCGTATTCCTTGTTGCATTATTCCTATCGATGGGGTGCACAGAAGCAGATACCAGTGATTACGAGGAGGAACTAACAAAAGGGCCGTTTCTTGGAGTTTGGGAAGTAGACTGGGGATGGCTTCCAATTTGTATTCTTGCAGTAGTAATTTCCGTATTTATCCACGGCATTATCTATATGTTTGGGTATTCGCTAAACATAAATTCCCTCAAGAGATATGCGCAAGCTGAATTGATCCAGGCAGCCGCTACTGCTTTGATTGTAATAGTTCTAATTTCAGCATTAATCCAGTCGTTTGACTTTATTTCTTCTTTAGGTTCAATTGATTGCGGAGGGAACATAATTGACAGCCCAATCGAAGCAGATGCCTGCAGGACACAGGAAATCTTAACTAAAGTAGGCAATTTATATGACAATGTTTTTGAGGCAGATTGGGGACCAGAGATCGGTTATTCTACCCAGATCACATTATTCGGAATTCCCGTTTTCAATGGGGCTTGGATGGTGGATTCGATATATAATGAGGTGGAAACATATCACAGCATTGCATATATTTGCGTTAACCTAATGATGGCACTGAGTGCAAAACTCTTTTTGCTGCAGTACATAAATGAGAATATGCTTGCAGTATTCCTCCCATTAGGAATCCTCCTAAGGACCTTCCATTTCACCAGGGGAATAGGCGCATTTTTCATCTCTCTTGCAATTGGATTCTTCTTTATTTTCCCCACAGTTACTTTCCTTATGGACAGTAGTTTTATGGAATCACTTGATGAGCCTGACCCCCCAGAGACAATTGTTTCTGGCTTCTGCAATATTCCCATGTTTGGAAGCTTTTCCTTTGGCGCAGCTGCCCTTGCTTCCTATGGGGAACGCTCTTCTTCAGCAAGTTCTGCTTCCCTTTCACAGGATTTAGCCAGTTTTGTTGCAACAATCCAGACAGGCATTCTCTTTAATAGTTTAGTTGCTTTTGCCATAACTGTAACGTTTCTTAGATATGGAACTATGATACTGGGCGGGGACATATCGCCGTTTATGGGAATGGCAGGGAGGTTGATCTAATGAATAAAATGTTTTTGCTTTTGGCTTTCGGTGTTCTTTTGTATGTGCTTGCAGGGTGTATAATGCCCAAATACCAGTTTTGCTGCTTTGCCGATTCCGCATTTCCTGAAGATCCTAGTAATGCGGTATGCACTGGTTTAATTGAAGAGGGAGCCGAAGAAACAATCGAAGTTCTTTCTTGTGATGAAGAGACTTGGACATTCATAACAGGTTTGGACCCAGAGAGTGGAGAACCAATAGAAGTGCCAGTATGTCCAAATATTGAAGTTAGTCCATGTACTTCCAATTGTTCTGGATTATTCTGTGGAAACTTTTTCTATGATCCGCGTCCCCCATATGGGATGACTCCCGGGGATGAATCCCATGCCCATTCGAGGGAGGCGGGGGAAGGTAACACAGCAGCCGTTACAAATGAGCCCATTGGGCTTTGGAAGGCAGAGTGCAGAATGCGTGCACTGGACCCGCTTTTTCTGAGAAACGTAGAAAATTCTGATGATGTTGTTATGGGGACTTTCCGATTTGGAGTAGGAAGCTCTTTCCAGGATTTTGAGATGGCCCAGTATTACTTCCCAATTACTGACCAGGCATGTTACCTAAACCCGGGGGGGAGTGTGGATAGGTATATCGTTTATGCAGTTCCAAATCGCCTGGGTTATGGAACTCTTTGTGACAAGAGCGAAAATATTTATACCTGTACTGACGATTCAAACATACAATCGTATAACTATTTTGACTGTGCTTCACGATGCGCGCTTGGATATTATGGATATGAGCCAAAAATTGAACCCTTTAATCCGTATTTAACATATTACGAAAACAAAATAGTTGGAAATCCCTTTACATATGGGCCGTTAAGCTATCATTATGACCCAATAGATAACGATCAATTTATTTTCCCCCAAGCTAGGCCCAAAGTTGCTTCATATAGTGGGATATTGCCTTTGGATGACAATTACCTTACTGGCACAACATTATATGGCTCAGTTTTTGGGGAGCCGATCCTTACTTTGGACCCGGATGGAAAAGGAGAATATTGCTTCTTTGAATTAATGGCAGAAAAAGGATCTGATCCGGATGCTACTAAGCAAGTTCCCTCCTTTAGCCGTACCATTCCTGGAGGGGATGAGGATACATATAGCTACGCCGATATGCACTTTTATCTGGATTGGAATGACGAGGGGGACCACAAAGCCCAAACAACATTCTTAACTGTCGAGCAGGACCCCCACAATATTTATCCCTGGCTTCTGGCCCACCATTCAGTGTATAATCCACAGTTTAAATTGGGGCACAGATTAGTCGATGGAACATCCAAAACTGGTGCAGAGTTTGAATGCTTGGGTGGCCAGGATTGCCTCTCAGGATATTGCAACAGTTTTGATTATGCACGAAGTGCGTGTGTAGGTGGAGATGGAGAAGATATCCTTTGTGATTGTTGGTCAGAAACAGGAAAAACAATGTGTATGGGCTCGGCTGCTGCAAAAATAGGTTCATGGGATGATTCAGGTGTGGATATAGAAGTTCCAATTGTGCTGGCAGCAGCAGTTGATTATACTGGATCAGGTTCCGGCTATTCAATTGCCAGTCTTCCTGCAATCGGCTCTGTTCGTACAGTTGAATTCCTCTATCTTGATGGTGACAATAAAGGCGAACCAATAGGGGATCTTGAAGGGAAAATTCCCCTTTTTATAATGCACATAGGTGGCCCAGGTACCGAGTGGACTGCCAGTGATGGATACAAGAGAGTAAGCCCGGATTACCTGAAGCGCAGTTTTGAGGAAATATTCGATAGTGGAAGTTCAGGCTACAAGGTATGGGGCCGTGCAAGAAGACTAATTAGCCCCTGCACCATTTTCCCAAAATCCTGGACCACAACCAACTGGTACTCGATTGGATATAGCGGCACCACATACGTAACCTGCTGTGGTTCCACAAGTGATTGTTCTTATGATGGAGATGGAGATTATGATGGTGCAGATGACGTTTATGTGCGCTCGGCGATTAATGAAGGGGAGCACGCTACACGTTTCGTAGAAAATTGTATGGAGGGATACAAGAAATATGTGCATGCATGCTATGAGCATGAAGCTGCAGATGCTAAAATGCTAGATATTCCAGGTTGGGATTATTCAGGAGGGGAAGTAAACCAGGAATTGGAAGATCATTGGTGGGAAGGAGGGAAGGGAGACGGAGGACTTTGCAATTATATCTACCATATGAGTACTGATGATGCAAACCAGTTAACTGGTTACCAATGGAGTGGAGGCTCATTTTTCCCTATGGGAACAGGAGACGAGGATAAAGCCGAATCAGTCACATTTATTGCAATTGAGCCCCGCTGGGATGAGGATCTGGACCGCTGGGCATTTGGAAACTGCCTGCTTAATGAGCAAGGGAACGACCTTGAACTGCATGAATATGGAATATGTGAATCCTGCGGCTACCTTACTATGGCTAAACAGGAAATAACAGCATTGGATGAGCATGATTGGGACGACCCTGATTTGACTGAAATTTATGATGGTGAGCTGCAGGCCAACCGGCGCACTGGAAACATGTATTGTCCAGATATGGTAATCAAAACGCCATTGAGTTTCTTTGATTTGATTACTCTCGATTCAGAGAGTGCCATATATGCACTTTCTCCCTTTATGATGAACGGATATGTGCAGGTAGATTATGGAAGTTCACAATGGGGATCAGAAGTAGATTTTGATAAGTGTATTTATCCAAATGGGCGTGTAGTAGTTCATAATGAGGATACGTACGATATGACTACGTATAGAGGACTTCCAAACGTTCTTCCTGATGCGTATTATCTAACTAGCAAACTTGAGAGCATGATGAAGCGAAACATCCAGCCAGTGCTTTTTGCCACAGATAAGGATTTGTGGGATTCGAAAGTTGATATTCAGTCTCCTTCGGGGAACAAAGAGATTGAAGATGCATATCGTGTGGCAATACAGCTAGATAGTGGTGGGGACCCTCAATGGGCAACCGCCAATTTCTTATTCGACCTGCTTGAGAGAAGGTCAGATGTATTCATCCTGGCTGAAGAATGTGATAATGAGGATGAAGGGGAGGAGTGCACATATTATGCAAAAGGGGGCGCTTTCCTCACAAATGTTGTTATGGATGGAGGTGCAGTAGTAATCGTTCCCCTTACTTATCCAGTTTATGGGGGGGGATCCTCTTTCATGGGAATGTTTATCTTTGGGGATGAAGATGAAGAACTAGATCCGGACAAAATTTTCCAAAGTGAATATCTAGACAGGGGAAGAACTACCCGATTTCTATGCCCTAATTGCATGATTGCTTTGGCTATTGGCTACCCGCCAACATATGTAGGGGGCATGATAGAGGGGGAGGACTTGGATGCGCTATTAGCTGAAACAGACCCGGGTGCATTTGATGTTGAATTGCGTTTAGAACAAATAGATGCTGCATTATCTAATCCCGAGGTAGCTGCATATGTGGATGTGCTTGCCCTCAATTTCGAGATGGAATATGATGACGATTATTGCGATATAGATAATCAACAGGAACGTTTTGACGCTATTCTTGCTAACCTAACTTACCTTGGGAGAGAAACCCTCAAGCGCCATGGAAAACCCATAATAATTACTGATTTGATAATCAAACGTAGCAGCACAGGGTGCTGGACTTCAGAATCTTCTGGAGATTTCATGGCATACTTGGGTGCCCATAATGAAGAACTGGTAAGTTCGGGTTATTTAGGGTTAATGTACGGGAAGTGGGATTCGAATAACTTGGAGGGCAAAACTGGCATCAGGCACAGTGTTGATAATGCGTACAAAAGAAGAGATGAATTTTATGCAGGGGTATTTACTGGAGCCAGGAACTTTGCAGGCCAAACCTTTCAAGTATTCTACACTGAAGTTGCTGCTACTCCAGAGTGCCCATGTATTCCATGTACTCTCGGAGACCCATCGTACCTCTGCAATGGTCGTTTTAGGGGCACCGGGCCTCGTTGCGAGGGGTATGAATCAGGTACCCCGGTCAAATGGCCGGATAATTGCATAACAACGGATGTTTGTACGATACTGCATTTCCCGAGCATAGGGCCAGATGCTGTAGCAAGTTGTGATCTCCTCTACAATAATGGCACAATCGACCAGATAGACTTTCCATTGGGGGATGTGATGGATAATCCAACTGCATACAGGGATGTAATTGCTTCATTGGACCTGGAGCTTCCCCTCTGCTTTGTAACAGGTTCGGAACGACTTCTTACATATTTCCGAAGTGAAGAAGTGGGATATATGCCAACCCCTATTCTATTTGATAAAACTGGGGACCAGGAAACTATTTGCGACCCTATGCAGGACCTGACGGATTCTTTCTGTGGGTATTATCCCCCTATAACCGATTATAAGATGGAGTGTACTCTGGACCTTGATTCCGGTCCATAAGTTTTTCTTTTTTTTATTGATATCCTTTAAATATACTAGCATAGAATCATGTCTATGGACCGGAACAGCTCATTAGCCGGAGGAGGAGCAATACTCCTTATTCTTTTAATTCTTTTTCTTTTTGCGGGAGGAGGAGAAGGCACGTGTTCTGGGGATGCTGATTGTTCGGAAGGAGAAGTTTGTGGACCTGAAGGAACATGTACTTCTGGAGGGGGAATAGGTGCTCCATGTGAAGGGGATGATGAGTGTGATGAAGGCCTAATCTGTGTGGACGGTTTTTGTACTGAGTCTGAGGAGGGAGATGGAACCTGCACAACCAGCGAAGATTGCCCTTCCGGCCAAATATGCATTGATGGATTTTGTTTTGAAGATGAGGGAGGGGGAATAGGTGATCCTTGTGAAGGGGATGATGATTGTGATGAAGGCCTAATCTGTGTGGACGGTTTTTGTACTGAGTCTGAAGAGGGAGATGGAACCTGCACAACAGATGAAGATTGCCCTCTTGGGCAGATCTGTGTTGATGGGTCCTGTACAGATGAGGATGGAATAGGACCAGAAGAGTGCATTGAGTGCCCATGTATCCTTCCACATGTTTGTGTAGGTGGCTGTTGTGTATTTGACCCTGATTTAATAGATGTCATCCCAGTATTATGTGAGCCGTGTGAAGAGGACAGTGATTGTGAAAACCCAGGGGATTTTTGCATAGATAATTGTTGCATTTTCCCAGAAATTACTATTCCAGGGGTTAGCGGTTTTGGTCCGGGGAGCATAAGCTTTAAGGAGGAGTCATATTGTGATGGCTGTCCAGAAGAAGATTCTTTAGTTACCTTGATGTTTTTGGGTATGGACCTTGAAGGAAAAGAGATGAGGAATACTCTTATTGCTGAAATGGATGACAAATCCAGGGAAACTGTGGAAGATGCAACTGTCTTTATTACAATTACTGCAAGTGACCTTTCAAGTGTTTATATCTGCAGGACTCTTACTGATTCAGATGGAACTGCCAGATATAATTATTCTGATGACAATGTATGTAAGGATGTTGGATGCAATCTCAAATTTACTTTTTGCTGTGCGGATGTGAGTGAAGGCTGTCTTATTCCTATTTGTTTGGGAGGGGACAGTGGAGTAGAGGAATATACTGATGTTCCTGAGTGTGTGCCCAGTGGGCTAACCTGGCCCGAGAAAGCAAAAATTGATGGGTCAACTACGTTACCAAATGGGGACCCAATTTACCTTTATCCTGCAATTAATGATGTTTCTATTCCACCCGAACCCAAGATCATTGGGGGAGCATTTACATTTGAACTTTGTTTGCCAGTTATGGTAATTTTTGGCTTGCTTGCTGCAGCAATGTTCATTAGCGGACGAAATCCTCTACAGATGTTTTCACTTTATAATCCCCGCTTTAAGCGAGCCCCACAGAGGGCATTGAGGGCCAGGGGAATGAACTGGAATATTAGTTCGATCATAAGCTCAGTTTCTAGTGCTGCCAAGGGAGTTGGAAAAACCAGTGAAGGGAGAACCCTCAAGGACAAGGCCAAAGGGCTCAAGGGAATGAAAGGAAAAATGAAGGACATCAAATCTATGGGGAGGTCTATTAAGGGAGGAAACATAAGTGCAGTTCCAAAAGCTACAAAAGGAACGGGCCTCAAAGGAAAAGGGACAGAAACAACTGGTGGAAAAGCAGGCACGGGCGATTCCAGAGCTTCAATCGAATCTATCAAAGGCCCCATGGATGTTGTAGCTTCCGGGGCACATGCTGGTTTTGGGGGGTTCATAAAAGCCTTTGGGGCTGAATTCGGAAGCGCATTGCTGGGGAAGCTCTTGGGTGGAAGCGGACTTACCAGTTGGATTGTTTATGGGGGAGGAAGCTTCAAAGGGACCAAAAAATTAATTACTGAAAAACTGCAAGCTAGCTATGCACCAACACTTACGAAAGAACTGGCACTTCTGGAAAAAGATATTGGATTTACAGTAACTGCGGTAACGAATGAAGATGGGAAGATAATCGGCTATACTGCCAGCTATAATGCCATGAATGAAGAAGGAACTCCTCGCATTGAGGTAGGCACTAACGAAGAGCCAGCCTCATTAAGCACAGTGATTGCAGCATATGAGGGCGTTGTGGAACCAGTTGAGATGGCAGAATCAATCTCTGCTAAGAGGGCAGCTGCAGCAGCTATTGTAGCGGGAGGTCCCCTTCACGAGGGAATACAAGCCACAATTGAAGATGGCAGTAGAACATTTGGAATTCCCAAAGATGAAGCAGGGACCCTCTCTTCCTTGGATGCTGAGGCCAAACTCCATCACCAAACACCAACTGAAGACGTCCCCGGAATTCTCCTAAGTTCGGATGATCTCAAGAATGATGTTGGAAAACCAGTAACGGATAATCCTGCAGTAGATAAATGGGTGAATAATCTAGAAACAAAAGTAGCTCAGGGAACACTTACTTCTGATGACCTGAAAGCAGCTACCGAGATCTTTAATAGAGCTTCCCAGGACCTGGGTGCAGGCGTACTTGCCCAAAATGAAAACTTATCTAAATTGGGAGGAGTTATTGTTGATGGGTCCAAATCACTTTTGGATTCTGCTCCCCCTGCAGGCAGGTCCGAAGCACTTGAACAGGCTATGTATTCCCAGGCAAGTGTAGCAAATACAGGAATTAAAGCATTGGATGAGGGGGCCGGGGGCAGCTTGGTTAATGTATCAATGCCTGCTCTAGGGGATAGTTATTCCCAAGCAGACCAGATGGTTCTGAATCAGGAGAAAGGAACTACAGCTACCCTCTCGGAAATGACTTCCAACTTTGGTGAGGCAACTCCAGAGTCACATAACTCATTTGTGGAGATTAATCGCACAATTGATGATGGGATAATTGCCCATGAACAGTTTAAACTTCAAAATGGCTTAGATGATGGAACCAGCCAAACAGCTGATTATCTGCTTAATGAGGTGGACAGGTTTAAGCAGGCACCTCCGGGCTATGAAACTCCGTATTCTGGTCCCTTTGCAAAAGAGCAAAAACCAGGATCAGATTATGAAAAGGCACGCGCAGCCGAGATGATTCGCCAGCTGGATCCTGCGTCTGCTGCTAACCCATTTAACCCAATGGGCCCGGAAAGTGCAGGGAGTAACCAGCTTAAGCCCGGAACCAAGGCATATGAAAAGAATCAGGATGTATATAATCAATATGCGATACAAGCTCAGGATGCAGCTACAACTGCGATTGCAAACCGAGACCTAGGATCCCAACTTTCAGATAATGTGAGCCCAATAGCCCCAGTTAACATGGCAGATTCCCAAGCTGTTGAGAGATATTCTGAACAAAATTTCATTTCTCCCCAAGAACTCTATGACACATATGCGCCCAAAGCAGAAGTAAATTATGCTGATGTGCATAATAAGGCACTGGATGAAGCCACTACACTAGTTGATCCTCTTCGAGATAGTTACAAACCACCTAGCGATACAGGTCAAACAGCAGAGCAGAGGATGGTCGCATACAAGGACTTAGAGGAAAAAATAGATCCATATAGAGGCTTGCTTGCTGGAACTCCCTCTCTTGGAGGTGGAAGAGAATCCGCATTAACTAATCTGTATCTAGCTATGGACGGATCTCCAAATAATCCAAAATCAATGAACAAATCAAATACTGCAGAGCTAAACCGTGTTGCCAAACAAAGAAGGGAATATGGTGTTGGAAAGGGAAAAACATATGGTGAAAGAATTCAAAATGATGTTTCCAATGCCATGGCCCAGCATGCGAAGCGGGGAGATGAGATAAAGACACGGGCAAAAAAAGCCAGAAACAAAGAAAAACAAATGCTGGATCAGAGACGTAACCAGACAGCAAGAAAAAAGAAGAAAAAGCCAAGAAAGCCAAGGGGACCCAACCCCTAAGTGATTCTTTATGAAAAAAACAACAAAGCCCTTCAAACGACTGAAGCGCCACCTAACTTCAGAAAACCTCTGGCTCCCAATAATGTCCATAATCCGAAAAGATGGGGAAGCTTACGCATATGCTCTTCCTGAAGAGATGGAAAGAAGGTTTGGGTTCAAGTGCAGCCGCGTAATGGTCTACATTGTATTGCACATGCTGGAAGGACAGAAGCTTATCCAGTCTTCGGAAAAAGGAAGGAGAAAATACTACAAATTAACTAAATCTGGAAGCGATACCCTCGATGACGCAAAGAAATACCTCAAAATGATCTCGTCGTCGCTCTGAACGCGCGCCTGTGCTATTTTTAAACCTTTTTTGCATTACTCCTTCATGTCCAGACTAATTGCATTTTCTCTGGTTTTGGGTTTGCTGTTATTCTCTGGTTGTATTGTTGAACAATACATGGAACCCGGAGCAATAGCAGTATGGCAGCAGAAGGACGATGGTGATTGGAACATCAGATATTCTCTTTGGAATGACAATACCAAAGCATGGTACACTCCAGCAGGGCCGGTTACTTCTCTTATTGCTAATATTGGAGGAGACGACCATGACCCGTATATTGATTCCGATGGCACTGATACTGCAATTTCAGTATGGAGCCATGAAGCAGATGGTTCTGCGGATATCTATTATTCTGTATGGAAAACTAATACCTGGACAAAACCCGTCCCTGTCGCAACCTTGAGTGGATATGATTCAGATCCCGCGGTTGCAATGGACTTTGCTGGAAATGCGGTTTCAGTATGGGTGCACAAAAATACTGATGGCACTACCATGCTATACTATTCTACTTACGATGGGAAAACCTGG
Organism: Microcaldota archaeon; assembly: GCA_030613375.1. Classification (GTDB taxonomy): domain Archaea; phylum Micrarchaeota; class Micrarchaeia; order Anstonellales; family Bilamarchaeaceae; genus CAIKOA01. The sequence goes on from JAUWMC010000005.1 coordinate 23,888, forward strand.
AGCTCACCTGATCCAGTGAACAGAGAGCACACCAAAGTTTCCCTCCCTGAGCTTTCATACAGCTCAACAAGCGGAATATTCTTCCTTATCTGGACAGAATCAACTGAAGCAGGCACTAGGGCCTTTGCTTCAGGATACAGCGGTTCCTGGGTACCTGCAGTAGAGATACCCGGACAGAAAAACAATGCAGCGTTTGACACAGAAGTCCCGACAGATGAAAGAATCGGGCTTGGAACTGCAGGAAAGAAAAAGGAAGCAATTGCCGTATGGCCTACAACCAACGGAGAGCTTTATTCTTCTACCTGGTCTCCTTCTGGTTGGAGTACTGCATTGATGTATGGAACTGAAGAAATGCCTGATGCAGAATTTGAGTATGGAGGAGTTCCATATTCTGTATTTATCAAGGAAAGAGATCTTCATTGGAGCAAGGACCTTTATTCTTCAGGAGGAGTTACTCCGGTGCCAGGAACCGGTGAAGATTACAGACCTGCACTTACCTTTATTGGAGACAGGATAACCGGGCTTACAGTTTTATGGACAACGAAAGCCCTCCCAAGCGAGATTTACTTTGGGCGCTGGGACGGATCTTCATGGGAACCAGTAAGGCCAATAGATGTGGCGACTGTTCCAGGGGAAGACAGGAACCCAGACGTTTCTCCATTGATGAAGGAGGATCAGGAATGGGATGCCTATGTTGACTGGTGCGGTGATGGAGTAATCCAGTGGCCGAACATCTGGGGCAACTTCGAACAATGTGAAGTAGGAATTCCTTGTCCGATTGCAACTGATTGGTGTAATCCGGCAGACTGCCAGTGTTATTATGATTATCCAAACGTTACCTGGTGTGGAGACGGCATGATACAGAGGCCTAACTCTGCAGGAGTTATGGAGGAGTGTGAGGCCGGAGTGCCTTGCATGAACCCGAAAGAGAAGTGTAATCTTGCAACATGCAAATGTGAACCGCAGGACCAACCTCCTCCACCTGAAGATGGTGATGATGACTTGCCTCCCGAGGATGGTGATGATGATGGCGAGCCTGAAGATGATGAGCTAGATGAGGCAATATGCGGAGACGGATTAATTGAAGGAAACGAAGCATGTGATATTGGAGGCGCCACCATAAATGGACTTACACATGGCGCTGCACCAGAAACTTGCCCAATGGGCCAACACTGCAGGGATTGCCAGTGTGTGAAGGGAATATTCACTCCAAGGTGTGGAGATGGATACATCTCCGGACAGGAGCAGGGTGCAAACGAGGAATGTGACACAAAAGGAGGAACGCTTCCGGATACCTGTACACCTCCTGAAACATGCAACTCCGTTTGCAGGTGCGAATACGCTGAAGAGGATGATGGGATGCACTATGCCTGTGTTGAGGGCGGATGCATGCTCATTGAAGGCGAGGGCTACAACGAGTGCGTCTATGATTCCCAGTGCAGGTACTATGAGTGCGTGGATGATGCGATATGCCAGCTTGTGCTGACCCCTGGAAATAACGAGTGCTATGATAACGAAGACTGTGAACTTACCCACACAGAATGCATAGATGAAGAATGTGTGGATGTTTCAGGGTTTGGAGATAGCGAGTGCATCTATGATGCAGATTGCATAGAAGAAGAGTGGCACACTGAGTGTGTTGAAGGACAGTGTGTTGATGTTGAAGGCGAAGGCCAATGGGAATGCATTTACGATGAAGACTGCGTGGAGGATACATACTGTGGAGATGGCATTGTGCAACCTGAATACGAGGAGTGCGAATATGACCAAGACTGTTATGGAGAAGCAGTATGCAACAACTGCCAATGTATAGAGCCACCATACTTGGATTGCGGATACATCTGCGGACAGACAGCTGGAGCAGAAGTTCTTGCACAGGGGCTTGCAACCTCAAACGAGTGCAAATCAGCGCTGAGCGTATACGAGTCTATAACCTGCTACACAACATGCAGATACTCCTGGTTTTACAGGGTAGATAATGTAGCTGGATATGACAGTTGCTGTTGTGGAGTGGTTAAGAGATTCCCGTGTGATGACTGCCCGGGGCAAAATCCAACCTGCCCAGACCCGGAAGATATCTGTGATGCGAATGCCCCAAGCTGGTATTCGCCTTAATTTTCTTTTTTATTTTTTGATTGGAAATTCAATTGAATTTCCAAAGCGGACAGGATACTCATTCTGTCCTTCTAATTAATCCGGAATCTCAATAACGCCGCGATTCCACCAAACCCTTTCAGCTTATGTCCTGCATCGCTCTGTGCTGAAAAGAAAATAAGTTCTGCTTTCATCTTTTCCGCTTTCTCAGTAACTTCTTCAACACGCTCATCCTTGCGCAGACTTTCATCCAAAACCAGCAATTTCTTTATTGCCCTCCCATCTATAGCAGTCTTAATCTCCTCTATTCCATACGCAGCCAGCCCATCTTCCTTGTGTAAATGCGTAATGAATTCTTCAATAAGTTTCTCTTCCTCCTCCAACTGTGCTTCCCCCATAATCTTTGCAACAACCCCTCTCTTAAGCAATTCATTTACTCCGCTTCTCTCAGAAGTAGAGCAAGATTCAAATGCAACCCTTTCCATTAAATCAGGGTATTTTTCCTTTATGAAATCCTTTAGCCCATCTTTTGCAAAACCAGGGCCAGCAACAATAAAGTTTTCTGGGTGACCGTGTATGTACGAGGCAACTTCCCCATAATACTGCCTTACTTTTTCCTCATAATTCCCCTCACGTTTACTCCCGGAACAAGAAAGGGTGGGTCCATAGGAAACCCCATATCCACGAAGTATTGCAGTAGTTGCATCATTCTCATCCATCACAATAATTCGTACCAAAGGCCGCTTTGATTGCTCCACTGCCTTTTCAATTCGTTTAACCTCGTAATTTTTCCAGTTCTTTACAACTTTGAGCTTGCTCCCGGGTTCCAAATCAAAAGTATGGTATCTTCCCATCTGTATAAACTCTTCAGGAGAACCAGAAACAATTTTTCCACCTACGCGCAAACGGTTTGCAAACTCTGCAAACTCAACAGATTCAACTTCCAAAACAATGCGTACGGGTTTCTTTTCTTCTTTTCCATCCCCAAATCTAACACTGCGCATGGTCCGGGATTCGACCTTGTCACCTTTGCGCAGCACCCTTTCAAGATGCCACAGATCCTCCAGGGTTTCCAGGTGGAGTTTCATCTCACCCAGTTTCCTGTCGAAGTGTGTTATTCGCATAGGCTAAATTAGAAATGAAAAGAATTAGAATGCTATGTGTGGGTGCTGAACATCCTTCCGGCCCTTTTTCTGAGATCCCGGAACACCAGTTTTGCATTCAGCATCCCGTGCCTTATCTCGTCCCTCACTATCTTCAGTTTGTATCCGAAATCCCTTCTTGGGGCAACGGGCTTAAGCGTTCCCTTGTCCAGTTCAAGAAAGGTTTCGGTTTCTATCTTTACCGGCTCGTTCATGAATCCCTGCTCTCCCATTGCAGGCAGGATTGGGATCTTGTATTGCTGGTGGCGCATCATGTAAACAACATCTTTACTTTCCATCCTCCCCTTTTTCCAAAGGTGGTTCATGGCATTTTCACCCAAAACAAAAACAGTCCTTCCGTATGCAAGAGGGCCAACCAGCCGTTCATACCTCTTCATCCTGCTGTATACATGAGTATCATGGTCAAAGTATGGGAATGTTCTGTATTTCTCATTCATCCTTCTTGCAAATGCATAGCTTACGCAGTTTTCTCTCATCTGTGCACCTTCCATTACTTGCGCATCAAGGCCAACTTTTATCTGCTCCGTTCCTTCCTTTAGCTTCCTTGCCGTTGTCTCAGCGATTTCAATATCATTAGCAATCTCCCCCACTTCCTTCCTTCCCTCTAAGAGTTTTCCTTCCTGCTCGAGCTGCTCTTCCCCCAGTTCTTTCCTTCCCTCAGTTATCCTTTCAGTAACAAGCTCGTTTATCTTTCTCTGAAAGTACGTTTCCACTTTGGGGTCGTTGAAATGCAGCATGTAATCTACAAGAGTAGGGTTGAATTCTCCAACCCCATCTGCATATTTTTTTACGAATGATTTTATCGCATGCCAGTTGTATTTGTATTCACCTTTCTCATCCTTTTCAGAAAGCAAATTCAGCAGCCCTACCGGGAGCCTGCCCACTATCACGTTGAGTATGCATGAAGGGTGCGCAATCCCCAGCGCCATTTCATCATTTTTTCTCATCTGCTGGATGTACTTAAGCACTGTTCGTTTGTTCACGTTTGGCGCCAGCCCGGGCATTACATTAATCTTCTTGTCCTTGAGGAAATTCTTCCAGAAGCTCAGCGCAGCCATCCTGCATGAAAACCAGAAATTGAGGTGCGGGCCGTTTTCTGCCCCAGGAGTAAACGGCATCGTAAATTCCAGTGAGGGTACTTTCACAATCCCCACATCCTTCTCCCGTTCTCTCACATCATCCAAAGCAGTTGTATGAATCCAGTTGTGGTAGCCCGTTGCGTCAATATCATAATGCCAGAGCATAAACCTGCGTATTACATCCTTCCTGCTGGATACCCCATCATCCCTGTTTTTTTCTTCATCTGCGTTCTCTCCCCAGTGCCCATGAAGAACCGCAAAGAATTTGTTGGAGTCTTTCTTTTCTGAAACCTCCAGGACTTCGGAAGCCACCTTTTCTGCCCAGTCCTTTTTCTTTGAAAACCAGATGCTCCTTCTTCTCATAAGCTCTTTTCTGGAAAGCTTTCTTCCTTCTGCACTTGAGGTTGGGTCCGTGAAGAATGCACTGGTTTTGAAAGTGCTGAACCTCAGGAAAACAAAGAAATTTGATTCGGCACTGTCCCTTGCCCTGTTCAGGATTATCTCGTCCCTGTTTGCAAGGTAGGGGTTGCGCACCACATTCGCAATTCCTGCCGCTTCCAGCCGTTTTTTTACGTATTCAGAGCCTACAATCGCCCCATATCCGCTTACATATAGGCTTTGCGCTAGCTCAATCGCTTTCTGGAACTTCCTTTCTTTGAACCTGTTGAATTCGCTTTTTGCAGAAGCAGGTTTAGGTGGCGCTTTCGCTGGCTTCTGAAGGACCAACTGTCGTGGAGTCATTTGCACCACCTCCACTATATTATAGGTGGGGAAAAATATTTAACCCAGGCACACAAGCTGCAGGTGTTATGCACTCTTTATTCCGAGTTTTTTCATCATCAATTTCTTTTCCTTTTCAGGAATGCTTTTATCATCCCTGAAGAAAGAGTTGAAGAATTCTTGCAGCATCTTCTTGGTTTTCGCAGGTTTTATCCTATGGGCTGCAGCCAGATGTTTTTCTGCCCCCACATCATTCAGGAAAAGCAGCGCAATATAAAGCATGAAATGGGATTCTACATCCTTCTTGAACTCAAGTGATTTTCTAAGCTCGGAGGCAGCCTCCTCAAACTCAAAAAGGCCCATATGGGACATGCTCTTGGCTTTGTGGTATTTCCCGGTCCTTTTCAAATAGAGGGCGCGCTCAAAGCATTCCAATGCATATCCTTCGTTTCCCTTCTCATGGGAAACCATTCCCATAAGGAACCAGCCCTCCGGGTCATCGCGATTTGCCTTCAGTCTTCTGCTTGCAGTTTTCCTCACTGCATCGACTTTGCCTTCACTCAGCTTCTTGAGCACTGACTCCATGATCGAACTTCTTCTTTATGTTTTAAAAACTATCTTACGCCTAAAGTAGCAGAATAGCCCTGTAGTCTAGCGGCCAATGACGCGGGATTTTGGATCCTGTAACCCCGGTTCGAATCCGGGCAGGGCTATTCTTCTTCCTTTTTGTTCAATCTCATATCCTGCAGCCTGCAGTATTTCCTCCAGAATTAGTATTGTTATGGTATCCGTTTCAGTGTCCAGCAGGATAGCGTTCTTTAAATTTGTTTCAATGTCCGGAGTCATATCCTTTGGCTCATTACAAAAACGTCTGATGGGAATTACATTGGTTCTCATTGGGAAATACCCACACCACCTCACCTCCGAATTCTGGAGTTTTTCAATTATCTCGGACTCAACTTGCACTCCAAAACCTGTAGCATCGTCAATCATATTCATCCCTAGTAAAAAGTCTCCCTCAGAGGACCCGTAAGGAAAAATGTCGCCTCTGCCATAATAATTCTCAAGGACTTGGACCTTCACTGGGTGGATGAACCTTTTTGTTCCCGAATTATTTACCTCCACATTCTCTTCTTCGTACCCGGGGTCCACTATCAGGGCAGCATTTTTTTCTCCAATAACCTCTTTTGGTACATACTTTGCTGGCAGGACAAATGGCGGGTCATAATATTCCCCGCTGTCCATGATGTCTTCTCCCTTCTTATATCTCTGCCCCGATCTCAGTGCGACAAGGATTTCCCGCACGTGCACCTCAGAATTGGGAGCTGGTTGCCTCCAATCTCTGGCAGGAAACAACTTTCTTATCTCTTTGATAATCGGAGAGCGGACGAAAATCTCCTCAATCAAGCAATTTCTGGCAACCCCTCCAAAAGGACGGGCCAGTTTCCTCGCCTCAAACCAGCTAAATCCTTGTTTTCCTGTTACTGGAATAACCTGCAACTTTTTCACCTGCAACTTTTTCTTAACCTTACTCACCCATAACACCTCTTTACACTTATTGTAAAATATTCCTGGCAAACCAGTATATAAAATTAAGTAGTCCGATTACAGTACTACTAAAACATAAATTTATATACTCCACTTGAGAAATTGATCCTATGGATACAAGATTATTGGAGGAAGTCGGGCTCACTACTGGAGAAGCAAAGACATATTTGGCGCTTGTAGAACTTGGGGAGTCCACTACCGGGCCACTCATTTCCAGGACACGCATGCAGAAGTCCACAGTATATATCTGCCTTGAAAAGTTGCTGGACAAGGGGCTCGTGACGTATATTATAAAGAACAACAGAAAACATTTCCAACCGTTGCCTCCAGACAGAATCGTGGAGTACCTGAAGCAGAAAGGAGAGGAACTTAAGGCCCAGGAGAAGCGCGTTGCCAGTTTAATCCCCCAAATCTCGGTGGAAAGAGAGCGCGGCCCCCAACAGGCGAGGTTCTTCACGGGCTGGAATGGAATGAAGAGTGCCTTTGATGATATACTCAGAACAATGCACAAAGGAGAAGAGTACTATGTTTTTGGCGTTAGTGCTGCCCCAAGCATTTTTGAAAGATTCCGCCGGTTCATGACAAAGTTCCACAAGAAGAGGGCCCACAAGGGAGTCAAATTGAAAATATTGGTGAATGAAGACCTCAGGCACACGATTGGCGCAGACAGGGCGAAAAATAAGCACACTGAGGTCCGTTTCATAAGTAAGGAATTCTCCACTCCTTCTGTTGTGAATGTTTACAAAAACAAGACTCTCATTGCTATATGGAGTGCAGAGCCAGCGGCGGTGCTCATAGAAAATGAAGAAACGGCAGAGTCCTTTAGAAATTACTTCAAACTGATCCGGAGCACTGCAAAGTGATTTTTATAATATTCGGTCTCCCTTCATTACTATGTGTTCCTATGTGTTAAATGGTGAGGTTTAAAAACCCTTCCCCACCAAATATAAACATTCAGTTGAATAGGGATAATATGGTTGTAAAGAAAAAGAAACGCTCAAAACTTTCAGTCGTGCCGAAGAAGACAGAAGGCACAATCAGCACTAAGTACGCTCTCGGTTCCATAAGACGTTCTGTGAATATGGCTGAAAATGCTGACAACCACCACAAATATGCAGTGCATGCACAAAAAGACTATAACATTACCAATAATTGGGAATCCCTTCCGATTTACCATACTGGGGATCATATGCCCAAGATGGAGCTCTTTAAGAATTTCAAAAAAACAGTAAACAACGTCCTCTGATTTTCCTGAAAAAACTATTCCATTTCTATTGTAGAAGGCGGTTTATTCGTAATATCATAAACTACTCTTCCAGCGCCATTTACCTCATTAGTAATCCTGGTTGAAATAGCTCCAAGAACCTGGTGCGGAATCTCCGAAAAGTTAGCAGTCATGCCGTCTAAACTTCTTACTGCACGCACAACAATGGTGTATTTGTAGATTCTTTCATCTCCCGCAACACCTACTGTTTTCGTAGGCAAAACAGCTGCAAAATACTGCCAAGGCTTTTCCATAAGTTCTTTTGCGGAAGCAGCATCCATCTCCTCTTCAACTATTGCACAGGCTTCACGTGCGATTTCCAGCCTCTCACGGGTAATTTCCCCGACTGTTCTTATTGCAAGCGCGGGCCCGGGAAATGGCTGTCTTTCGAATACCTGCCTAGGCAAACCAAGCTCCTTTCCAATCATACGCACTTCATGTTTATAGAGTTCCCGAAGAGGTTCGCAGAGTTCCAGCCCCATCTCTTCCGGAAGTCCGCCTACATTATGGTGACTTTTGATTGTGTCTCTTCCAGCCCCTCCGCTTTCAATCCAATCAGGTGCAATTGTCCCTTGTATAAGCACTTCTGCCCCACTTTCTTTTGCATTCTCTTCGAATACGCGTATAAATAACTCCCCGATAATCTTGCGTTTTTCTTCGGGTTCGGAAATACCCACTAATTTTCCAATAAATCGCTCACTTTCATCTACTACAGTAATAGGAATCCCTGCTTTTTCCGAGGCATCCTTCACATTTACTGCCTCGTTCTTGCGCATAAATCCTGTATCTACGAAAATTGCAGTAAGTTGTCCTGGAATTGCTTTTGCAGCAAGCGCAGCAGCAACCATCGAATCCACTCCTCCGGATACTGCTATAACTGCCTTCTTTTCACCCACCTTTTTCTTTATCTCTTCCACTGCTTCAGGAATGAAAGTTTCAGGATTGAATGCCATGTGGAAATTGTGGGGCGCACCTCTTTTAAATAAAACCACTTGAAAGCTTCCCATGCAGGTTATTGCAGATTTACACCTTCACTCTAAATACTCAAGAGCTACCAGCCCGCACTGTGATTTAGGAGGATTAGCTGAATGGGCCCGCATAAAAGGAATAGGGCTTCTTGGAACCGGAGATTTTACCCATCCAAAATGGCTTAAGGAACTCAAGCAAGGTCTCAAGTCTTCCGGGGAAGGAACCTATGAGCACCAGGGAATCAAGTTCATGCTTACTGCGGAAGTGAGCAACATTTTCGAATTGGAGGGTCAGGAAAGGACCAAGAAGGTCCATACGGTTCTTTTTGCACCCTCTTTTGAAGTTGTAGAGCAGATTAATGATGCAATCAAATCCTATGGGAATCTTGCTGAGGATGGAAGGCCCATCCTTATGATGGATATTGCCGAACTTCTGGACATAGTTGAGGGGATTTCAAAGGAAATAATGTTTATTCCAGCACATTTATGGACGCCTTGGTTCGGGATTTTTGGCTCAAAAAGCGGGTTTGATTCGCTTGATGAAGCCTTTGGGAAAAAAGCTTCACACATTAAGGCAATTGAAACAGGCTTGTCTTCGGACCCTGAAATGAACTGGATGATTAGCGGATTAGATGGGGTTACACTTATATCTAATAGTGATGCGCATTCTCCTCCAAAACTTGGGCGGGAAGCAAATGTATTCGAGCTCCCGGAAATCACCTACAAATCCGTAACTAATGCGATTATTACAAGGGAGGGATTCGAGAAAACCTACGAATTCTACCCAGATGAGGGAAAATACCACTGGGACGGGCACAGAAAATGCAATGTATGGATGAATCCTGTAGAAGCAAGGAAGCTGGGAAACAAATGCCCCAAGTGCGGAAAACTCCTTACTGTAGGGGTTATGCACCGCGTTGTTGACCTTGCAAACAGAGATCAGGGCTACAAGCCCAAGGGTTCAGTTCCATTTACAAGTTTAGTTCCGCTTACTACTGTAATTTCTGCAGTTCGCGGAAGGGGAGATCAGACCAAAGGAGTGCGGGATGAATACTTCAAGCTGATAAATTACTTCGGAACAGAGTTCAAGGCGCTTGAAGCGCCCAAAGAGGAACTTCGTCTTGCAACGGACAAGGAACTTGCAGGTGCAATTGTTAATGCGCGCGAGGGTAAGGTGCACTGGAGACCTGGATATGATGGGGTATTTGGAGAGCTTTCCTTCAGCAAAATCGAGCAGCCTGCTTATTCCGTAAAGGGCCAGAAGAGTTTGATGGATTTTTAGTTCCATTTATAAATATTTATGCACACAAATCATTCTAATTGGTTGAGTGTATGGAAGGCGACAAAGAAATAAGCCCTATGGGGTTTCAGCTCAGAACACTCATTGGTGCGACTCTTGCTTTTGGGAAAAATTTTATTGAAAGGTTCGGTTCTTACCTTGATACCAAATCTTACTTGGCGTATCACCAACTCGAGGAGTCTGCTGAATCGCCTGGCCCTTCCAATTTTAGCAAAAAAGCCAGAAGGGAAAAGGCCCGTTCAAGCCGCCAGCCCCCTGCAAAACAACCCATTAATTCTAAAATCGGCAAAAGGAGGGACAGCACCCGCCCGAGCAGCCCTCCCAGAGGGTGTGTTCCGAATAAGGCGCTGAGAAAGTAGACCCTCCTTTTTAACACGGTGGTTCTGCTTTGATGGCCAAGAAATCTATGGACTTTAGTCCGTAGATGAGTTGGACATATCTAGTCGTTCAAAATCACAAAAATTGTCTTATTCGTACTATGTAAAATTTCCTTTGGCATAGTGTCACTGGAAACACTGGAAACACACTGCTTCCTTTTCTTTATAAAGTTCTTAATTCACTTTATTACCAATGATGGCTATACGAAGTTGGAAGTTTCGAATTTACCCAACAAAAGAACAGGAAAAAGAACTCAAACATTATTTCTACGAATGCAAAAACCTATGGAATTTCCTTCTAGAGCATACAAAACAATACTACGAAAAAACCAACAAGTTCCCAACTAGAAAACAACTGTATGTCATTACAAAAAAGAAAACCAAACTGTTTTCTCAAGTTTCCCAAAATGTGGCAGACAAACTTGTTAAATCCCTGAAAGGAATGATTGCAACAAAGAAAAAGGGGAAAAAAGCAGGTTTTCCTAGATTCAAGCCAATAGAACGAATGAAATCGTTCACTTATCCACAGTTTGGATTCAAGTTAAACGAACAACTTTCCCTCTCAAAAATAGGAGAAATACAAATCAAGAAACACAGGGAACTAAAAGGAAAAATCAAAACACTCACAATAAAACGAATGCCTTCTGGGAAATGGTTTGCCATATTTACCGCAGAACTAGAAGTAATCTCCAAGCACAATAAAGGCCAAAAAGTAGGAATGGATCTTGGAATAGAACATTTTGGACATTTAAGTAATGATTCCATAATCACGAACCCGAGGCACCTGAAGAAAGCAGAAAACAAACTAAAACAAGCTCAAAAACTACTTTCGGGAAAAAATAAAGGAAGCAAAAACAGGAAAAAGGCGAAACTACGAGTAGCAAGAGCCCATGAGAAAGTTACCAACAACCGAAGAGATTTTCTGCACAAAGCCAGCAGGAAGCTGGCAAATTCATATTCTTTAATTGCAATGGAAGACCTAAATGTAAACGGATTGAGCAAAGGTTTCCTTGCAAAACACGTATTGGACTGCAGCTGGGCAGAGTTTAGGGGAATGCTTCACTACAAAGCGGAAGAAGCTGGTTCTGAAGTAGTTTTTGTAGATCCTGCCCACACTTCCCAAGAGTGCAGCAGTTGTGGTTTAATACGAAAGAAAACGCTTGCGGAGAGGTGGCATAACTGTTCTTGTGGAACATCTATGCATCGTGACCTTAATGCAGCTAAAAATATACTCAAAAAAGCTACCGGTGGGCATCGGGAAGCTAGGCCTTTTAGGCCAGAAACGCCTGTGGAGAGTGGTCCTCTGCCTGAGAAGGTAAGTTCTGCCGATGAATCAGGAAAATCTATCTGCGAAGATAGAAGCCCCGTCCTTTAGGGCGGGGAGCAGTCACCTATTTTTACCTAATTTAACCCAAGGTAATATTTATTTCTTATCTGCAAGAAAAACCCAGCATTCATGCCGGGGATGAATTACCGCAAAAATTCACCGGGGTAGGCCTTTATGCTCGGGACAAGCTACCGGTGGGCGCCGGGAAGTCAAGCCTGCTGAGAAGATACCCCTATCCATTAAAACTGTGATGGGCAAGTATCTCTATGAATCAGGAAAATTCATCTGCGAAGGTGGAGCCCCGCCCTTCAAGGCGGGGGGTAGCCACGGAGCTTCATGAGACGATATTCGAGCTTGCACTGAACAGATCATTCTTCATGCCTTCAAACGAGATTTACGGCTCAGTTTCAGGATTTTATGATTATGGGCCAATAGGGTTTCAGATAAAGAAGAACCTGGAAAATATGTGGAGGAAGAAATTCCTTGTGGAGGAGGGTTTCCTTGAGCTACAGAGCACAATTGTAACCCCTGAGATAGTGCTTAAGGCAAGCGGCCACGTGGAGAAATTCACTGATCCGGTTGTTTCATGCAAGAAATGCAACACAAAGCTCCGCGCAGATCATCTTGTGGAACGCGCACTTAATGTAAAATGGGACATGAAGCTCGAATCGATAGACAAGCTTATTCGGGACAACGGCCTAAAGTGCCCCTCATGCAAGGAAGGCGAGCTCTCCGATGCTTATAACACTAATTTGATGTTTGAAACGGGAATTGGCGCGGATTCAGCACATGCGTTCCTCAGGCCCGAGACTGCCCAGGGAATATTCACTTCTTTTCCTCGCGTATTCAGAAACCATGGTTCCAAACTTCCAATGGCTGTAGGGCAAATAGGGAGGAGTTTTAGGAACGAGATTTCCCCAAGGAAAGGATTAGTAAGGATGAGGGAATTCACCCAGATGGAATTGGAGTATTTCTTCAATCCTTCAAAAATTGAAATGGAAGGATTTGACGAGGTAAAAGATACGAAGGTGAGGATGCTTAAGAGGGGGGCGGAAAAGCCAGAGTGGATTACAGGAACTCAGATGATTGCGGATGGAATTGCAAACCAAATTATGACCTATTTCATAATCAAAGAATGGGAGTATTATGTAGATGTGGGGCTTAACCCGGACAAGATGTGGTTTAGGCATCTTGGAGAGAATGAAACTCCTCACTATTCCCAGAGCAACGTGGACCTGGAAGTTGAAACCTCATATGGGGTAGTGGAGATTTCCGGAAATGCATACAGGACTGATTATGATCTTTCCCAGCATAAGAAATTTAGCGGAAAGGATCTTGAGGTTTTTATCCAGGATGAAGGGAAGAAAATACTCCCTCACGTAGTTGAGGTTTCGATGGGTGTGGACAGATTAATCTTCTGTTTATTGGAGCACAGGTTCAGGGAAAAGAGCAAGGAAAAAGAATGGGAATGGTTTGATTTTCCCCCTGCAGTTGCACCCTATGAAGTTGCAGTATTTCCATTAATGAAGAAGCCAGAGCTTAGGGAGCCTGCAAGAGAGATTGCAGTCCAGCTTAGAGATGCGGGCCTCAACACCCAATTTTCATACGTAGGTTCTATAGGGAAGAGATATGCCCGTGCGGATGAAGCAGGAATTCCCTATGCAGTAACTATTGACTATGATACTCTAGAAGATGGAACAGTTACGATAAGATTCAGAAACGACGGGCAGCAGGAAAGGGTAAAGAAAGAGGAACTTGCTGAAAAATTGAAAAAATATAAAAAAGAAGGGAAGTTCACACTTTGAGCAGTTCCCTTACTTTATCGAGATGCTCCTCAATAGGCTTTACTGCAACTTCAATGTAATCTTCTTTTTTGTTTACAATGTAAACGCTTTCAAGGTCAATCCCCCTGTTTGCCATTTTCCTGGTGAGCTTTCCAAGCTCTCCTGGCCTGTTGATCATCTTGGTTACAATAACATCTGAAACAACGATTCCTTTTACTCCTTGTGTCTTGTCCAATGCATTTCTTGCGCTAGTGGCGTCATTGGTGAGAATCCTGAAGACTGCCCTTCCGCCTTGTTCATATGCAGCGACTGCCTCAATATTGATTCCCACTCCTCCGAGCGCTTCAGCTACATTTGCCAGAGTACCAATCCTGTTGTCCGTAACGATGCTCAATTCTTTCATATAGTTCCTCCCGTAAATGGATTGTTTAGAAGATGTTTTAAGTCTATCAGCTACAAGTAAGGTCCACATTCATTTCTGAGATTACAAACCTCATAGACTGGTTGCATACATAATCCTTGCACCCTGAAGTTATCGCCTGCCTGCAGGTTCCCTCTATACAGATATATCCAAATTCTCCATCTGCTTTGAAGTAGCTTGCCTTTGATCCAGAAAGGTCCTTTGTTGTGCTGAGCTTTGCTTCTGGAGGGAATTTGAGCACTGGTCTATAGTAACACTCCGGGCAGCTCCCCTCAAGCCAGAACCCCTCCAGCTTAATACTGTCATCCTCATCGATCTGCATTGTCTGTCCGGGGTAAATGGTTTCGGTCATTGTGGGCTCTGTTGCCTGGCTTGCAGGAACCCCTGCGGGATAAATTTCTATTGTTACGTAGCTTCCAGGTCCTGCTGTCGGGATACATGCTTTCTTGCTTATTGGGGCTTCAGATGCATTGCAACCTGCTATCGGTATGTGGATGCATTCATAATCAGGGCCTCCTGAACAGAAATCAGTTGTGCACGGATCTCCGTCTGCACAGGGAGGACATCCAGTATTTACACACGCACCTTCTTTGCATTCATATACGCACTCATGTGTTTGGTATTCCCATTCCCCATCCACGCACTGGAAATCATAGTATAATGTACTTCCCTCACAATGATCGCTTATCTCCGGAGGATCACATCCGAATTCTTCCTCATAATCATCAGGCTCTTGGTAGAGCTCTTCATAAAGGTAGCTTGGCTGGTCATACAGGAACGGCGGCTCCTCCCTTAGCGCTTTCTGCTGCTCTTCTTCCTGCACACAGCCTGAAACAAGCAGCAATGCTGCTAAAGACAAAACAAGTACGAATGTTGCCCTTGCCATGCTCCTCTTTCAAAAGTCAACTTTAAAAATCA
>JAUWMC010000086.1 GCA_030613375.1 Microcaldota archaeon
TCGCCGACGCCATAGGCCATCCCAGACCAAATAAATTTTTGCATCATACTCACTCGTAAAATTTCGTTCCCTACCCTGGTACCAGTAATAAACCAGTTGCTCAATTCCGTTCTTACTAACGACCAGTTCATTGAATTTGAGCACAGGCAATATCTCTCTCTCCTTTGATCCAAACGGCAGATGTCGTTCTTGAGCGTTTTCGATGAACCAACCGCCTCCTGGAAGGCAAAGCTTTGGTGAGTGGATAAAATCGCCTGCTTTGCGTTGATACTCGTAATAAGCAACATATAAATTGATAGAGGTTTTGTTCTCATGATAATAGTCAATAATTACATAATTTTGGCCGCCTACCTGTTCCCATATTTGCGCAGCCATTGTTGATTTTTCACCTCTCCACCCTTCGAATTTCAAAGGAAAAGTCGATAGAGATTGCTTCAAGGGTACAGGTGGAACCCGGCCCACGTAGCTTACAATAAACGGAGAGGACAGAATGAGTATCATACTGATCACTATAACCGGCCATGGGGTGTCCTTTCGATCTTCCCTATATGAGACAGATATTGGAGCTGCCTTTTTTTCTGTCCCACCTCCGGGAAGATATTTCACAATGATACTTAGCAGCCCAAAAAATGCCGCACACAGCATGAACACTGCCCAACCGGAAAATGAATGAAAAAACCCTTCAGCTGCCTGTGTTCCCCAATACTTACCCACCAAACCTGTTCCGGCGATTCGAATCACATTAGCGAAAATGGCTAATGGTATTGTAGCAGCAACCAGTACGATACGCTTCCAGGTAGGCTTTTGAGCAAAGTAAGCAAAAAGGATTCCAAGGGTAAAAAGAGGCAATATGTAACGGAGACCGTTGCATGCATCAACGACTTGAAGTTGTGTGTATCCTATGTCAATTACATTCCCTTCCCTATATGCACCAACACCTAATCTGTGGAGAATTTTTACAGACCAGATCGAGGAGAATATCTGTAGTGGGAACGTTAAATTTCGGTAGATAAAGCCTGGCAGTGGGAGCATTAGAAAGAGAAAAGCAAGAGGAAATCGCAGAACCTTTAATACCTGAAACCCATAAATGAACCAGGTCAATCCGATAATAAATATTAGCATGGAGACACGGATCGTAAATAGCTCTGAACCAAGTTCACCAACCACACAAACCAAAATAGCAAAAAACACGACCGGCAATGCCCGCCAGTCTGAATTAAAGTTAACCATTTTGAGTTCGGTTCGCTTCTGCCATACTAAGTAAATCACTATAGGCACTATCAAAAGCCCATAAGAATAATCATCACTTCTAAGCCATTGTGCCACTAATTTCTGGATAGTCGCCCAGTAAGAAAATACCAAACAACCCAGTACTAAAATGGCTGGCATCCACCATGTTCGATTAACGCTGTTATTCTTAATCATAGTTGCTTACGTTCAGGCCCATGTATCTTCTGCATTTCAGGATCACTGAAACAACACTTTCCAGATCTTCCTCTGTCATTGCAGTCCCGGAAGGCAAACAAAGCCCCCTGTTGAAGAGGTCTTCGCTCACCTCACCTCCTACTACCCTCGCCCTGTACTTTCCTTCTCTTGTCTTGAGCCTTAAGCCTTGAACCTTGACCCCTCCAACCTGAAAGACAGGTTGCATATGCATCGGTTTCCACACAGGCCTTGCCTCGATATTTTCTTCCTCAAGGGCCAACCTCACATCTTCTCTGTCTGCTCCGAATTCTTCTGGGCTAATCAAAAGAACCGTCAGCCAACGATTGCTTCTTCCATATCGAGCTTCAGGCATGAACTCAATCCCGGGAAGGTCTTTCAACGCTGTTTCATAATAATCAAAAATCTCGCGTTTTTTATTAACACGTTCGTTCAGCACCCTTAGCTGTCCCCTACCAATCGCAGCGAGAATATTGCTCATTCGATAGTTATACCCTATTTCGGTGTGCTCATAATGTGGAGCCGGATCTCGTGCCTGCTGTGAGAGGAACCTTGCCTTTTCTATTAATTCTTCATCATCAGACGCCAGCATGCCCCCACCGGATGTAGTGATGATCTTATTTCCATTAAAAGAAAAAACCGATGCTCTCGCCCCCTTCCCTGCATGCCTCTGCTTACTGCTTACTGCCTCCTGCTTACTACTTTCTGTCTCCTGCTTACTGCTTACTCCCTCCTGCTTACTACCTACTGCCTTCTCCCTACTACCATAGGTTGCCCCCAGTGCCTCCGCCGCATCCGCCACCACCGGCACATTGTAATACTCACAGATTTCAAGAATCCGCTCATAATCAATACATTGCCCGTACAGATCCGTCGGCACTATTGCTTTAGGTAGTTTTTTGTGTCTTTTGCATGCCTCCAGTTCCTGTTCCAGCAAATCCGGATCCATTGTCCATGTGGCTCTATCCGCATCAATTAACACCGGGGATGCCCCCTGAAACATAATCGGTGTTACACTGCCTATAAATGTGAGCGTTGATGCAAATACCTCATCCCCCTGCCCTACTCCCAAAACATGGAGAGCCAGATGCAGGCCTGCTGTCCCACTGGATAATGCCGCCACATGAGGAATTCCAACGGTTTGAGCGAAGTCCTTCTCAAATTCTTCCATCATTGGGCCCAGCGGTGCAATGTAATTGCTCTCAAACGCCTCCTGCACAAGTCGAGCCTCTTCACCTCCCATATTGGGAGGAGACAAAAAAATCCGTTTTGTGTTTATATTATTCAAGATAACAGGAAATGGTTAGCAGTTTGAAGTCAAATTACCACCCCCAGAGGAGTTGGCTTGTTTTGGTGGTCC
>JAUWMC010000073.1 GCA_030613375.1 Microcaldota archaeon
CCGGAAGAAGAAATGTAAATTGCGTAAAAAGGAGCAGGAACAAAGAATGAGTGTATGGGATGAATATCATCCCTAAAGAAATCAAAAATAATTGGGATTACTTTCTTGCGGAACATGAGGCCGCGTATCTGTGAGAATAGAGTGCATGCTTTTTCGCATCCTACTTTTTTCTTGTTTCTTTTGTTTTCCACCATCATTTTCCAAACTTCCTTTGGGTTTTTTCATAAAATCGTAAAGCATCGCCAAAATCTTCCCTGGAAAAATCGGGCCAAAGCTTTTCACTGAAGTAAATTTCACTATATACTGTTTGCCAGGGAAGAAGACCACTAAGTCTTCTTGCACCAGAAGTGCGGATAACCAACTCCGGATCAGGGAGGCCTGCAGTGTACATGTGGTCACTCAGGATTTTCTCATCCACTTCAGTTATTCCTTCCTTTATGGCTGAGTTCACTGCATCAACTATCTCAGTACGCCCTCCATATGCAAGAAGGAGATTAAGGGAGTATTTAGTTGAGCCTTTAGTCATCTCTTCTACTTTATTGAACAATTGGGAAATTTTTTCTGGAAAATTGTTGGTGCGGCCAAGGAAACGCACGCGCACATTTTTTCGAATAAGATCGTCCTTTCGGGTTATTGCAGCAAAAAGATCTTTTTCAAAAAGACCAAAAAGACTGGTGATTTCATCGGAATCGCGCTGGAAATTCTCTGTGGAAAACCCCCACATCGTAATCATGGGAACTTCTTCTTCCATGCACCAGGTAAGCACATCACTTATTTTGCGTATACCTGTTTCATACGCTTCCTGCCTGGAAACTCCATTGAGTTCGCCCCATCTCCTGTTTACGGTCCTTAATAGGAAATTCCGTCAGGGATGATGGCGATATGCTTGGGCTTTGCCATTTGATTACCAGCTCTTCATATATTTAAGAAAATCAATCAACCGGTTGGAATAGCCATACTCATTGTCATACCAGGAAACAACTTTCACCAAATTCCCGGAAACGTTTGTGTATTCACTATCCAAAATAGAAGAGTGTGGATTTCCGATAATGTCTACGGAAACGAGAGGCTCTTCAAGATATTGGAGAATTCCCTTGAGCGGGCCTTCTGCAGCTTCCTTCATTTTCGCATTCACTTCTTCTTTTGTGGTTTCCTTTTCAACCTCAACAGTAATGTCGGTAATTGAACCATCTACTACCGGCACACGGAGGGCAAACCCATCCATCTTCCCTTTAAGCTCAGGAATAACGTTTCCAATCGCTTTTGCAGCTCCGGTTGAAGTAGGAATAATTGAAACGGCTGCAGCACGTGCACGCCTCAAATCTTTATGTGAGCCATCCAAAGTTCTCTGGTCGCTTGTATACGCGTGGGTAGTAGTCATAAAACCACGCTTAACTTTGAAATTGTCATTAAGAACTTTCATTACAGGAGCAAGGCAATTGGTTGTGCAGGAAGCAAGGGAAAATACCTTGTCTTCTTTGTTCGCGGAATCCATATTTACTCCCGGGACAATCATTGCACAATCCTTTCCGGGAGCAGAAATAATCACACGCTTTGCGCCTGCATCAAGATGTGCCTGGCAGTCAGCAATACTCCTGAATTTTCCAGTGCATTCGATTACTACATCGACTTCGTTCTCTCCCCAGGGAATTTTTGAAGGGTCTGTTTCCCTTGTCCATTTAATCTCGTAGCCATTCACTACAATTGCGCCGTCTTTTGCTTCAACGGTACCTGGGAATTTTCCTTGTGCAGAATCATACTTGAAAAGATGTGCATTCATCTTCTCATCGCTTCGCGTATTTATCAGCACAATGTCGAAGTCCTTTCCAAGGACACCTTGTTCAACCGCAGCGCGGAGGAACATCCTTCCTATTCTGCCAAAACCCGAAATTCCTACTTTCATGTCTTCCACCTAAAGAATAGATAATTATTGAATGTACGCCAATCTTTAAAAATAGATTTTGGGAATCTTCTCTTGATGCGTAGCAAACTGATTGTAGGAATAGTCCTTCTTCTATCCCTTGGGATGGTGGGGACTTCTCTTGTATGGGTTCTGGAAGCAAGCGGGAACTGGGTGTACCTAGCTTTAGCATCGTTGCTTATTGCAATATTTTCCCTCTTCTTCAATGTAAGCGGAGCAGTCTACCTTACTGAAGCGGAAAAGATGGATAAGAACATTTCTGAGGCAGGAAAAAAACCGGGCAAGTTAGTTGTTGGGATTTCCACTTACAATCCCGACTTGAAGAGTCTCAGGGAATCAATCCGGTCCATAAAAAAGCTGGAATATGATGATGATTTTGGAATTGCAGTACTGGATGATACTGAAGATATAGAATATGCACGAAGAGTAAGTGAACTCTGCAAATCCGAAGGAGTAGAACTTTTGCATAGAGATACACGAGAATGGGGAAAAGCTGGAGCGCTGAATGCACTACTGGAAAAAACCGATGCAAAGTTCCTTGCAATTTTTGATGCGGACGAAGTTGTGCAGAATACATATTTTCTGAAGGAAACCATGGGCCATTTTAAGGATGAAAAAGTTGCTTTTGTGCAAACAAACAAAGAGTGTGGAGGGAGTGGAGTGTTCGAAAGAGCCGCGAATTATACCAATGCAGCTTTTGTGAATCTAATCCAACCTATAAACACAAGAAAAGGGGTTGCATTGTTTACGGGCTCATGTGGGATTTTCAGGACTGCTGCACTAAAGGATGTGGGAGGATTTCCGAACTCTGTTATTGAGGATGTTGCTGTTTCTTTGAAGCTCAAGTGGAAAGGGTGGAGCGGAAAACACGTTCCTAAAGTGTACGCAATTGGGGGGCCGATAGATAGCTTCCAGAGATTTTCAAGCCAGCATATGAGGTATATTGAAGGAGTTACTGCACTTCTTCCAGAATATGCCCAAAAGATCTGGGGATACCCAATGGAGCAGAAGATGATTATGGCTGTGCATGCACTTGGATTGCATTATGTTTCGCTTGTACAGCTTGCTGCATGCGCAATCGCTGTGCTTTCTGCAATTTATGGAATTTACCTTGGACAACTTGCGTCCGCCGCATATCTTGCATCTACGTTGCTTACGCTGCTTTTCCTTTCGAAAATATATGTGGGGTCTTTGCGAGTAGGGCTAGTTGCATACCTCTTGAATTACTCCGTAATTGTGCCCAGGATTCTTGCTACGATAAGTTCAATCCTAGGACAAAGAAACTTCGGGGTGCTCTCAACTATATTTGCATCACTCCTGCAATTTGTATTGAGTGCTGCGCTTTTTGCAGTTTCCTGGGAAACAGGTAGTCTCGTGCCAGTGTGGTGGGGAATACTCTTTATCTCAAATCCGTTCTTCTTATTGACCAAAAGATAGCTATTATATCACGCCACCGATCAAGTGCTGGGCCATATACTTGCTTGTAATGAGCTTTGCAACGCTTTCTGGCATAATCAGATAATACTTATCCTCTGAAAGGATTAGCTCAGAGCCCTGAGGAGCTTCACCGTCAGGAGGGTACTTCCCGTATGAAAAAAGATGGAACTTTGCTCCCCCAGAAAGCGTGAGCACGGACAATGGGATTGCAGTTTTCTCATCCTCTTTTGAAAATTTGACAGGATCCACTATCTCCAGGCTGTCATGTATTCTATCTATATCCAAAGGAGCTCCACCCACCACCTCATGTGAAACAAGAATCCTCCTTGCTTCTTCAATGGTGTGTGGACAATAGCGTGACAGTGGAGAAACGTTCACAAAGGGTTTTTGCTCTTCTGAAACCCCTTTAATCGGAGGCGGAGGAGGGGTGCTTATCCTCTGGAGGGCAGCGGTTATCTTACCCTCAACAGGGAAAAGGTAAAACGGCTTCCCGCCTTCAGGAAGCTCAAACTTCAGGTAAACGCCCTCATGGATAAATGGGGAGAGTTTTGGGTCAGAAGCAAGGGTTTCGGGAAGCCTGTCCCCAAATACAAAATAGCTTGCCATGATTGGAGACTGTTTTTTACCCTCTTTGCGCGGGGGGTCTATGTATTGTGAATCTGCTTCCACCAGGATTACTGGCATGTCCCAGAACCATCTCCTGGTGGCGGACTTCGTGGACTTTACAATGCCCAGCACAAAATTCGTGGGATTGCCCCCTGTAACCGGGTTGATAAGTTTGTTTTCAGAAATGTTTGCAGAAAGAATTCGAAGTAGTCTCTGGGTTTTTTCAGTAGTAGAAAGGCGTTTGGTAA
>JAUWMC010000087.1 GCA_030613375.1 Microcaldota archaeon
GTGCAATAGAAATGGAAGAAGCGCGCTATTCTGAATCTTTCCGCACAACCTCCATGGAGATGCTCCTTGCGCAGGTAACTCCCAATACAATCGGGGCATACGTGGACATTTCCGCGCACTATGCATTATATCGCCTCAACCATCATTCAATCAACCACCCCGTTACTCCTGCAGTGGAGATCACTGCCATTACCTCTGAATTGGATGGCTCCGAGAACGACAATATACGGCTTGCAATGCGCGAGCTCATCCTTTACGGTACTGCGTCCGGGGATTATTTTGATGATGATTCTCCTCTTGAATATCTTCCAGAAGATATGATTACTTACTCTCTTGAAGGCTGGACAAACCAGCTCAACGCATCCCTCTCAGCATCAGGGTTTGAGCTCTTGGAGCTTGAAATTTACGAAGATACTTTTGAATTTAACCAAATTAACTTTACCCAATTTGAAGTTGTTTTCGAAATGAACCTAACTATTGTTGATTCCCTGGCAGATTCTTCCACTTCGCTTGTGCGCAGCTACCATGTGCGCAGGCTTGTGGATGCAACCGGATTTGTTGACCCATATATTGCAAGGGAATCTGCCAACATGGCGCTTAAGGATGGCGATGGCCAGCCCGCACTCGTAGGAAGGCAGATGTTTATGACCCCAGATTGGGAAGAGGGTTACGCGTACCTCTGTGAGGACCATGAGACTGATGGTAGTGAGGGAGATTGCTATCAGGTAGGTGATGGAAGCGAAGGCCAGGGCTGGTTCTACGGACCGGTTGTAATGGCCGGTACAGAGGAAGCGGAAAATATTCATGAGGAAGCGAGTTACAGTTACATTCTTGCAGGAAACTACTCTGCAATCCGCGATGTTCCGAAGTACAAGAATTTCGGTGCATACATCCTCACCAATGAACCCACAGAGGAAGGAGAATGTGGTGAGCAGGACGAAACCTTCAACCCAATTGAATATGATGGTGAATGCGATCCCTTTATTGACACTACTTCCAGCTCACACACCACTAAACCATTTATGGTAGACGAGAATTTCAACATTGAAGATTTCACTGGAGTAGATCTCTACAGTGATGCAACAATAGATGCACATAAAGTCCTCTTTTCTTCAGAATATACTTATCTGGAAGTGATGGATGACCCGGAGAACAAGCTGGAGGATGTTTCCATTTATAATATTGAATACCTGAGGGACTTTGCAATGTGTGGCTACTATATGCCGCGCAACAACAGCCCATCTTACCCTCACCGCATGTTTGACGTTCAGGAAATGTTTGATGCGGGAACTCCTGCATATACTTCCTGGCCCGAGAGCCAATGGGGAATTGAAACCCTTGCAGTAGGCAGGTGGGCAGGAGGAAATATAGTAATGGATTCCAAATGGGGCGACTTTAGCAGAGTAGATGTAGAGTTCTTCTCAGAAGTTGAGAATACTCCTGCAAATGAAGTGCAGATGATTAAGGGAATGCCCGGATGCAAGAATGCATACATGTGCAGCGAAGACCTTGGCTATGACCTGGATTTCGAGCACGTGGGCCACTTTAGGCTCAGCGATTGGGCCCAGTGGGACAGGGAACTATACGAGGATATTTACTGGATAGAGTTAAGCGATGGGGATGAGGACAACTACGGTTGTGACAACGAAGAACAGGCGAGCTGTGATGGATCTGAATAGAAAAGGCCAGGCGGCCATGGAAATGCTGGTTACGATAGGCGTAATACTCATATTCATAGTTCCAATACTTTTGCTGTTACTTGTTGGTGCACAGACAAGATTTGAATCTCTTTCCCACGTACAGGCAAATTCAGTAGTGCGTATCATTGCCGATTCAATAAATGAAGTTAATATTGAAGGCCCCCAGGCTTCCAAGGTAGTAATCGTAAACATTCCAACTAATACACGTTATCTTAACATAACCGAAAACGAGGTAGTACTTACATTAGAAACAAGCAATGGGCCTACAGATGTAACAACTTCTTTCTTTGGGAGCCTAAATGATACATCTATTAGTCTGGTTACTATTGGAGGAAAAGCCCCCATAGGCCTTTACCCAATGAAGTTCTACGCAGATGAAGAAGGAAAAGTGGTGATTGAGCATGGAGAGTAGGAAAGGGCAGGTAGCGATTGAATTCCTTATGTACGCAGGCCTATTCCTAATTATTGCAATAGCTGCCTACGTTCTCACCACATTCACAGAACGGGGAGAGGTAAGTTTCAGGGAATCCCAGATTATAAATGCATTCGGCTACAAGTTTTCCTCAGCGCCTACAATTGCACACAAGGGAGGAGAAGGTTTTACATTTGATGTTTCTTTCCCGAAGAAACTGGAAAATCGCGCTTATAATGTAACGTATGCATGTGTGGGAAATACTTATGATGAGGGTCGTGGTTGTTATGTCCAAGTGGGGTGGAATGGCACATACCAGGAATTTACTTATCCCTACATAATCGCCCCTGCGGTTTACACTAAAGGCGTGGATGAGGATGTGGGAACTTCCCTATGCATCGACTCTGTTCCCTCAACAATCGGAGTAGGCTATATTCTTTATCCGGAGAAATCCAACGGCCACATCTATTTCCGAAACATTGGAATACAGGGAAGCAACAGATATCCAACTATTGAACTATATTG
>JAUWMC010000014.1 GCA_030613375.1 Microcaldota archaeon
CGACAGGTCGTGTGTTCAAATCACACTGGAGGGATTACAATGGATAGTGCCACAGAAAAGAAGTAATTTTGTGACAATCTCCCCGCCCTAATCTGAGAAACCGTTGGTTTCTTCTCTTGCAACTTTCATTGCAAGAAAGACGGGGGTCCATCTTCACAGATAGAATTTCCTGATTCATTGGCAGATCTTACCTTTTCAGGCAGAGGGCCACTCTCCACAGGCGTTTCTGGCCTAAACGGCCTAGCTTCCCGGCGCCCACCGGTAGCTCGTTTGAGTATGTTTTTTGCTGCATTGAGGTCCCTATGTATATCTGCCCCACAAGAACATTTATGCTGCCTCTCTGCAAGTTTTTTCTTTCGTATTAAACCACAACTGCTGCACTCTTGGGAAGTGTGGGCAGGATTCACAAGAACCACTTCAGATCCAGCTTCTTCCGCTTTGTAGTGAAGCATTCTTGAAAACTCTGCCCAACTGCAGTCCAGTACGTGTTTTGCAAGGAAATCTTTGCTCAAACATTTTACGTTAAGGTCTTCCATTGCAATTAAAGAATATGAATCAACCAACTTTTTGCTGGTTTTATGAAGGAAATCTCTCCGGTTGTTAGTAACTTTTTCATGAACTCTGGCTACTCGAAGTTTTGCTCTTTTCCTGTTTTTGCCTCCCTTCTTCTTTCCTGAGAGTAGTCTTTGGGCCTGTTTAAGTTTGTTTTCTGCTTTCTTCAAATGCCTTGGATTCATGATTATAGAATCATTGCTTAAATGCCCAAAATGCTCTATTCCAAGGTCAATTCCTACTTTTGGGCCTTTATTGTGCTTGGAGGGCACTTCCAGTTCTGAGGTAAATATGGCAAACCATTTTCCCGAAGGCATTCGTTTTATTGTGAGTGTTTTGGTTTTTCCTTTTAGTTCCCTGTGTTTCTTGATTTGTATTTCTCCTATTTTTGAGAGTAAAAGTTGTTCGTTTAACTTGAATCCAAACTGTGGGTAGGTAAATGATTTCATTCGCTCTATTGGCTTGAACCTGGGGAAACCCACTTTTCCTCCTTTTTTCTTAATTGCAATCATTCCTTTCAGGGATTTAACAAGTTTGTCTGCCACATTTTGGGAAACTTGAGAAAACAGTTTGGTTTTCTTTTTTGTAAGGACATACAGTTGTTTTCTAGTTGGGAACTTGTTGGTTTTTTCGTAGTATGTTTTTGTGTGGTCTAAAAGGTAGTTCCATAGGTTTTTGCATTCGTAGAAATAATGTTGGAGTTCTTTTTCTTGCTCTTTTGTTGGGTAAATTCGAAACTTCCAACTTCGTATAGCCATCATTGGTAATAAAGTGAATTAAGAACTTTATAAAGAAAAGGAAGCGGTGTGTTTCCAGTGACACTATGCCAAAGGAAATTTTACAGAATAATAAGATAATTTTTGTGATGTTAATCGACTAGGTCATGCCCAATTCATCTTCAGCTTTCTTGAGCTTGCCTCAAGAGCCGCAACCGATAAGGTTGCTCAAACCTGAAAAGCAGGAACTCTACAGAGTTACTCAATCTACGGAATAAAGTCCATAGATCTCTTGGCCATCAAAGCAGAACAAGGGTTTTAAATATTGAATATGAAGTGAGAAAAATGAAAAGACTCCTGTTTGCGCTTTTGCTGCTTTCAAGTGTTTTTGCCATTCAGATTATTGATTATTATGGCTCGACTTGCCCGCATTGCTCAAGCACAAAGGCTCTTCTGGCTGAACTGGGCAGCGAATATGAAATCGAGCTTATAGAAAAGGAAGTTTCTTCAAATGCAGAGAATCGAGCGGAAATGTTCGGGGTGTATAAAGAATTCGGGCAGGATCCGAGCAAAGGAGGAGTGCCTACGCTCTTGGTTGATGGAAAAGCACTTATTATAGGGGAACTTACCGAAGAGCAGTGGAGAAACCTTTTAGATGATTGCCTTGACGGAGAATGTCCTGAGGGGATTTTCACAAAAAACACAATAGATTCAGTTTATGTGCCAGACGTAAGCCCAATTGAAGAAACAGATGAGTTCCAGGCGCTTACTCTCTGGGGACTTGTTGCAGCAGCAGTTGTGGACTCAATAAACCCCTGCACAATTGCGGTAATGGTTATGCTGCTTAGCATCATACTTATCTCCGGGGGAAGGAAACAGATGCTTCTTGCAGGGTTCGTATTCACTGCAGTGATATTTGTATGTTATGTCCTGCTCGGGCTGGGAATACTGCATGTGATGGGCGACCCAATGCTCACTGACATTTTCTTTAAGGCCGCAACTGTGGGATTATTCATCCTTGCAGCAATGGAGATAAACGGATACCTGAGCTACAAGCCAGGGTTCTTTTCAGTTGAAATGCCCATGTGGCTCAGGCCGCATGCAAAGAAAGTAATCGAAAAAGCCAGCTCTATTCCAGGAGTTGCGGTTGCAGCAGTATTCTGCTCACTTTTCCTTCTTCCATGCTCATCCGGCCCATACCTTGTTGTTCTTGCGATTATTTCCAAAGCGGTTACACTGAATTCAATGTTTTACCTCATGCTATACAATCTTATTTTTGTGTTCCCGATGTTTCTGATAACATCTGCGATTTACTTTGGATACACAACGGTGGAAAAAGTCGGAGAAACAAAGGAAAAATACCTAAGGCAGATACACCTGGTTTCCGGGATTGTACTGTTTCTGCTGTTCCTATATATGGTTAGCTTACAGCTTGGGCTATTCTGAAGTAAGACGGCACATTTATTAACGTTATGTAAAATAAATAGAAAACACACTTTGCTTTGGTGGTGTAGTGGTTAGCATTTCGGCCTGTCGAGCCGACGACCCGGGTTCAATTCCCGGCCAGAGCGCTTCTCTAATAAATCTTTTCCTAGTTATACAAACATGAATCGGGCCACATTGAATTATATCATTGATTTGGGATTGTTCATCTCGTTTCTTTGTGTAGCAATTACGGGAATACTCAAGATGCCAAGATTGGTGCAAAATCTAGGCCTGAGCTACAAAAGCATACCATTCAATGTGGTTACTCCGCTGCATGACATTAGCGGGGTTGTAATGACGCTACTGGTGCTTGTTCACCTTGTGCTTCACTGGCACTGGATCCTGCATACGACCAAAAGCTTCTTCAAAAAGTAGCTGTCTCCTATGTTTAAATAAAGTTGGGTGTTAATTTTCATTTATGAAAAAGGCGATTTTCATATTCCTTGGATTGGTGCTTTTGTTTTCTTTTGGATGCCCTTTTGAAGAGCAGCCTACTGAAGCAAACGGAGCGCCTGTGGCCGAAGGGCCAATAGACTGCGGAAAGGATTTTGACTGTTTTGTGGATTCAGCAAAAGACTGCACACCTGCAAAGGTTGATCATAGTATAAACTTCACTATTTTTGGGATGATTACGCTTGCAGAAGGCTCGGTAGAACTCAAAGGGATAGAGAATGGAAGCTGTGTTCTCTACCAATTAAATAAAGACCAGCGTGTGGTGCTTACTGAAGAGATGAAACAGATTATGCGGGATTCAGGAGCAACAGAAGAAGAGATAGCTGAAACCGAGCAGAAAGCAAGTGATAATGCAGCAAAGGGGATTGGAACAGAAGTTACCTGCAGGGCAAGCACTGAGAAAATGTATGCTGTGATAAGTGCCTGGAGTGAAGGCTCATATTCAAGCGAAGACTTTGAAGAGGGGGAGTGTGAATATACCTACCCTCCGGCTTTGATGGAGATGCTGGAGCCTCCGGAAACAGAGGAGGGGCCTGAGGAAGTTCCAAAAGAGCAAAATGAAACAATGGAAGAGGAGCCTGAGGAAGAGCAGGTTGTTTGTGTTCCCATAACGCTTACAGGGACTGTGGAGATTGCACTCTGCACTGAGGATTCCCTTTATTGTGATGAGAAGGGAGACAAACATGCCGCATATGGAAAAGAGGTTAAAATTGGAAACACGATGAGCCTTCCTTCAGGAGCTAAGGTGATTCTGGAAGACATAGTGCTTGATGCGGAATGTGAGGAGTGCGGAGAACCCCCTTCCTGGACCCACAGCCAGCTGGCAAAGCTCAGGATAACCGTGCCAAATGCGCCTGAGGATATAGTGGTGTATGCGGATGTGGGAGATACGGGGACTTTCATATCAGGATACAAGTGCAAGACGCTTGACTGGGATGGGAAAACATGCCTTGAATGGATTCCTGATAAGGAAAATCAGTATTTTGTAGGGAAGATTGTAGCTGATAAAACTTGTGTTGAACAAAATTAAAAATAAAGAAAATAAGGGGGAGGGTTATTCCTCCTCTTCTTCTTTCTCTTCCTTTTCCTTCTTGCCTTTGGCTTTCTTTTCTTTGCCCTTCTTCTTTTCAGGCGTCTTTCCGCCAACGCGCTTTTTTACTTCCTCTTCTATTTCCTCTTCGCGCTTTATGTGGGAATCGAGTTCGCTTTCAACCTTGTGCTTTCCGAAGAAATACCCGCTGAAGAACATCAGCACCGAAAGGAGG
This sequence comes from Microcaldota archaeon, assembly GCA_030613375.1. Taxonomy (GTDB): domain Archaea; phylum Micrarchaeota; class Micrarchaeia; order Anstonellales; family Bilamarchaeaceae; genus CAIKOA01. The sequence continues at coordinate 4,472 of JAUWMC010000014.1, forward strand.
ATGAGTGAAAGAGGCATCCCTATGTACACTGCAGGAAGGATTGTGGAGGGAATCTGGTTGCGGATTTCCGTGAATTCATCCGGGATGAATACGCCGCAATTTGAGATTGCCTGCACATTATTTGCTGAGAAAAAATCTATCAGCACTTTACCAATATAGCTCAGGTAGCTTATCGTAAAATAAAGGCACGCAATTATCAGAATCACTCCTAGGATCCCAAAGAGCAATGAAAATATCTTGTTTTTCATCAGACCACCTATTTGGTATCAAAGCCAAAAAATTTAAATGATGCTTAACGCTGAGGGATTAAAATAAAAAGAGAAAAAGAAAGGGAAAATGCTATTTCCCGTAATGGTTTCTGAAGTACCAGTATCCCACAAGTGCCAGTCCCAAAATGAGGAGGATCATCCAGAAAATATTTTGCTGCCATTCTGTTACTTCCTTTCCATTTGGAAGCTGTGGGTCCTCAACTGAAGGAACTTCGGTTGAGATAACTGGTGCCGAGAACGGCTCATCCTCACCAAGTAGGTCCTGTGCGGCTGCAAGGGCTTCCTCTGCATATTTAACAGCTTCCTCGCAGTCTCCCTTGTCCTTGGCTTCTTTTGCCTTTCCAATGAGATCATCTACTTTTGAGGTGTCCACTTCGTCTCCCACCTTATCAAGAATCTCTTCGGTCTGTGCAATTGGCTCATCGCACTCGTTGCATTCGCCATCATCTTCCGGCTCTACGCACTTGTTGTTCACGCAGATAAGGTCTCCGCATTCTTCATCAGAGCAGCACGGGTGCGCAATGCATTCGTGATCCTTTACTTCCCCGCATTCGCACTCAACAAGAACACACTCCCCGTCATCGCAATACTCGTTGCCCGCACAATCCGTGTCAGTTTCGCACTCATCTTCAGGAGGTGCTTCTTTCACGCATTCGCAGGATTCACATTCATAGCCGGTTGGACACCCCGTTCCAGGAACACCGCACTCTATGCCTTCGGTCCTAGGCAGGCACGCATTGTTTGCGAGGCTGCAGTAATAGCATTCAGGGCAATCTACAGTCTCTTCACATACATAGTCCGGCTTTCCACCATCATCAGGAACGCCCGGCGTCTTCACTGCAAACAATCCATAGATGTCAAAGTAGAGGCTGAATTCCGGCGCATCGGACGCAACTGGAAGGCTTCCCAGTATAATTTCCATGAACTCGGTCTGGTCTGTCTGGGTAAAGCCATAGATTGTTATGGTCTCTTCTTCAACATCATTAATCTGGTCAATCACTGGCACCCAGAATGCCTTTAGTATTACTTCCTGCTCTTCAACAACACCTCTAAGGAGGACCACTTCTTCTTCGGGGGCTGCAAGACCTCCGCAGCTTCCTCCTGCGCTGGCAACCCGGGTCTCCAGACAATAGTCATAGCTCCCGGGCCCTGCATCAGTGCATTCGCATCCCTCGTTGCAGTCAATATCACCGAGGCACCACGGCTCTGCCCTACATTTACCGTTTATATTGCATTTGGTGCATGTCCCATCACAGTCTGCATTATCGCGGCAGAATACACATCTGTAATCTACGCAATACTCTGGTGATGCGCGCGCCACAGGGCCACAGTCTTCATCCACATAACATTCCGGCTCGATGCACATGTTCTGCGAACACACATCTGTCCTTTCATCACAATCAAGGTCTTCTTCACAGTACTGGCCCATCTCGATTATCTTCAGATAATAAAGACCCATGGTTTCCGAGTCATACGCACCTGTGGGGCCATAGTGCACTACGAACTTCTCTATGCTAGGCCCTACCGGGGCACCCAAATCCCTGTACTCAGTAATAGCTGCTACTGTGAAGTATTTGTTGTTGTATGAAACCCTAGGCTCAACTAATATGATATCATCTATGTCCAGGTAAAGTGTCATGTTCACCCCAAAGTCTACGCTCTCCATGTGTATGGAGTTTACTGTAGGCAGTGTGGTGTCGTGGATCAGGTAGATTGCAGTTGCATTGTCATCAAGGGACATCCTTACAGAAGATGGACCGGTTCCAACAGTTGTCTCTTCCAGTTTCCATTCGCCTGCATACTCCAGTTCGCCAAGAGGAAGTTCCATCCGGTGGAGATAACTTGCTTCAATGATCTCCATCTCAAGAACTCCCGCAGGAATTACCACATCAAAGAACGCGAATGCCTCAGCCCATGCGGGCTTGCCCCCTTCTTCATATAGCTCGGAAAGTACAGAAAACAGCTGCGCTCCATTCCTGTAAAAGGAGGAGGTCTGGATTGGCACTGAATCCACATTTGGTATAATCACAACATATGTCAGTGGGCTGAAGGGCACGGGGTCTGAAGCATCCAGGAGCCCAAAAATGTGGTTGTCGTAAACCCTGCATCTATCCACTACCTCGTGGCCAAGGTTGAACAAGACCAGGCCATAGTGGTTTTCATAAATCCTCATTCCTGAAAAAACGTTCTCAAATGTTCCTGCCTCACACGTCTGGGAAGTGAAGTTGCAGATGCCCCCCACATCAGAGGACACAGGCCCCAAACCACATTCAACATATGACCAGCAGGTGGATACAGCCCTAAGGGGTTCGCCTCTTGAAGATGGCGGAGGTACCGGGGGCCTAATCATGTCAAGGCTAATGTCTGTTATTCCCACTCCAAATGGGAGGAATTCAAGCATTTCATATTGCTCAGGAATCCTGTCAACGAAGATATCGTGAATATCTCCAGCATTCTCGCGTGCTTGTGATCCATAAAAATTAACGTTGTAGGAATCAAGGAGTCCGTATCCGAATACATCGTTGTGATGTGCGCTTCCTCCATTGATTGTTGCTTCATCACTCATAAATAACGCAAGCCCGAAGGTGCTTCCAGAAAATGTGGAATCTGTAATGGTTGCACGGGGACTTTGGATAAGCATTGCGCCTGCACCCAATTCATTGATTTCAGGCGGAGGTGCCCTCATAGTTTCCCCTGTAAGCGGGCCTCCAAAGAAGCCCATAAGTATCTCCAAAATAATTGTTGAGTTCATTCTATTATTGTTGGAAGTAAGCCTGTCAATATTCAGGTTCATGGACCGTAGTGAAAATACTCCAAATCCGCTTCCATCGGAATTCGAATTGCTCAGCGTGGCATCGGGAGTCAGTACGAACCCAAAGCCCATGAAGTTATTCTGGGAGGTTGAATCAGTAATTGTTGTGCCATTGCTGAAAAGAAGAATCATTCCGTTGTTGTCCAGAGTATTTGAACCATCTACAGTAACTCCGGTAAGTACTGAGTCGGTTGCATTACAAAGGAGAACTTCTGAGTATGTTCCTCCGCTGAGGGTTACGGTTTCCCCGGAATAGTAAATTGGCCTTGCGCCTGAACCTGTGTTGTTTTCTACTGTGTTGTCACAGATTACTGTCCAGTCTGTCCTGCTGGGTGACCTGATTGCATCAGAGGTAAGCGGAACACTTCCAATCCACATGTCTCCTCCTATAAGCAGATCTGCTTCATAGTTTTCTTCAAGCGTGTTGTCTGTGTAAGTTCCATTGTTATCTATAAAATTCAGGCCAACCAGGTTATTGTATGCCCGGTTGTTGGTGAAGGTGTTTCCGAATACGATAATCCTGCGGGCTACGGGCTCCGGAAGATATCCCTCAATGTAGAAACCATTTGTGTTTCCATATGCAGTATTATCATCAAATGTGTTTACTCCGGCTGCTTCAAATCCTGCGCCTTCGAAATAATCCCAGTCATTATTATAAGCCGTGTTTCCAATGAATTCATTGGCCTCCCCATCTACGGAAAATCCTGATTCACCATTGTTGTAAGCAGTGTTGTCTTCAACCTGGTTCCAGTACCCTATGACCTGAAGCCCTTTGCGCCCGTTGTCATAGAACTCGTTTCCAGTAAAGATATTGTGGTTTCCGCCAACGTGTGCACCCTCACGGGTAAGGCTGTAGTGGAAAAGGTTTCCCTCTATCAGGTTGTAAGACCCGCCAATGTTCATGTTGTCCAGGTTATTTTTGGTTAGGTCGTTGTTGAGTATTGAGCCGTTGTAAGGGTCCCCAAAAATACCATAATCATATTTGGAGATATTACAGTTCTTCACAGTTACATTGTGCTGCGCTCCTGTCTTGATGTTGACACCTTCTCCTGTGCCTGCTCCCATGATACGATATCCGTCACAATCGAGCACCACATCCCCTACCCCAATTCGCATACAGTAGGTATTTGTGCCATTTACCCCAGCCAAGTCGCTAGTCAGTGTATATTCACCAGGCGCATTAATCACCTGACAGTAGTCCACCGTTTCAACCACAGGGGGCAGTATCGAAAAAACAAAACCCATCAAAACCAGGAACACTAGAAGATTCCTCACCATAAAAGATATTGGAGATAAAAAGACATAAAACCATTTGGGTGGGTTGCCCTCTGAAAAAAAAAAGGCAAAGAATACAAAAATCTTGCGCTCCAAACAGTAAAAGATGGTTGTCTGGGAGCTCGGAGTATTAATCTTGCTCGTCGCATTTTTCGCGGAATATATAGACTCTACTCTCGGGATGGGGTATGGAACTTCCTTAACCGCAATACTTTTGATTATAGGATTTAGTCCGCTTCATGCGGTTCCCGCAGTGCTTCTTTCCAACGTAATCGCGGGATTGTTTGCAGCGCTTATGCACCACCATGTTGGAAATGTGAATTTTAATTGGGGATCAAGATCGCTTACGGTTGCGATTATGCTAGCTTCTTGCGGGCTATTCGGAGTACTTGTTGCTACGTATCTTGCAATTACCCTGCCTCCGGAGTATGTGAGCATATATATCGGAATTGTTGTTGCGGTAATGGGTGTGTTAATTATTTTCGGGCACAAGATACGGAGTACCTTCTCCTGGCTCAAGATTGGAGTATTGGGGCTCGTGGCTGCATTCAACAAAGGGATAAGCGGGGGAGGATATGGACCTCTTGTAGTAAGCGGGCAGATTCTCGCTGGAATAGACAGCAAAAAAGCGGTTGGGATAACCACGCTTGCAGAGGGGATAACTAGTGTTGCCGCGGTTTCGCTTTATTTTGCAATAAACGGAATTGTAGGGTGGGAATTGGCACCCTGGCTTATTGTAGGTTCTGTGTGCTCGGTTCCGTTTTCCGCACATACTGTGAAAAGAATTGATGCAGAAAAGCTTGCTGTGTACATTGGGGGAGCAACCCTTTTGCTCGGTCTGTTTACGATATATAGTGTTGTGTTTGGATAGGACGAAGGTTTATAACTTTTCAAAACGTAAAAACTGTATGCTTGTACTGGTGTGTGGGTTGCCAGGTGCAGGAAAAAGCACTCTTGCAAAGGCACTTGCGGAAAAGATTGACGCTGTTTACCTCAGCAGCGACATTGCTCGCAGAAAAATGCTGAGTGAGCGCACTTATTCTGAGCATGAAAAGTATCGTGTATATGGAAGAATGGTAGAAGAAGTAGGAAAGCTTCTTTCTATGGGAAAGACTGTTGTTTGTGACGCTACATTTTACAAGAAGAAAACCAGGGGGGAGATGAGGAACGCTGCAAAAAGGGCAGGCTCAGATATGTACATAATAAAGTGTGTATTGAACGAGCAAGTGCTTGAAGAGCGCATGAGACAACGGGAAAACGATGGAACGGATGCAAGCGAAGCAAATTTCAGCATTTATCTTAAAGTGAAAGGGCTTTTCGAGCCCATTAATCAAGAGTGTTTTGATGTGGATACTTCCGGATCGGTTGAGGGGCAGGTTAAGGCTGCACAAGAATACCTGGAAAAGGAAGCGGGATGGAAGCCAGAAGAGCTTGGGCTTGAATTCAAAGAGACGCACATCTCATGGGTTTTCCTTGCTGGGGATTATGCTTACAAAGTGAAGAAGCCTGTGAAATTTTCATTCCTGGATTTCTCTACGAAGGATAAGCGCATGGAATGCTGCGAAGAGGAAGTGCGGCTGAACAAGCGACTTTCCCCGGAAGTTTACCTGGAAGTGGTTCCGCTCGTGAAAGTAGATGGAGGGGTTGGTTTTGGAGGAGAAGGAAAGATTTTGGATTATGCTGTAAAGATGAAGAAAATGGGGGGAACAATGGATGATGCAATTCTTGAAGGAAAAGTGAGTGAAGGAGATGTTGAGGGAATTGCAATGGAGCTTGCGGAGTTCCATAATGCGGTTCCGGTTATACAGGACCCAAGATTTAACTCCCCGGAGATGGTGAAAAGGCAGATTGAGGACCTTGCTTCTTTCAGAGGAACCGTGGAGTCTGCATGTGGTATGGGAAATAAGATTGACTTTATTCTTGAAAAATCCTCCGGATTTATTGAGGAAAATGAGAAGCTGCTCAAGAGTAGGCAGGTAGATGGCATGGTGAAAGAATGCCATGGAGATCTGCACACAGGAAATATCTTTGTTGGAGAAAAAACGCATATTTTTGACTGCATTGAATTCAGCGAAGATTTCAGGTTCATAGATGTTGCAAGCGAAATTGCATTCATGGCAATGGACCTGGACGCAAAAGGGAGGGAGGATCTCTCTAAGGTTTTTGTGGGGAAATACCTAGAGCTTTCCAAGGATCCGGATTTGGAAAAATTGCTTGATTTCTACAAATGTTACAGAGCTAATGTGCGCGCAAAGATTGCGGCTATTGAATACTCCCAGGATCCAAATGAAGAAGCAAAAAAAAGAATTGAAAAGTATCTTATTCTTGCGGAAAAGTATGCGCAGGCACTCTAGTGCCTGAAGTGTCTTATTCCTGTAAACACCATTGCCATTCCTTGCTCATCTGCTGCATCAATAACTTCCTGGTCGCGGATTGAGCCCCCGGGCTGGATTATAGAGGTTACTCCTCTTTCTGCTGCAGCATCTATTCCATCCCGGAACGGGAAGAATGCATCACTGGCCATTGCACATCCTTTTACGGTTTCTCCATGGGATTCTGCAATATCTGCTGCAAGCCTTGCTGCATCCACGCGCTTCATCTGGCCTGCGCCGATTCCGATTGCCTGATTATTACGCGCATAAACAATTGAGTTGGATTTTACGTATTTGCAGATTGTCCAGGAATACATCATATCTTTCATTTCCTGATCTGTAGGCTGGCGTTTAGTAACAACCTTGAGCTTTTCAGGGCCGTACAGTCCGATGTCCACATCTTGGATTAGGATTCCTCCGCATATGCTCCGATAAGAAATTTGTGGGGGGCGCTTGAGCGGTAGTTTGCACTCGCCCATCGCGATTGCGCGGAGCCTTTTCTTTTTTGAGAACACTTCTAAAGCGTCTTTTGAGAAAGAAGGCGCAACTACAACTTCGTAGAAACGAGTTATTATTTTTTCTGAGAGCTCCTTGCCTATTTCACGGTTTACGCAGACTATTCCCCCAAATGCAGCATCGCTGTCCACAGAAAGAGCGATTTCATATGCCTTGAGCATATCTCCATTTGTTGCAACACCACAGGGGTTGTTATGCTTTACAATTACTACTGTGGGTTCCTTGAATTCCTTTACGAGCGCGAATGCTGCGTTGATGTCCAGGATGTTATTGTATGAGAGTTGCTTTCCTTGAAGCTGGGCTGACTTTGCAATACAACACTGATTTAGCTGGGGATCCCTGTAGAATGCTGCATTGGTTTGAGAGGGATTTTCCCCATACCTTAAATCCTGAATTTTCTTGAATGAAAGATTGAGGTATTCGGGAGATTTCTGCTCCGGGAAAAACTTGGAGCGGAGGTATGTTTCGATTACCGTGTCATAATGGGAAACCTGCATGAATGCTTCCACTGCGAGTTTTCTCCTAGTCTCCAGGGAAACATCTCCTTTATCCGTAATTTCTTCCATTACTTCCTGGTATCTTGAGGGATTGGAAATTACTATTACGTGCTCATAGTTTTTTGCTGCTGCACGAATTAATGTTGGGCCTCCAATGTCTATGTGTTCTATTGCGGTTTCAAGGGTACATTCCGGAAGATTCGTAATTTCTTCAAATGGATAAAGATTTACTGCAACAAGATCTATCATCCCCACTCCCAAGGCCTGGGCCTGTTTCATATGCTCTTCCTTTCCTCTTTTTGCAAGGATTCCCCCGTGGATTTTTGGATGGAGGGTTTTTACCCTTCCTTCCATCATTTCCGGGAATCCAGTTAAGTCTGAAACATCAAAGGTCTGCACTCCGGCATTCCTAAGAGCTTTGGATGTGCCTCCACTTGAGACTATCCCTATCCCTTGTTCGAAAAGGAATTTTCCAAACTCTGCAATTCCTTCTTTGTTGTAAACACTTATCAGTGCCCGTTTTAATTCCATAAAAACCGTATTATATTAGCGGAAAAAGACATTAAAAAGCATTGTGGTTTGGAAAAATAAAGAAAAAGGGGGATTAATCCTCCCCTGGGGCCTTTGAGTACTCGAAATCTTCCGGAGGCTCATCAATCTCTATGTCAAATAGGTTTGCAAGCTTCTCTTTTTCTTCATCCGGGGCTTCTGCAGGTTCATCTGCAAGAGGGGTTTCCTCTGGAGTTTCCGCAGAAACTTCCGTAACGGGGGAAACATCATCTGCTTTCTTTCCTCCGCATCCTGCAAGCAGGAACGAAAAGGCAACCAGCGCAAGCAACAGTATCTTGTAGTTCATTTGCTCACCCGAACAGTATCTCATGTTTCAGAGATACAAACTCTTCATAGAGATCCCATGTGTCTGCCCAGCAATCGAGGTTTTCGTTTGCGTAGTCGTTGTTGTTTTCAACATCCGCGGAATACTCACAATCACCAATTGTGCCCTGGATATCCTCATTGAGATTTTCAACGTCTTCAATAAGTTCATCATCGTAGTTTCCATCTTCAAGTATTGGAAGTGCATATTCGCAAATTGCAGACATCCTTTCAAGGTGGAACAGGTCCACGAGCCTTGAGTGCCTGAGCTGGAGTGCCCTTACTTCTGCGGGTTTGTCTTCCTCAAATGCTTCGGGTATATCTTCCAAGAGTTCATCTCCATCCTCAAGAACTGCTTCCATTCCTGAGACCTCAACACCATCCTCTTCAAGATCGTCCATGATGCCTTCAGCATGCTCAAGGTCGTTTTCAAGGAAGTGGGTTGCTGCGGATTCAGCTAGCTCAAGTGCATTCACCCTGCATTCTTTGAGGTCATCTTCAACAGGCTCCTTGTTGCTCTGTACACACTCAAAGAATCCTAAGGTCTTGTGATCTAGTGCATCGCCTACAATTGCGAGGCCAAGTCCCAGCATGTCTGCGCCAAGTGCAAACCGCGTGAGGCCGAATTCCAATCGGTCATCCTCCTCTGCCGCATCCTTGAGGTCTTCAAGGATTTCATCGATCTCCTTGATATATTCTGAAGAATCAAAAATCGGGACATCTTCCTCTTCAGCACACTCTTCTCTTAGCTCCACAAAATCCTTTGCAAAAATCACGTTGCATTCATCGTATGCATAGCGTGCTTCAAGAACTTCCGGCCAAGCCGGATTGTTCCAGGCAAAGGTTGCGGCGATCAGGACAAGTGCAAGTAATAATCGTTTCATGATACCACAGGAGTAGAAGAAAAAGGAAAAAATAAAAATAGGGGGGTTAGCCCTATTTTTTCTTCTTTTTGGTTACTGCACGGTAGATTGCACGGAGAACCAAGAATACCAATATGAGAGGTATCAGGAACCCTGCAAGGCCTACGAGCAGTATTATCGCGAAGCTCAATGAGCCAAAGAAGAGGTTCAGGATTTCCTCCAGCGGCATAATCAAATCAGTTTCCAGCGCGGGTTTTTCTTCAATTAGATAAACCGTAACTGTAGACTTTGCTGAGCGGCGCTCTAAATCCAAAGCACGCCCTTGGTAAATTTCCAGCTCGGTTTGGACGCGGGTTACTTCGCGCTCAATCATGAGCACTTCTTCCACGTTATCTGCTTCCTCGTAAAGTGCATTGAGGCGAGTGAGCTCTTCCTGCAGGTTATTTATCCTTGTCTGGAGGTCTGTGTATTGTTCGGCAACATCTTCAAAGGAGGTGTCTATGTTTGTTACTTCCCCCAAGGTAGAAACGGAATCCATAAATGAATCGAACTTGGTTGGGGCAATCTTTACGGTAACTGCATAGCGCTTTTCCGTAGTGTACTCATTAAATCGGATATATGAAAGCTCTGCATTGTACTCGTCTAATATTGAGGAAAGCTGGTCTTTCTTTTCTTCAAGCGTTCCGGTTTCCACTTTCACGCTTAATGAGCCTTCCTTGATTATCATCTGATTATTGTATTCATAATCGTATGAGTCGTATCCTCCATATGCTTCCTCTGCCATCATGGGGACGCCCATTGCTTTTGTGGAGTATCCATAATCAGGTTCAGCATATCCTCCTGTTACCTCATCCATTCCGATACATCCGAAAAACATGAATAAGGAAACAAAAGTCAGTACTGCAAGTTTTGCGTTCATATTTGTGCATAAAACTTGAAAATATAAAAATGGGCGTGTGGTGGTTCGGTTTCTGCCGAAACACAATTTGTAGCTCCGTGTGGAGCGAAGGGCTACAACGTTTTGGGACACTTTCATAAAAATAGTTCCATGCAGAATAATGAATAACTCTCCTTATAGAGGTGTGAAATATGGCGCAAATGAGGTATAACATCCAGGCACCCCGGAAGAAACGTACGTGTTAGTGAAGACTCTGATTGTGAAAAAAAGGTCGGGTGGCCAAAGAGGCTTGACTCTAAATCTGTCCCTAAAATATGGAAGTTTTTGGAGGATTCACTCTGTTTTACCAAGCAGTTTTCTCCCTTTTTCAGTTATGAAAATGGTTACTCCCTGGTTGGGGGCCTCACTCATTCCGCATCCAGTACACCCTTTGCTGCAGACATTGCAGCGCTGCTTGTCCTGGACGCTCAGATAACCCTGCTGGATTAGTGTTTTAAGCTGGCCTAGAACTACTTCTTTTTCTACGCACAAATTCTCAGCAAGTGTGCATACGGAAGTGCACCCGGAATCAATTTCGATTAATAGTTTTTTCAACACCTTCTTCACCTTATGCATACCCAAGTGCAGTGCCCATCTGCAGCACAATAAATGCCACAATCCATGCTAAAATTGTAGTGTAGAGTACTGCAAACAGCATCCATTTCCAGGAATTGGTCTCCTGCTTTATTACTGCAATTGTTGCAAAGCAGGGAACATATATCAGGATAAACACCATGAACACATAGGCCTGGAGCGGGCTCCATACCATTGCAAGGGTGTCACTTAGGCTACCTTCATCCACAACACCGTAGAGAACTCCAAATGCGGATATTACAACTTCTTTTGCAAGGAACCCAAATATCAGTGCTACTGTGCCCTTCCAGTCAAAGCCAAGGGGCTCAAATACTGGTGCAAGTGCGTGGCCAAGCATTCCAATGTAGCTGGTTGCGCTTCCATATTCTACTCCTTGGGGGTGGCTTGCTAAAAACCACATGATGATTGCAACCAGGAAAATAAATGTCCCTGCTTTTTGGACAAATACCTTTGTTCGCTCCCACATGTGGAAAAAAAGGCCTTTGAATGTGGGCATGTGGTAAGGCGGCAATTCCATTACAAATGGTTGCCTCTTTTTTGCAACCAGAAACTTCCTGAATGTCACTCCCATAATGGCGATCAAGGCAAAACTTAGTAGCATAAGGGAAAAGACAATCTGCCCTGCAATAGCAGGAGCAAAAAATGCGCCTGCCAGAAATACAAACACCTCTATTCGTGCAGCACATGGAACAAGTGGATTTATCAGAATTGTAAGAAGGCGGTCATCTTCATTTTTGAGGGTGCGTGCCGCCATTATTGCTGGAACATTGCACCCAAAACCCAGCACCAATGAGATGAATGATTTTCCATGCAAGCCAATCTTTTGCATTACCCTGTTCATTACAAACGCTGCGCGCGCCATGTATCCAGTATCCTCCAGAATTGCGATTCCCAGGAACAAGAGGAGGATATTCGGAAGGAAAATCAATACATTTCCCACACCTTCAATTAGGGCAACCAGTATTAGTTCCGAAAGCCATTCTGGTGCGCTAAATGAGATTAGAGCTTCAGCCACAACAACTGATACCCAATCAATCCCAAGTTCCACCAGTCCCATAAGGGGTTCGCCAAACAGAAAAACAGCCTGGAACATTAGGTACATTATTGCAAGAAATATTGGGATGCCCAATATTGGGTTGATTAGGATTCTGTCTATCTTGTCGCTTTTTATGATGCGCTCTTCCGGGCCTTTTTTCAGGACGGTTTTTACAATTCCGTTTATGAATCCGTAGCGTTTGGAGGCAATTGAGATATCTACTGCCTCCCCAAGCTTTTCTTCAGCTTCTTTGGCAAAATCGATTAGTTTGGCATCACAGATGTCATCATCCTGTGAATTTACTTTTGCCATGATTTCTGCATCATTCTCTAGTATCTTTATGGCAATCCAGCGGGGGCCATACTGTTTGGCAAGGGGTTTGGCATGCCGAGAAACATGGTCAGAAAGCTCGTCAATTCCTTCCTTTAGGTCTTTTCCATAATTAACTGTTATTGGGCGCGCCGTAAGTTTTCCTTCTGCAGCAAGCATGGAAACCTCCATAAGCTCTGCCATGCCCTTCCCCTTATCTGCTACAAGGGGAACTACCGGGCAGCCTAGCAAATCAGAGAGGGCTTTGGCATCAATTGTATAGCCCCGGCGATGGGCGATATCTACCATATTAAGTGCTATTACTAAATTAACTCCAAGCTCCTTTAGCTGGATTGCAAGGTATAGGTTCCTCTCCAGGTTGGATGCATCAACAACATCGATTACTACATCCGGCTTTTCTTCAACAACAAAATTGCGCGCAATCAATTCTTCCTGGGTATATGCCGAAAGGCTGTATGTACCTGGAAGGTCAACTATTTCTGCAGGCTGCCCATCTTTCCTGTAGCGTTTGAGCAGGGTTCCCCACTTCTTTTCAACTGTTGCCCCGGGCCAGTTCCCTATTTTCTGGTGGGCTCCACTCAAAGCATTGAAAACTGTGCTTTTTCCGGTGTTGGGGTTTCCCGTAAGGGCAAATACCAGTTTCTTCTTTTTCGATTTCATGCAATTATTCCCTGCATTGCCGTTCTCTCCTGTGCCTGCCGCGGCGTGGAGGGACAAATGGCTCTTCAAATTTATCTACGATTATTTCGGCAGCCATATCTGTGCTTATTGCTACTCTGCAGCATCCCTTAATCTGCACCACCATCAGGTCCGATGCCCCTTTGTTTATTACTGTAACGATAGAGCCTGGGTCAAAGCCAATTTCGGTTAGGTGCTTGCGGAGATGCCTCTCGGCATTAATCTTCACTATTGCCCCGCTTTCCTGTTCATTGAGTACCCTGAGTGACATTTGCGCCATGAAAATCATCCTGAAATAAATTATTAGGAAACTGTGCATTTAGGTTAATTTAATTGTTAGCCTAACTTTGCCTGGATTCGAGCACGCTGCCAAGAATTTTTTCAAAGAGCGGGCGGAATTCGGGGGCATGCTCAATTACCGGCTTCATTTCAACTGCAGCTTCTACAAACTTGACATCATAGGGAAGCTCTGCAAGCACTTTCACGTTTTTTTCTTTTGCAAATTTTTGTATTTCCTGTGCAAAACCTGGGTTCAGGGTACTTTTATTGACAACAATCCCATAGGGGACCTTGAAATATTCCACTACCTTGAGAACCCGCTTCAGGTCAGAAAATGCAGAAGGGGTAGGCTCTGTAACTGCAACTGCATAGTCGCTGCCCAATACTGATGCAATTACCGGGCACCCAATTCCTGCAGCCGAGTCCAGGACTATGTTCTCTGCACTCAGTTCTGCCTTAATCCTGTCTGCTTTTGCTTTTACTAATGCGACTATGTCCCCTGAGCCTGCCTCCCCCATTTTTAGCTGCCCGGTTGCAATGCCAATGTTTCCTTTTTTTGCTTTTCCCACCCAGCCATTCTCAACCTTCCTCAGTTCAATTGCCCCTTCTGGGCACATCAGGCCGCATGCTCCACAACCCTCACAGGCATACCTATCAAACACCGGGCCGTTCTCCCAGCTTGTTGCTGAAAAAACGCATATTCCCATGCATTTTGCGCACTTTGTGCACTTTTCCTCAATCAAGAATGCCTTTGTCCCTGTGCTTACTGTATTCTTCTCAAAATCATCGTCATCCAATCCAAATAAAATCCCTAAATTGGGAGTATCCACATCACAATCTGCTGCAACTACGGACCCTTTTTCTGCCAGAAGCTGCACAAGGGAAGCTGCAACGGTGCTTTTGCCTGTCCCTCCTTTCCCCGAAAGCACATTTAGGATCATTTTTTCCACCCCTGCACTTTTTTTGCGAGTGCCTTTATGCTTTCATCCTCAATTGGGATTCCCCTTGAATACAATTCTGCAATTTCTCTTTTGTAGGGAATAATTGAACAAATTTCAACATGGTGTTCCTCAAAAACATCCTCTGCCAGTTTCCTATTTCCTATTCCTTCTTTGTTCAGGACGCCCTCTGCAGGAATTTTTAGTTCATGCAAGAGCTCCAGGATTAGGTTCAAATCATGGGAGCCCATGGGGGTTGGCTCAGCAACCGGAAGGGCTACGCTGCAGCCCCTCACAGCAGCAATTACGCTGCAATGTGTTCCTGCAGCAGTATCCACAATAATAAAATCATAATTATCTTCTTTGTGTGCAATAACTTCCTTTGTAGCATTCACTATAGGAGAGCTTTCCTTCTGCCCGGGTTCTAGTTCCCCGGAAATAAAATCAAGCCCATAACCCGAGCCCAGGTAAATTTTTCCTGCGCGGATACTCTTCCTTCCAATTGCCCCAACAGGGCATGCAATCATGCATGCTGTGCATGCTGTGCACTGCTCAAGCATGAAACTTGGGCCTTTTTCCTTTTGGAAAAGAACTGCGTTCTCCCTGCAAACCTCTGCGCACTTTCCGCACTTTATGCATTTTTCTTCAATCAACTCCGGCACTTCGAGCATTACATCCTTTTCTTTCCTTCGTTCAATAGACAAAATGAGGTGGTCATCGGGGCAATCCACATCCAAATCCGCAAGAAGAACCTTATGGTTCTTTGCAAGCTCAACTGCCAAAGCTGTTGCAACCATGGATTTTCCGGTTCCCCCTTTTCCCCCGGTTACTGCAATTCTCATTAGCAAACCTCAGGTTACTTTTTGGAAAGGGTGTTTTGAGGGTTTGCCCTGGAAAGATTTCCTTTCATAAATGCATCCACATTTTCCTGCACGGTTCCGCTTATGGCAGTATAGATCTCCATTCCAATGCTTTCTAGCGCTATTGCCGCATTTGGCCCTACTGTGGTTGCAATCAGGGTTTCTGCTCCCTGCTTGGAAAGTTCCTGTGCAGCAGCCATTCCTGCTCCTCCGGGCTGAGTAGTTCCAGGATTTGGAATTGCTTCGCTTTTTACGATTTTTCCTGCCTCAATCTCCACAATCATAAAGTATGGGCATCTTCCAAATATTGGGCTTATTGTAGAGCCCATCTCAGATTTTTCTGAAGGAATTGCAACTTTCATTATTTCACCTGTAAGGGAAAGGAAGGAGAAAGCTTTAATTTGTAGATGTTGGGAAGCTTAAAAAAGTTTGGCTTCCCAAAACTTTTATGCTAACGCAAAATGCCGAAGACTACTTGGAAGCCATACTTCTCTTGGTTGAAACAAAGGGGTATGCAAGGCCAAAGGAGATTGCAGCAAAACTTGGAGTAACGCCTCCCAGCGTGAGCGAAATGCTCTGGAAACTTAGGGCAGATGGATATATAGAGTATGAGAAATATGGCGCAGCAACACTCACCCCACATGGGCTTATAGAAGCAAAAAAGGTGAAACAAAGGCACGAAATTTTTGAGAAACTGCTTAACTCTCTTTTAGTGGACCCAAAAATTGCCGCAGAAGATGCCTGCATTCTGGAGCACCACCTCCACAAAGAAACAAATACGCAGATTTCCAAGTTTGTAGAATTTATCGAAGAATTTGAGGGAGGGCCGGAATTCCTGAAAAATTTTGAAAAATACTGCAAATGCGGAAAACTCCCAAAAAAGTGCAAAGGGGCAAAAAAGAAGAGTTAAAAATGGTGAGTGGAATTTATGCTTGGGTGAAATTTATGGAAAAGAAGATTTTGATGGTAATAGCACCTGAGAAATTCAGGGACGAGGAATTGTTTGTGCCAAAGAAGCACTTTGAAGGCAGGGGAATCGAGGTTACGATTGCAAGTACAAAAACTGGTGAGTGTTCCGGAATGATGGGCAAAACCGCAACTGCAGACTTAACGCTGAATGCTGTAAAGGTAGGGGATTATGATGCAATTGTGTTTGTGGGTGGAGCCGGAACGCCAATAATTCGCAAAGAAAAAAAGGCTCTGGATATTGCACAGGAAGCTGCAGCAAAAGGAAAGGTGCTTGGGGCAATATGTTGGGCAACAACCACTCTTGCAAAGGCAGGTGTGCTTGAAGGAAAGAGAGCTACTGTCTGGGTTGGGGATGATGCGGAATTCGGCATGAAAACCAGTGAGTATCTGGAGAAGCAGGGAGCGACCTACTCTGACGAGGGATTTGTGGTGGATGGGAAGATTGTTACTGCGGATGGCCCTGGAAACGCGGAGAACTTTGCGCGTGCGATTGAAGAATTGATTGGATAACAGTTTTTAATTTTTTGCAGATAAACTAGCTGTATGGGAATCGCGAATAGTTTCAAGCGGGGCTTCAAGTTTCTCTCTGAAGTAATAGATGAAGGAATGATTTTTGGGAAGAAACACCTGAAAACAGTAATAGGATATCAACTTGTTTCCATGATTGTGGCACTCGCTACAATTATTGTGGTTGGAATGGGAGTATTTCTTTCTTTGGTTTTCCTAATGCAATATTCTGACATTGCAGCATATATAGTGACGGCAATATTGATTATTGCGGGGATTTTGATAGCCGGAACGTATTCAATGGCAGCTAAACTTGGGGCAATAGAATTCATTTACAATGGAGGAAAAAAAGTTGGGTATTTTGAATCAGACAATGTGAATGTTGCATTCAAGTGGGTTATGTTTTGGATGGGGGTGATCATTGCCCTGGTCGCGCTAGGTTGCTTGATTGTGCTTGCAGCTCCTGCGCTGGCTTCCGGACCGGGGATACTCATTATCATACTACTATACCTCCTATTTATTCTGATGGCAATGTTCATTGCAATACTCCTTTACTATGTGAACATGGAACTTGCAATAAAAAAGCTTGGCCCCATTAAGGCAATGAAATCCGCATTCAAAGTATTCAAGAATAATTTCTGGGAGACTTTGATATTCGCAATATTGGTAGCTATTGGGGCTGCAGTGATCCAAGTTCCCCTCAACTTGATCGTATCGCTAATTACCCAGGTAATCATGATTGCAGGGATTGCGAGCGTTGTGCTGATTGGAATTGGGATTATCATTGTGATATTGGGAACGTTGCTGAGGATTGTGATCGCCTTGGTTGTGGAATCTGCGGCACTTATCCTGAAGGTGAAGTTCTACCAAAAAATAACCAAGCCTAAAACGAGGAAAGCCGCTTGATCCTGTCATCAATTGGCGGGTGTGTTGCAAACATGCCCGCAACCTTTTTTCCTATAGGGTCAGCAAAATACATGGGAGCGGTTGTTTCTGTTGCACGTTTTACTGGTTTGTAGTTGTTTTTTATTTTAATGAGGGCATTTCTGAGGCCGTCCGGATAACGGGTGAGCCTTACGGCAGTTGCATCTGCGAGGTATTCCCTCTGGCGGGAGATTGCGAAACGGACGAGCATTGCGATTATTGGGGCGAGTATTGCAAGAATTACGCCAATTATCATTATGTAACCTGAGCCTCCACTCCTTCTTCCTCTTCCACCCCAGATAAAGGTGCGGAGAATTATTTCGGAAAGGAACCCTACGAGACCAACCATTACGATTGTAAGCATCATAAAACGGATATCATATTCTGCAATGTGAGACATTTCATGGGCAACCACTCCTTCGAGCTCCTGGCGGTTCATTGCATTTAGAAGACCCCTGGTAACTACAATTGCAGAGTGTTCGGGATCCCTTCCTGTTGCAAATGCGTTGAGGGCCTGGTCTTCAACTATGTAGACCTTGGGCTTGGGGATTTGAGCTGCGAGTGCGAGTCCTTCAACTAGATGGAAAAGGTAGGGGTGGTCTTTTTTTTGGAGGGGTTTTGCTCCGCTTAATGCCAGCACAACCTTTGAGCCCATATAGTAAGAGAAAATTGCGTAAATGCCTCCAATGAAGAATCCAAGGAAGAGGCCGTAGTAGCCTATTCCCCAAATATACCCAAGAACCAGGCACATAACTAGGACTATTCCGGTGACTACGCCCATAAGAAGAAGGGAATTTCTCTTATTTGCATTGATTGCATCGAAAAAGCTTTGGCCAGGTTCCCTGGGAACATACTCCTGGGGAGCATGCTCCGGAGGGGCTTTTTCCTCGACCATTTGAATTCACTCAGAACTTAACTGTGGGAACTTTCTTTTCCGCTTCAGCAGTTTCAAA
>JAUWMC010000028.1 GCA_030613375.1 Microcaldota archaeon
GGACAGGTAATGAGTTCCCCGATTCCCTTTACTGAGCCTGCAAGAACTTCATCACATACCTTGAATGCGGTGTTGAGCGGGAGATCCGGGGCTATTGAAAGGAGTTTGTCGTTGCGGATTACTATGAGTGTGTCTGTATATTTCCTGAGCTTTTCAAGGCCCTGAAGCGCATTTTCCATCCTGATCCTTCCTTCAGATGAAAACGGGAGGGTAACTACCGCTATTGTAAGTGCTCCAATACTTTTGGAGATCTCTGCAATAAGGGGTGCTGCGCCTGTTCCTGTGCCTCCTCCAAGACCGCAGGTAACAAAGACCATACTGGCTCCAGCAAGAGCCTTCTTGATGTCCTCTGCACTCTCTTTGGCTGCGTTGAGGCCTATTTCAGGGTTGCTTCCTGCACCCCTTCCTTTTGTAAGCTGCTTTCCAAGAAGGACTTTCTTGTTCGCCTTTACTCTTAGAAGGTGGTGAGCATCTGTGTTCATACCTATTAGATTCATGTCCTTTATTCCAAGTTCAAAGAGCCTGTCGAGTGTATTTGAGCCGCTTCCGCCTGCTCCTACAACACATACCTTGGGCCTGCTCGCTTCAATGAACTTGAGAAGTTCCTCATCATCGCTTTTCGTGTCACCCGTAAGATCATCTGCAAGTTGGGCCGGGGTTGCAGGTTTAGATGGCTTCGTGGGTTCCTCTTCTTTTGGAAGTTCTGCAGGTGCACTCGGTGCTGGTTCCGGGACAGGTGCACTCGGTGCTGGTTCTTCAACCTGGGCGGTTACTTCCTGTGCAACCTCTTCGACCTGAGCCTCTTCTTTAGACTCCTGGTTCATTATCTGCTGTGCAATCTCTTTTGCAGCTTGTGCCTGAGCGGCTTCATCGTCTGTCAACATAAACACCTCTAAGAGAAGTAAGTGCTCTATAAGTAGTGAGAAATATTTATAAAGGAGGAAGAAAGGATGCGCCCTCACTGGGATTCGAACCCAGGTTCCAAGCTCCGCAAGCTCGTGTCCTATCCAGGCTAGACTATGAGGGCAGTGAGTATTGGTTGAGGCAGGAAGAGTTTAAATTCATTTGCGAAGCAAGCCAAGCTTTAAAAAGAAGAGTCATCTTAATCCAATAACTTTTTCGGTGAATTGATATGACTAAAAGATGTTTAACGTGCGGAAAGCTGGCAAAGGAGTTTGCTGAGTTTCCCTGCCCTGAATGCGGAAAGCACCTAGTGCGCTGTTACCATTGCAGGGAGACAAGGAACAAATACGCATGCGAATGCGGATTTGAAGGACCATAAGGTGATCTAGATGGGAGATGTAGCAGTAACAATTAAGGTTTTCCCTGAAAACCCTGAGAAGCTTGAAGATGTGAAAGAAGCAGTCAAAAAGATTGTAAAAGTAGTCAGGATCGGAGAAGAGCCCATTGGGTTCGGACTCGTAGCTGCAATAATCACATTCGTTATGGAAGATGCAGGCGGGGTTGATGAGATTGAAGAAAAAATCGGCGCCATTCCTGAAGTAAGCCAAGTTCAAGTTGTAGGCGTAGATAGAGTCTAGTGCTTTTCTTTTATTATCAAATCTTTCTTTTTCTCTTTTCTTATGAATAATAAGTAAACATATGCGATAAGGAGTATAACAAAGAAGCCTCCTGTTGCATATGCAAGCGTTGGCTCATCCTTTGAATCTATTGTGAATTCCTCTGTTTTATACCCTGGGCGCTCAACTTTTACTGTTTGCAGACCAGGGGGGAGGGAAACAGTTACCGTTCCATCTTCTTCGAATGTCTGACCACCTGCAGTTAGTTTAACCTCGCTTACAGGAAGACCCCTTGAATCAATTATTTCAATTTCGAATTCAGTATCTGCCTTTATGGAAGAAGGGTAAGAGATTGTCATGAGCTGCTCGATCGTTCCCTGAATATGTACTATGGAGATTTTGGTGTATGGCTCCCTTTCTGCACCCGCGGAGTCAGAAACCCTGCACTCAATGTCAAGAACTCCGTATTCGTATAAAGAAGTGTCTAGATTATATTCCCATTCTGTTCCATTGAGCGTTATCCATTCTTCCCCGTTTATTCTGAGGTCAGTGTTGGGGGTTCCGTATTTCGAGTAGCTCAAACCGTGTACAGTTATCTCAGCATCTCCCAGCTGCTCATCAAGCTCAGGGTAAATGATACTGCACGCCTTAGAGGAATCGATTCCATAAACCCGTCCCTCTTCGGTGCCAACGATTATGTTTGCATTGAAGCACGCGGGGGGGCTGGGCCAGTCCAGGAACGTGTACTTGAAAAGGATTGTCCCGTCTGAAGGATCAACTGCATAAAGGCTCCTTGTAGTTGTAAGATAAAGAACATCACCTGTTGCAGAAGCCAAAAGGTGCATTTTGTGAGTAACCTTCCCATCAAGCCTGGTTGACCATTCAACCTGATGTTCCGCAATTGAGTAAATGTTGTTTTGGGAAGTTCCTACTATTATTTGCCCAAGAGATTCAACTGGAGTTGTGCTTATCTGTTCAAAGAGATTTATCTTGGATTTTTCCTCTCCGTTGAGCATGTCCAGACCGTAAAGAAGGCCTTCCGCAGTTCCAATATAAAGAGTGTTGGCAACCAAGGTGGGAGGCGTGTCCCAGATATGCCCAATTTCTTTTTTCCAGAAGAATGCCCCGGTTGTTCTTACCACATAAATATAATCATCATACCCAAAAATCACGTAACTTGGAGTAGCAAGGGGAACAGTAACTGAGTAAACGAGTTCTGGAGATGCGGCTCCCTCATTTTCGGTTCCAGGTACAAAATTCCATGCAAGAGTCCCATCTGAGTTAAGTGCCTGGATCCCATTTTCATCGGCAACATAAATCTTGTCTGATGCTGCAACTCCCCTTATCCCAGGAAGGGCGGTTTCCCATTGGAGGGCCCCATATTGATCAAGGGCAAATACCTTGTTTTCGGTTGCAATTATAATGTTTCCGCCAAGGGAAACGGGATCGGAAACAACAGGATCAACTATATTATAGGACCATTTTACGAATGGAGGCTCTATTGAGTAAACCTTGCCTCCGGAGGTCCCTACAATTACCCTGGAACCGTGTACGAGCGGCTGAGTGCTTACTCCTGCACCTGTATCAACTTTCCAAACCTCTCCTGCAAAGGAAAGAGAAAGCACTAGGAGTAGGAGTATTGCTATTTTCATTTTCCCGCCACTAGAGAATCATGTTTTCCGTCGTCAATTTCCCGGATTACCTTTCTTGCGTCCTTGCCTTCTATTGTTATGCCAATGCTTTTGCATGTGCCTGCAGCTTCTTTTAGGGCTTCCTTACTGCCTTTTCCAAGGGAAACATCCTTCCTCTTTTTTACTACATTCAGAAGCTTTTCAAGGGAGATATTTCCCACTGCTTCTGCGGTTCCTGCTCCTTTGGCAACACCGGCTTCTTTCTTGATCATGTCTGACATCTTTTCTGCCATTGCTATCAACTCATCACTGTACCTTCATAATTTCTTATTATAATTTTAAAGGGTTTGCATCCGGATTCCCGGACACAAATGAATAAAAAGGCGGTATCCGAGATGATTGGCTATGCCTGGGAAGTTTCCCACTGTTGGTTTTGAAACTGAATTCTTCACAATCGATGAAAGTGGAAATCTAGTGAACAAAGTAGATATGCTTACGGATTTGCTCAAAGATAAAAAGAGGATATCCGGCCATATACGAAAAGAGATTTTTCATTCAATGTTTGAATTGGGTGCCTATCCTGGCAGGAGTCTGCGGGGGGTTTGGATTAGGT
The DNA here is from genome assembly GCA_030613375.1 of Microcaldota archaeon. GTDB lineage: Archaea > Micrarchaeota > Micrarchaeia > Anstonellales > Bilamarchaeaceae > CAIKOA01. The sequence goes on from JAUWMC010000028.1 coordinate 3,765, forward strand.
ACCTGGAAAACCTGAGAAAGGTAATTGATGTGGGTGAAGAGCACGGAATAAAGCTGCTCCCTCTTTGCATGTACCCTGGAAAGTCCAGGCCTCTGATGAGAAAAAGCAGGTGGTATTCCGCACAGTCCATGTTCTTAGGAAAGCAGAAATTCTCCAGGGCCATTCGCATCTGCGCTTTCCATTCCCATTATTCCCTGCCTAGGGGAGTGATTGGGAAACACACCAGACAGATACGCTCCCTCCGCTATTCCAAAGCAAAGAGCATATTTCTCAACCAGTATAATTTCCTTGTTGCATCCGACCCTGCATGCATTACATTCTGCCAGTCTTCACCCTTTACTGAGGGGGAGCATTTTGCAAAGGATTCTAGAACAATGTTATATCGGGATATGGCGCTGGAGGAAAATGGCAGAAGGATATATGGGCTCTATGTTGAGCACCCGCTGTTTGGGGGGCTCCCTAATTATGAATATACGCTAGCAGACCTGAAAAATATGTCTGCAAAGAGAAAACGCAAATTCATAGAAATGATGAATTCAAAGGGGCTAAAGGTTCCTCCAAAGCTCCAAAGTGAATCTGACCTAAAATTCACGTGGGGCTCAATCAGGGTGAACAAGGTGGGGACAATTGAATACCGGGGAACAGATATGAACCACCCTTCATACCTATTTGCCACGTCTTATCTGATTAAGCTTGCGATGGATGCGATTAAAAGCCAGAATCTCCAGATGCTGCCTTCAGATATTGGGCTGAAGAATCCGTTCAAGCGGGAGGATGACACTGTTTATCTTCCCCCATTTTACAAGGTCAAGCGTGTTGAGAAGCTCTCCACCATTCGCGGGCTTGAAAGCAAAAGGGTGCAGAACTACTGCTCCGCACTTTTCAATTTTGTAGTGAGGAATACAAAAAAAACTAACATGAAGCGGCTGCTGCCCATCTCACGGATGCTCCAGAAAAAGAAGACTGTTTCCGATGAAATTCTGAAATTTGTAAAGAAGAAGGGATACACTCCGGAATCTGTTCCAAATAACGTTTTGAAGGAGGTTGCAATTGAGCATTCTGAGCGCCTTTCCAAAGATGTGGACCAGATGATTAAGATGCTTTCGAGGTAGCTAGAGGGAGTTCATTAGTTCTTTTACTTCTTTTGCATCCACCCTCAAACGATAATTCTTCATTATTTCCCCGAGATTTTTGTTGTGCTCAAGGACTAATTTTTTGAGCGGTTCCCCTGAGATTTTGTGGAGCTGTCTTTCCTCAAGTATTTCCAGTACTCCTTTTCCTTCTGCCATTGCGGGAAGGATTTCGATTATTGCGGACTTTACGAACTCGCCTTTCAGGTAATGTTCGAATAGATCTGAGAGTGTAGTTTCAGGGTTCTTGATTTCAACTCCTTCCCTGCGCAGAGCAACCAAAGTATCTTCTAAAGTTGCGGCTGCAAGCATGGGCTCCACACCCATTTCCACCAATTTCTCGAAGGTTTTAAGATGCCTGGACTTGATCATTCTTTTTGCCATTTCGGGGTTCAGGAGATCATCTAGCTTTTTCTTCTTTGCATCCAATCCTTCTCCGGCCCGCTGCTTGGCTTCAATCAAAGTTGTTTGAGTTATGTCAATTGCACGGATGTCTGTTTCTGGATACATGCGCGCTTTTCCGGGGAGTGGGCGCATATATGCACTGGTCCCATCCTGGTTAACCTTACGGGTTTCCCCAATGATTTCACGGAGGGCTGCGCGCTCCTTTACCCTTGCAAGCGCCATTCTTGCGGTCCCTTCTTCTGCAACTACAAACACGAATGCATCCTCTTCCCCTACTTCCAAATTTTCACGCAGTTTTGTGAATTCCTCACTGCTTATTTTGTATTTGGAAAGTTCCTCATCGCTGTGGATTATTCCCTTTACTCCTGCGGTTTTTGCATAGTCTGCAAGTTCGGTACCATACCTCTTTCCAGGTTGGAGCTCTGTTCCAAGAATTCCCTTATGGCCCTGGAGCCTGAAACCCATTACACGCTGGCCTGAAACAATACCTCGATTAATTAGGCCGGATTCAGTGTTTGCGAAAATTTCGGTTAGATCCATCACCTGAGGGTTTTCCTCTGGCTGCACACCCTTTAGTTTTTCCAGAAGAGTGAGAAGGTTCTTCTGTCTATTCACTTCAATCTCAACTATTTTCGGGATTAGCTTCAGATCCTGAACGCCCTTTATTTCTACGCGGGTTCCTTGTGGGATGGAGATATTTACATCCTGGCGGATTGTGCCCAAGCCTCGGGCAGCTTTTCCTGTAGCGCGAAGAATCATTCCGATTTTTTCCGCGACTTCTTTACAGTGCTCTCCACTTACTATATCCGGGGAGGTTGCAAGCTCTATAAGGGGAATTCCGAGTCTGTCTAAGCGGTAGTGCTTCAGCCCACTTTTTTCAGTTTCAAGTATCCCTGCGCTTTCTTCTTCTACTGCAATTGTATCTATTCCTACTTTTCCTTGGGAGGTTTCCATGAAACCATTTGTTGCGATGAGTGCAGTGCGCTGGAAACCAGAGGTGTTGCTTCCATCAACTACTATCTTGCGCATTGTGTGGACCTGGTCAACTACGCGCATATTAAGTTGCTGCGCAACCCCCAGAACCAAAAGAAGGGCTTCGTGATCTATAGGAAGTGGAGGTTCCTCATCTGTTTCCACTAAACAGCAATTTCTCCTGAAAGCATCATACTTGAAATCCAATTGTTTTTCTTGCTCAAGGCGCGCTGCGCGGTCTAATTCACCCATTTCAGATTCGCTTGCACGCAGGTTGCGGATTATCTGTAGATCTGGTTTTTCATCTTCGGAAAGAGTTGAAGGACAGCGGCAGAATAATTTGCCTGTGTCTAAACGCTGGTGGATTTCTATTCCGCATTTGAGTATTGGCTCTTCCATTCAGACCACGCTCCTTGGGGTGATGTCTCCTGCAATTGGAATCATCATTTCCGTTTCAACTTTTTTCTGGTTTTTTTCATGCCCTAAAACCCAGCAAAGTTTTGCATAGGCGGCTTCGGGAGTCCAGTCTGCATCGCTTCCGATTACTCCTGCTTCCTGAAGCATCCTTCCAGCTGTGTAAACGTTCAGATTAACCCTTCCAAAGATGCACTGGCTGGACATAACTACAGGGATTCCCGAAGCGCAAAGTGCTTGGATTTCAGGAAGTACCCTCTTTACATTTTTTGCCTTGAACGGGTCGGTTGCTACATGGCCTAATCCTGTTCCCGCAATAACTATTCCATCATAATCTGCTAGGGAATCAAGAATCTTTGGGTTCATGCCAGGGTAAGTGTAAACTAGGGCAACATTCTCGCTTACTTCATTGTTGAATTTGAGCTTTCCTCCACGATCATCGTAGTTGCACCTTGGTTCGAAAAGCTCGTTCCTGAAGTCCACTTTTGCAAGGGGATTTACTCCAATGGATTGGAATGCATCCCTGGAAGAGGTGTGCATCTTGCGCACCCTGGTCCCCAGGTGGAAATAAGCATAATCATCATTTGTATCTGCGTGCATGCATACGCCTACCTGAGCGATTGGGCCTTTTGCAGTATATGCTGCGTTTAGAATGTTGAGGCGCGCATCGGTTGAGGGACGATCTGGACTCCTCTGTGCACCTACAAGAACTACGGGAACAGGAGTATCTTGGAGCATGTAGGAAAGGGCTGCGCTGGAATAATGCATTGTATCAGTTCCGTGGAGAATTACCACTCCATCTACTCCCTGATCTATTTCTTCCTTGATTGCGTTTGCTGCGATGGACCAGTGTTTTGGTGCCATGTCTTCTGAGAGCATGGCGAATAAGGATTTGGTGTGGAAACTGCAGATTTTTTCAAGCTCCGGGAGGTTGTGCATAAGCTCCCCTGGGGTAGTACTTGGGAATACTGCGCCGGTTTTGTATTCTACTCGGGAGCAGATTGTGCCACCCATGGAAAGAATTGCGATTTCGCCCCGTTCCTGAGTAGTTTCCTTTGTTTTGGGGAGGACTTCTATTTCTCCGAGTTCTTCTATACTTGTGCCTTCTTTTGAAAGGCCGATGTTGTAACCGTTTTCAAGCTTCAGGACGATTGTTTTGTCGTTTGATTGGGGAAGAATGAAGCCTTCATACGTGACTCCTTTTTTGTTCAGCTTTACCCGCTTTAACTTCATGAGAATTACCTCATGAAGTATATTCTAGAAGGTTTTTAAGGGATGTTGAAAAGAAGAAGAAAAGAAATCTAAAGGTACATTGCGTTGCGCTTGGGCTTCTCTTCCTTTGCGCACTTTGCTTCAAGCTCTGCTTCCTGCATGGTCAAGTATGAAGGAGGTTCGCTAGGGCCTTCAATCTTTTGAATTGCTGATTGTAAGAGCATCTGTTCGAGTGAGCCTTCGGCAATCTCCCTTGAGCATTTGTGGAGCATTTCAAGGGCTGAGGGGTCTCCAATCTCTCCAAGCACTACTGCTGCTAATTCTCTTACTGAAGGATCATCTGAATCCAATGCCATTACTAACATTGGAGTAATTCTCCTGCCCATTTTTGAGAGTACTGAAACTATAATTGTTTCCTGGGGTGAACCCGCCCCCGGAACCTCTCCTTGCGGGAGAGACTCTAGGAGGGGTATCACTGCACCAGGCCCCATTTCGCAGAGCTTGAGGGCTGCTCTTGCTCTTGCGCTGGGCTTTTCGGCATGGAGGAGAGTGATTAATTCTTCAACATCAGTTTTGAGTGTTTTTTTGTGGATGGACATGTTATTAATAGTGTATGGAAGTGCTTTTAAATGTGTTGGTGAGTGGGTATGTATGTAGGAGAAAGTAAATAAATGTGTGTCGACGATAAATGCTTAATGGCATTTGAATTTTTGGAGAAATTCGGCTCAAAACCCGGTCTGGAGCGCATCACAAAGCTTCTGGAGTTCTGGGGCAACCCCCAGGATAAGATGAAGGTGGTGCTTGTAAGCGGAACAAATGGGAAGGGTTCCACTACTGCATTCCTTAGTTCTGTTCTTAGTGAAAATGGGTTTAAGACCGGGAGTTTTTATTCACCTCATTTGCTGCATTTTAACGAGCGGATTAAGGTGGATGATAAGGAGATTTCGGATCTAGACCTGAAAAGGCTTGAAAGCGAGATTAGGAAATGGGTGGATGAAGGGAATGTAATTACTTATTTTGAAGCGATTACTGCATGCGCTTATCGGTATTTTGCAGAGCAAGAAGTTGAGTATGCAATTATGGAAGTGGGGATGGGGGGACGTTTGGATGCAGTGAATCCTGCAGAAGAGGAGATTGCAATTATTACATCTGTGGGGCTGGAACATACGAAATGGTTGGGTTCCCAGGTTTCTCAGATTGCGTATGAGAAAGCTGGGATTATGAAGAAAGGATTAGCGATTACCGGTGCAGGGATTGGGCTGGAAACCATTCGTAGTGAGGCCCGGAAGCGAGGGATGAATTTGCTTGTGCTTGATGAGGATTTTGACGGGAATCTGAAGGAGAAAAACATTGATGGAAGCATATTTGATTATTCCAATGAAATGCAGCTGGAAGGATTGGAGATTTCGATGCTGGGAGATTTCCAAGTGCGGAATGCATCTCTTGCGGTTTGTGCTGCTGAGAATTTGGGTTGTTCTGAAAAAGCGATAAGGAAGGGGCTGAGGAAAGCAAGAATACGAGGAAGAATGGAGGTTCTTGAAAAAGAGCCGCTTATTGTGGCGGACGTTGCGCACAACCCCGCTGGAGTAAAGGCACTTGTGGATTCGCTTGATGTGTTTGGAGAAAGGAGGATCATTTGTGTGTTTTCTGCGATGAGGGATAAAGAGTATGGGAAGATGCTCAAAGTATTGGGGGAGAAGGTGAATGCGTTCGTAATTGTGAAGCCTGGGGGGAAAGAGAGAGCAGAGGAGCCAGAAATTCTTCTTGAAAAAGCAAAGGAGTATGCTGAATCTTATACTTCAGCTGGAATAGAGGATGGAATTGAATTTGCAAAAGAGATGGCTGGACCAGATGGAATGGTTTTAATTACCGGCTCGATTTATATGATGAAGGGAGTTTATTCTGCAATTTCTAAAAAATAAAAAAAGAAGGGGAGTTACTCCTTGTGGCATTCTTCTGAATGCTTCATGTGCATTTTCTTTGCTTCCTCTGTGAACTTGAGGGTAAAGCCGTCCCCAGTACAAGCAAAGGTTGCTACCTGGATATCTCCGTCCATCACTTTGAATTCTTTTCCTTTATGGCAACATTCCATAGTTTTCACCTTATCTATCGGTTATCCGATACTTGGAATGAAACGTTATTTAAAGATATCGGTTATCCGATAAGCAATTCTTTTATATTGCATACGCCTAGTACTCTTCATATGGATTGCTGCGCAATGAAAGGATTCTTGTCTTTCCTTATACTGTGGATTCTCAAAAAGGAAAAAATGAGTGGTGCAGAAATTGCAAAGGAACTCGAGAAGAGAAAGGGCCACAAGCCCAGCCCGGGAACGCTTTATCCTGCACTTAAGGATCTGCGGGAGCAAGGTTTCATATCATGCGATAAGGACAAGGTTTACACCCTGACCAAAAGCGGGGAAAAAGAGCTGGAGTCTGCGTGCAAGACATTCCATGAGATATTCTACGATGCGCACGAGATGCACAAGTGCTGCAAAAAATGATGGTGGGAAGATGAAGCGTTCTTTGAGAAATGAGATTCTTGGAAAGCGGAAGGCCCAAACCAGAGAAGAGTGTGAGATTAAGAGCCGTTTAATTATGCATGAATTGATTGAGCTTCCCGAATTCAAGAAAGCGAAAGTTGTTGCGTTTTATCTTCCCGTGAATGGGGAGGTGGATACAACTGAGATGATTAAGTGGGCGCATCAGGAGGGGAAGGAGGTTTGTGTTCCTGTTGTGCATGAGGAAAAACGAATGTGCATGGTTGTGTACGAGCCACTGGATGAATTGAAGTGGGGGAAGTATGAGATTCCTGTGCCTGTGGGGAAGCCGGAAAGGCACCACGTGGATTTGATTGTGGTTCCAGGGGTTGTGTTTGATGGGAGGGGGCACAGGATTGGGATGGGAAAGGGCTGTTATGACCATTATTTGAAAGATAAGATGTGTGTGAATGTTGGGATTTGCTTTGGTTTCCAATTGATTGATAGGATTCCTGAGGAATCTCACGACGTGCCCGTAAATATTGTTGTGAGTGAGCACGGCGTAGTTAGGATTAGGAAGGTGTAGAATATGGCAGTTAAAATTTTCGTCACTGGTGGAACAATAGATGACCTTGAATATGATTCAGAAGGGGAAGCGCCCACAGGCCAGAAAAGCAATATTCCTCAGCTTTTGAAGGACATGAGAGTAGATTTATCCTATGATGTAGAGGTGTTAATGTTCAAAGACAGCAAGTTCATTAGTGACGAAGAGAGAGAATTCATTGCTAAAAAGTGTGGGGAATGTAGTGAAGAAAAATTAATTATCACGCACGGAACATGGACCATGCCCTTAACAGCAAAGTATTTGGGGAAAATGGAACTGGACAAAACAGTTGTTCTTGTGGGAGCTGCCATCCCAGCAAACAAGGAGAAGACGGATGCCATGTTCAATCTTGGTGCAGCATTAACGGCTGTCCAGACGCTCCCTAAAGGGGTTTACATAACAATGAATGGGAAGATATTTTCCTGGGACAACGTCAAGAAAAATAAGGATACTGGATTTTTTGAGACGGAACGTTGATGTAACCATGGTTACATGAATTTTTTCGAGACCTCTTTGTATGCATCACGGAACGGGGTGCCTTTTTCTACTAATTTGTACGCTTCTTCCGTTGCATAAAGCTCCTTGGTCATCGCTTCTTTCATTTTTTCTTCATCTAATTCCAATCCAGCAAATATCTTGCCCATTACCTTAAGCGAACCCAAAGTTATGCTCATTGATTTAATTGCAGGGCCTTTTGTAAGCTGGAAATCACGGTGATATCCGCTAATTAAATTTGAGCAGATTCCTTTGATCGTTGCTTCATATCCGGAAACCACATGATAATTTGCACGGATTAATTCCAATGGATCGGGATTCATTTTCTGGGGCATGATTGAACTCCCTGTGCATAATTCTTTTGGAAGCTTGAAGAATCCAAACTCAGAAGTTGAAAAGAGAATCAAATCACTAGCCATCTTATTCAGGTCCAGCATTATAGAAGTAAGTACATTCGCAACAAGAAGCTCGTATTTTCCACGGCTGTTTGCGCAGTGGATTGGGTTCTCCTGGGTTTTTGCAAACCCGAGTTTCTTGGTTGTGGATTCCTTGTTTATTTTGAGCGGGACTCCATACCCTGCAGCGGAGCCAAGAGGATTTTTATCTAGGATTTTCTTCACGGATTGAAGCAAAAGCAAATCATCTTCAAGCATATCCATATATGCTGAAAACAATAGCCCGGAGGAACTGGGCATTGCTTTTCTTGTATGCGTATATCCCGGCATGGGAACATCTTTTTTCTTTTTCAGCTCTTCAATCAACGTTTTGATTTCCGTTTCCAGCTTCTGGAGATTGTTCTTGAAGTACATGCGCATTGCAACGAGGCACTGGTCATTGCGGGAACGCGCAGTATGTATTTTCTTGCCGGTTTCCCCAAGCTTTTCCACTAGGTAATTCTCAATCGCTGTGTGCGAATCCTCATCCTCTTTCTTGATTTCCAGGCTCTCAAGCTTCTTGAGTTCAGCAACTATGCTTTCCGCCTCCTCCTTAGTAAGATAGCCGCATTCTCCAAGCATCTCTGCATGTGCGATAGACGCTTGAATATCATAGGGAAGAAGGGCCTGGTCCAACAGGTAATCTTCGCCCACGGTGTATTCCTCAACCTCACTGTCAAGCTCGTAGCCTTTTTTCCAGAGCTTATTCATCTTCAGACACCACGTATTTTCCAAGGCCACCCTTATCTATAAGTGCCTTGTGCGCCTTAAGGCGAAGCCCGTTTATCTTAATGAATCCTAAAGAGTCCTTCTGGTCAAACCCTCCTTCAATATCCATGCTGGAAAGCTCCTGGTTATACAAGGAAGTAGGTGAAGCGCGCGCAATAGGCATTACGTTTCCTTTGTACAGGCTAACCTCAACCCACCCATCAATCAAAGTTTGGGACTGGTTAAATGCAGACATCAGAAAATCCATTTCCGGAGAAAACCAATATCCGTTGTAAATCAATTCTGCAAACTTAGGAACTAAACTATCACGGAGGTGCATAACTTCCTTGTCCATTGCAATCCCTTCTATATCACGATGTGCAGCCCAGAGGATTGTAGCACCTGGAGTCTCATAAATTCCGCGGGACTTTATCCCAACGTATCTGTTCTCTACCATGTCCAGCATCCCGATTCCATTCTCCGCTCCAATCTTGTTCAGGTACTGGAAAAGCTCCAGAGAATTTTCCACAATCACCCCATCTTCTAAATTCTCCACCTTTACCGGGAGCCCATCTTTGAAATGGATTTTAAGCTTTGTTTCCTTATCCGGCGCATTCTTGGGGAGATTTGCCTTGCTGTAAACATTCTCAGGACATGATTTGGAAGGGTCCTCAAGACTTCCTGCCTCATGGCTTATGTGCATCAGGTTATCATCTTCGCTGTAGCTCTTTGCATGAGTAGCAGTTACCGGAATTCCTTTCTCTTTTGCATATTCAAGAAGATCCTTTCTTCCCTTGAACTTGTCCAGGAAGGATTGGGTTTTCCAGGGGCTGATTACTTCCAGGGATGGATCCAAAGCAAAATAGGTAAACTCAAAACGCACTTGGTCATTTCCCTTTCCTGTTGCACCATGGGAAACGTATTTTGCGCCTTCTTTTTGCGCAATTTCCACCTGCTTTTTTGCAATTAATGGTCTTGCAATCGCGGTACCCAAAAGATATGTGCCTTCGTAAAGCGCATTCCCCTTGAGTGCCTGAAATATATAACCCGTTACAAATTCTTCCTTTAGATCCTCTACATATACCTTGCTAGCTCCAAGCTTGAGCGCTTTTTCCTTTGCGGCTTCAAAGTCCTCTTCCTGGCCCACGTCTGCAATGTACGCAATTACTTCGTACCCTTCTTCCATAAGCCATTTCAGGATACATGAAGTATCCAGTCCTCCCGAATAGGCCAATACAACTTTCTCATTCTGACTCATAATAATCACAGGGTTTTTGAGAAGGAATCTGCTATTTAAACTCTCTGCTCCAAACGTTACAAATATAATCTATTTGTTCCAAATATAACTTATGGAA
>JAUWMC010000084.1 GCA_030613375.1 Microcaldota archaeon
GGCAGAATTCACCCGCGAGACCGGAAAAAGAGTTGAAGAGCTATGAAACCCTATTATCTTTACATGTTCATACTTGCCCTCCTAAATATTACGATACTTGCAACCCCTTACATAATGGCCTCAGATGCCTCCACAGGGGAACTCCTCCATTCTGCATATGCACTCACATGCCACCAGATACTCGCCCGCTCTTATTGCCTCTACCCAGATGGATCCATTGCAGACTGCCCCCATCTTTATTCCGATGAATCAACTATTGAAACCGAGCAGGGAACTGCATACAAATTCCCAGTCTGCGCCCGTGATCTTCCCCTTTATCTGGCTGCATTCCTAGGTGGGATAGCAGTCTATTTCACAAAATGGAGGGATTCCAAAAAGCCCCCTAATCCAATCTACTTCATAGCTGCTCTAATCCCAATCGCCCTGGATGGAGGGACCCAATTTATAGGATTGAGGGAAAGCACAAACGAGTTGCGCGCTCTCACAGGAATAATTGCAGGGTTCATATTCAGCTTCTACTTTATCCCCATGCTCAACGCTCTTTTAATCAAAGAAGACTCTAAAGAACCTAAAGAAGTTAAAGAGGAAAAGAAAGAGAAAAAAGAAAAGAAAAAATAATCCTATTTGAACCGGATTGCCTCTAGGTTCATTGGTGCCCTTGCCTCCCTCTTCAGCATTGAGCCCACACTCCTTGCGAGGTCATCTGTTTTTCCCCAATCACCGTGCACTGTGAAAATCCTCTCGGGAGTAGGCCTCAGGTTCTTTAGAAAAGCCATCAATTGGTACCTGTCACTATGCCCCGAGAACCCTTCCACGGTTTCCACACGCATATTTATCTTCATAATTTTGGTCCTTCCATCCTCTCCTGTCACAGGTATCTCCTTCATTCCCTTCTGGATCTTGTGCCCAAGAGAAAGAGGGCTTTGATAACCAACAAACACCATTGTATTCCTCTCATCTTCCGCCATCAGGTTAAGGTATTCTACTGAAGGCCCTCCTGCAAGCATTCCCGAAGGCGCCAAAATTACGCAGGGCTCTCCATCTACGATATCATTCCTGTCTGTTCCCTTCGCAACCTTCAGCATCGGAGATTCGAACGGGCTATTGTTTGAAAGGATTCTCCTCTCTACATTTTCCCTAAGATATTCAGGGTAAGCAGTGTGTATTGCAGATGCCTCAAGAACCATTCCGTCCATATACACAGGCAAATCAAAACCGCTATTTTCCCTCCTGTAATAATCTTCCAGAACCAACATCACCTCTTGGCTCCTTCCAACCGCGAATACAGGAATCAAAACCTTTCCCCCCTTTGCCGCAGTTTCCTTTATGATTTGCACAAGTTTATCTTCCATCTGCCTTCTATTTGGAGTAACATCATTCCTCCCACCATACGTGCTTTCCATAAATAGTGTTTCCACCCTGGGGAAATTCGTATTCGCAGGTTCAAACAATTTAGTATACCCAAATTTCATGTCTCCTGTGTGCACAAAGTTGTGCAATCCTTCTCCTATATGCAGGTGCACCATTGCGCTTCCGATTATGTGCCCTGCATTGTAAAGCGTCATCTTTATTTCTGGAGTTATGTCCACCACTTCCCCATACTCCACCGGAATAATCCTCCTTAACTCAGTCTGTATATCCTTTTTTGTATATGGTGGGTCCACACCCAGTGCCTTCTTTGCAAGGTTTAAATAATCCCTTTGCAATAGTCCCATCAAATCTCTGGTAGGGGATGTGCAGTATACTGGCCCATCATATCCATATGCGTAAAGGTATGGAACGAAACCCATATGGTCCATGTGCCCATGTGTAACTATCACTGCATCCAGATCCTCGAGCGGGAATCCTAACATATTCAAATACGGGTAAGCTTTCGTCGGCTCGCCCGTAACCGGGTTTATTCCCACATCGATCAGAACTTTGCTATTAGGAGTCTGGATAAGAGTACACGACCTTCCAACTTCCCTTGCAGCCCCAAGCAAAACTGCCCTTACCCAGTCGCTTTGCGGGGTATTCTGGCAGATTTTCTTCCCAACTTTCATCAGGAACTTTTTTCTTTCCTCCCCGTCCGCAACCACGGCTTTTCGCACTCCTTTAAGCGTTGATGAAGGTATGGTCGGAGTCCTCAGTACAACCGGAGACCAACCCGTATTCAGCATGATCTCCTTCAATATTGAGCCGCCCTTTCCAATCACCAGCCCTGGTTTCAATGCTTCTATGTGCACTTCCGAAAACTCAGGGGAGAACACAATGTTCGCTATACTCGCATCTTCAGAAATAATCTCCGTTATTTTCTTCTTTGCCTCATCAGTGTCCATGAGCATGGACGAATCCACCCTCACACTCACCTTTTTCCTGAGGCTTCCGGCAAGCTGCTTGATAAGCTGGTCATTCTTGTAGAACGCATTTATGTTTTTCACATAAATAACTATATTGAGCCCTTCAGGCTCTACCTTCGTAACATTACATTCGCTAGGCATAATCTCTTCTACTATTTTCTCTATCTCTTTATAGTGCAATTGTGTCACCTTTTGTTTAGAATGTTAGTATGAAAATGAAAAAAGGAACCAAATAAAAAAAGAAATTCAACAGTGCTTCTTGATTTCCTTTGCTGTAAGAAACTCAGATCCTTTCTTTGTAATCACCAGTACGGAAACTCCTTCTCCGCTCGCAGCATCCCTTTTCATCGCAGTAGTGACTGCCTTTACCGCAGTCCTTACAGCATCCCTGATCTCCATGTCCGGCCTGTAAATCTCTTCTATAAGCCCCATTGCAATCGGGGACCCACTTCCTGTTGCAGTGTAAGTTTCCTCAGTAACTCCGCCCAGCATGTCCACGCTGAACACCCGGCCCTTTTCTTCCACCCCACCCACAAGAATCTGCACGAAGAATGGATAATACTTATATTGTGAAATTATGTTTGCAAGGAGCGTTGCCGCCGCCTCCACACTCATTTTCCTTCCGTTCTTGAGCTCATAGAGCTTAATCTCTGCCTTCATCCATCGGATGAGCGACTGTGCGTCCCCACCCCGACCTGGAATAGTCATCGCAATAGTATCGTTGATTGATGCAATCTTGAGCACATCCTTACTTGCAATATAGAACCCCATAGTGGCCCTTTTATCACTCGCTAGAACTACCCCG
>JAUWMC010000060.1 GCA_030613375.1 Microcaldota archaeon
ATTGTGCCTGTGGTATCCATATTGACTCTGGCCAGTGTTTCTATGGAAACAAAGAATATGTGGATACCTCAAACCAGTGCCCGGATTTTTGTACTGGAATTGCGGGGCATCTGAAAGTGCAATGCATCAATAACACTTGTACTCAGGTTTCCAAACTTTCTGATGAAGGACTTCCTTCTTCCTTTGATGAATGTGTAGCTGCAGGAAACCCAATAATGGAATCCTATCCTGAACAATGTGCAGTTCCAGGAGGAGAGACATTTACCAGGACCCTTTCCGATGAAGAGTGCCAGAATGCGGATATAGATTTCTGCTTTGCACGCTGCGTTGTCTGCCCTCCCTGCCCCGAATGCAACTCCTTAAGCTGCAGGAGCGAGGAGTTCTGCGAAAGCATGGGTTTCACTAAAGAATGGTCCGAATCCATAAAACCCGAATAGCGGCCCCATACATTTCCTTTTTATCTTTTCCTCCACCCTAACAATTACGTAGATGATGACAAAGGTGATCACCGAGCTAGGCCCTAAGCCAGCTACCGCATATGATGTCAATCATTTGTAGTACAGGAGATTTCTCTCCAGCCACGGTCAACGCGATGACGAATGACGTGCGGTCTGATACACAATGTGTTTCGGGTTTTCAGTTTTCAGTTCCGTCGTTGCCTGTTCCGGGTTTTGGGGGCAGGAATGGGAGTGCTGAAAATAATCAGTGCCAGACCCGGGAGTTGTCTGTTTCGGGTTCCAGGTTCTGTAGCAGGAAAGAAGCCCAAGCCCATATACGCAAAAACTGGAGGCGCATAAAGAAAGAACTGGACTTCCTTGCACGCTATTCTTCCAAGGACAAGCTTGCCGAAGCCATAACCATTTTTTCTGAAAGCAGGAAATCCCGCTTCCTACGCAGGAGAACCCCGAAATACGGCTCCATGAACAAGGGCTTTACTGATGAAGAACTTCAGAAATTCTTCAGCGCTGCGGACGACCCGCGGATGCACCTCCTCTTCAGCTACCAGGCCATTTTAGGCCTCAGGATTGGGGAAGCCGTCCGAATCCACATCAAGGACATAAACCTCAAAACAAGGGAACTGAGGATAGAAACAGAGAAAGCAAAAACTCTGGACTTCCTCATCATCCCTGAGCAGCTGTTCAACGCCACCCTGAGCTATATCCACAACTCCGAAACCGAAATCACGAATGCTGGAGGCTACCTCTTCTTTGCGCAGAACCGCCACCTTTCCATAAGCTACGCAAGGCAGAAATTCAACAAATACATCAGGAAGGCAAAGCTCTACGAAACCTATGGCTTTTCCAATGATGCAAAACCCAGAACCCTGACCCGCCTCACGACCCACAGCTTGCGCCACTACGCGATTACCAACCACTCAAAGAAAAACAATGGAAACGTAGTCCTTGTGAACAAGTTCGCCCGCCACCGCCGGCTCCAGACCACGATGGTCTACATCTACACCAACAAGGAAGAGCTTTACCGGAGCATCGAGCGCGCCCAGGACACCGAACTCCTGAACAGGATTAGGCGGATGCAGGAGGGCACAACCCATTAAAATTTCCTTTTTCTTTTTAACTTATGCTAATCCAGGTAATTTAACATCTAATTCTCCAAACCCAAAAAACGGAATTCCTTTATACTCCTTGATAATGGGACGACTTTTTGTGATTATGGTCCCTTTAACATCAGATATCGAACGGTAGTCCTCACATACCTCTGCGAGGTTCTCTTTCACGAACTTGATTTTGTCCAATAAGCTAGGTATATCTTCGGTTCGTGGCTCCCCTCTTATCGTGGAATATTTTTTCCCATCAACTATCCCTTTCAAATCCCGTTCTCTGAACCCATGTATTCGTCTATGCTCGAAGTATGCTTTCAAATCCCAGATTTTTGTTTCTATAACATATAATGTCCCATCTTTCCATGCAATCTGGTCTACCTCAAGTCTTGGGTTTTTTGCATCCCGTACGTTTGTTTTAACTTTGAAACCATGTTCTTCTAACTTCTCCGGAACAATTTTTTTCTCAAACTCATTTGACCTACGTTGTATTTCTGCATTGAAAAGGTCCCTGTAGAACTCCGGGTAGTAGAATAAGCACATCAATCTTATAAAATTGTGAGAAAAAAAGATATTTCCATCCAATTCAACAAAAAATGGGAAGATCCCCTGATTCTTCTCTGAGAAAACGAGCTTTTCATATATGAGTCTTTTATCGTATCCTTTGAATTTAATCCTAATTATCCTCTTAAATTGTTTTGGATTTGTACAACTGAGCATACCAGAGCGCTGAGGAATGTGTTGGATAAAATTCAAAATAAAATCCGGAGAAATCCCTGCCTCCGTTAAATATCTGAAATCAAAAGTTTTTGCATAAATCTCATCCCGCGTAAATGCTGCAAAAAATGCCTGTAGCGTAGGAAAAAGGGTTCGAACCGTTTCCTCCGGAGTCCTCTTGACGGGCTTTACTTTTGCATTGAGGGTTTTTTCGTATTCTTCTTTGTACCTGTCCAAGAATGCTCTGGCATCAGATTCGCACATAACCAAATTATCTTGAAATGATTCCTTGACCGCTAGGTAATCTTCGTTCACAACAAACTTAAAATTTGACATCAGGTCTTTGGTACTCATCCCATCCAAATCGAATGTTTTTTTGGCGACATAATGCCCAAAATCCTCTTCCATTAGGATCTTTCTTCCAGATATTCTAATGTATTCTGAAAAGGCTTCTACTAATCGTTTAGTATTGGATTCATCGGCTTCTTCAGTTCCAGGTATTTCAAAGTTTTTTGCCACCTCCTTTATCAGACTGGTATCTGCTAGAAACTCACTTAGATTAACTACTGGAGCGTTAGTGAAAAAATCGGTTGCTTGTTTCTCTCGTTCGAATAAAAGCCATGCTATCAACCGTTTTTTATCGAATCTGTCCAAAACTACCTTAAATGCATTATTGAACCATTCAATTTGCTGTTCTATAACCTGCGTTGCAGATTCTTTAGGAAGCAATTCTATAGATTTGCATTTAGGGCATACCGTTTCTTTCTCATAGATTATCCTTCTTGCCCCACAGATTTCACAAGTCATCTTTTTCACCCTGAACCCTAGATTTGTTGTCGGGTCCAAATCATACCCACTACAAATACGGATGCAAACAGCAACCAGGCTATCCCTGAAAGCGCATAGTCCCAGATTGTTTTGTTCCACCATCGTCCTGCTGATGCAGAGAATGCTCCGTATTCCTCTTCAGCACTGTAGAAAAGGCCCCGTTGGAAAAGGGCATCTGCATTGTCATGGTGAAGTTTTGATTCTAAATAATCCCAGGACTTGGTTAGGACCAGAACCCCCATAATGTGTCCTCCGAGGGAAAGCATCTCCGTTGCATTGCTTTCTGAGAGAGAACTGTCCCTTACGTCTTTAGCATGGGAGTGGATAGGCATGATAAACTGGGAAAATTTGCTGGCATGAGCTTCCCCATTTGAACGGCTCTCGGTTATTTCCTTGTTTATGGAGGCAAGTTGGGGAACATAATGTTTTTCAGCTTCGAAACAATCCTTTCCTCCCAATAGGGCTCCCGCCAGGTTGCTTGTTTGGGCTGGTGCATCCGGGTGTTTCATGAGTTCCTGAAGTGCTGCATTGACTTCGTATAAATCCTGGTCCGATCCGGTAAAAGAGTTTTTGTTTTTTAACCTGTACCAGATGTCGTCTCCCACCGTGAGGGAGTAGTCATAGATATATACCGCAATGGAATCCTTCAAAAAACAAGCGCTCATATCCGCAACCTCAAATACGATGGAAACCGCCCCGGGACCCTTTAGTTCCTTTGTTAAGCGGATTAATCCTTTTGTTGTGCTTATTGTTTGCCTTTTCCATCCGTTTGGTACCAACCTGCTAACTACTGAAATCGTTTCATGTTCGTGGCCAGCAGCCAGCTCTACTGCTGGATTCCCGATTATCTCATTTGTCCCGCTAGTCAGATCGCATATTGGCCTTGCTCCAGATGGAACCCCATAGCAAATTGCCAACTCACGGTATAAGCGCTCGTCATATCCATCAATCGATTCCACCAAGTAATTGTGGGTTATCGCTTCTCCAGCGCTGTCCTCTCCGAGTTCCAGTGAACACGAAGAATCTACGATGGGAAAATAGGTGCCCGTATTGAGGTCATACAATAGCCGATAGGAGAGTTCATTATGGACAATGCTATTTTCGTAGCCAGTAGAAATATCATATTCCTTGACGAAGTCGGAAACGTCGCAGTTCTCCGAAGGGGCATAAATATCTGGATTGGGTTTCGAATCTACTTCCCATTTTGAGATGAAAAATGATACTGCCACTACTGCCAGGAATACCAAAAATCCCAAACCATACATCTCTTCCTTCATTTTCCCACCTCACCCTTGACTACCTTTGTTAACATACGTTCCCCTTTTTATTAGTTTCTTAACCACATCTCCTCTACGTAAATTTTTACTTTCAAATTTACTTTTTTTTAAAAGAAGAGTGCAAAGAACATTATTTAAACCTTATTGTGCCTATAGTTACATGGAAGAGGGCATCATTGCGCTGGTTCGTGAAGCCCGCGCTCTTAATTCCAAGGTGGTTTCTGTCCCGCGGCTTCTCATTCTGCATTCTCTGGAGAGGCTTGGGAAAGATGGTGCGGTATATCGGGAACTGAAGGCAGGGCTGGAGATGGATGATGGCCTCCTATATTCGAACCTTAAGGCTCTGCAGGAGATGGGATACCTACAGGAAAAGGAAGTAAAGCTTGGAAAGAAGGAAATGGCGTCTTACCATATTACGGATGAAGGAAAAGAGGCGCTTAGTGTGGCCAGGGTTTGGCTCAAGAAGGTATAGTTGTGGTGGTTGGATGGATGGATTGAAGAAGGTCATAGCTTGTATTAGGGAGGTTGGCAAAAAACCAAAGGTAAATAGTTTTGAAGACAAACTGGTTATCCAGAAGACAGTATGCCTGCTGGAATTGATGGGATTCAAACTTGGATATTCTTTCTCCCTCTATGTCAGAGGGCCGTATTCTCCAGACCTGACAAGCGATCTGTACGATCATAGGGCCGAAGTGGAGGGCCTGCGCACAGAGTATGAGCTGTCTAAGAAGGAAAAGGGAATGCTTGTGCAGGTAGCAGATGCAAGCGATAATCTGGACCCCACAATGCTTGAAATAATGGCCACTTATGCATATTTCATAAAAAACAGGAGGAATAGCAGGGAAGCACTGTTGGAGACTAAACAACTCAAGCCCTTCTTTTCGGAAGCGAAAATTGCAGTAGGGGTTTCCAGGGCAAAGCAGCTTTTTCCTCCAAGTGCAAGGGCACTCCAGAAAATGAAGGTAGAGCTTGCGGTTTTTGAATCTGCGGCGCTTTCAGACGCAAAATTCTAGAAGTGAAACGATGGTTGGCCCTTCAAGAGCAGAGATATGGCGCGCGGATTTCAGCGGTTCCAGAGGGCATGAGCAGAAGAAGGAGCGGCCATGCGTAATCTGGAGGGATTTGGACCATCTAGGCATGGCAATAGTGATTCCATTCACCGGATCGGTCGAGTGGGACAATGCAACGCACACTCATTTCGTAGAGTCCACCCCTTCGAACGGCCTTGGGAAAGAAAGTGTCGCGCTCATTTTTCAGATTGCCGCGATCGACAAGGGCAGGCTGATCAAGAAACTCGGAGTTTTAGGCGAAGAAGAGATAAAGCCAATCGGCGCAGTTTTGAAAGATATGCTTC
>JAUWMC010000039.1 GCA_030613375.1 Microcaldota archaeon
TGGGTGGAAACAAGGACCTCAATATCATCAACCCCTTTCTCGAAAAGATAGTTCACTACATTATGTTTGTTTTCTGCAGGCCCTCCATCAATAACCATGTCAAAATCTCCTTTCTTTACTAGTATCGCATCCCCTTGCGTATCACCATAACCTACAGTTATGAAATATACAAAGAGGTTATCATTTACTTTTTCTGCATACTCTATCGCAGGAGGCAGCTTTTGCCCTTCACTTCCTTCTCCTGCAGAAGCGCTGGTGCTTGTACCTTCTTCTACCTGGAAATGCTCCTGCACTTCTCCAGTTCCGCTTTCCACCCCACCAGTTGAAGTTGTGGGAGTTGTTCCTCCATCATCCGAAGGGCATCCTGCAAAGAACAGGAGTACCACAAATACAACAAACATTTTTCTGAACATCTTCTTCACCTATTTTCTATTTCCACATACCTATTTTATCAGTTTTCCTCTTGCATCCTCAACCTGCATTCTTGCAACATCCTGTTTTCTCCTCATTTCAGGAACAAGTGCGGAAGAGAAATGTAAATGGCCGACTTCCTCATAAATTTCCTCCATCTTCACAAAATACCCCTCTGCTTTTTCCTTTTCTCCTTTCCTGAGGCTCTCTAAAACCAGCCTCTTGAGTTCCCCAACGCAATCAAGGAGCCCCAGCAGGTAAGCTTCTGGCCCGATTCCAATCTCTACATGCCCCGGAACTTTGCCCCCCTCAAAAACCGAAATAAGAACAATCGCTTCCGCATACTCCTGCTCCACGTGCTTCTTCCTCCGTTCTACTGCAGGGAGCGCATCAATCCCTTCCCTTGCTTTCCCCGCCAGCTCCTTTGCTTTCTCCAGATTCCCGCGATGTATTTCCTTTATTGAGCTTGCGCAAAGCCTCACCAATCCCCTCTCCTCCCGTATATACTCATCAAGGTTTTTCTCTTTCTCAAGCAATATCTTTTCCACTTCTCCAACATCCATGCATCTTCTTTATAATGTTGAAAATTTAAGCCTTTTCCATCCTCAAGCTGAAGACTGGGGCAGGAGATGGCAGGCATAATTTGGCCCACCAACACTCTCCTACTCAGCACAGGCTTTTGTGGCCACTCCCCGCCTTATAGGACGGAGCTTCCATCTTCACAGATAAAGCTTCCTGCTTCATTGACGTTACTACTGCAACATCTTTACAGGCGTTACTTCCCGGCGCCCACCGGTAGTGACATTATGTCAAATTCGCCATTTATAAATGCGCGAAAGGTGGGTTTCCGGTGTTGCAAGTTGGCGTTTAACTATTACAGAGTGGGGAACAAGTCGAAGCAATTCGCCTGAACCTGAATAAGTTTCCATAGGATATTATAATCTTTCTGCGGATACCCAGCCATGATAGTTTTGAATCTTAAATCATATGAGGAAACATACAGGAGGCTTGACCTTCTTGTTGATGCTGCACGTGAAACGATGCAGAACACAGGAGTAAGGGTAATCGTATGTGCTCCCCCAACGCACCTTGCACGCGCACGTTATGCGAACAAGGACATTTTTGCCCAGCAAGTTGATGCTTTTGAGCTTGGTGCCCACACAGGCGCAGTGCTTCCCGAAGCCCTAGTAAATCTTAGGGTAAAAGGCTCTCTCATAAATCATTCCGAGAATCGCTGTCCGGACCTTGTTCAGGAAACAGTAAAGCGCATGAAGGAAGTTAAGCTTGAATCCCTTGTTTGTGCGGAAAACCCGGCGGAATGCAAGAAGTTCGCCCGGTTCCACCCTTCATTCATAGCGGTTGAGCCTCCAGAGTTGATCGGAAGCGGAAAATCCATCTCTAAAAAACAGCCAGATGTTATTACCGAGTCCTTGAACCAGGTGCACAAGACAAGCACAGAAATTCCCCTTATTGTAGGTGCAGGAGTAAGCACTGCGAAAGATGTGGAGGTTGCACTTGCGCTTGGCGCTACAGGAGTGCTTCTCGCATCTGCATTTGTAAAATCCGCAGAGCCAGTAAAGTTCCTAGAAGACCTTGCAAAACCCTTTGAGATGTATGGATTCATGCCCCGCTGGAAGCAAAAGAAACTAGACGAAGAGGCGCAGGCGGTGATTGTGGCGAAGAGAATGGCAAAAACTAGCACTGCGGCGCCCAAGCCTTTCAAGCACAGGACCAAATCAATGAAGAAACCTGCAAAGAAAGCCGCCAAAAAGAAGCCTACTGCAAAACCGAAGCCTGCAAAAAAGGTTGCAAAGAAAAAACCAGCAAAGAAGCCCGCAAAAGCCAATCCCCAGAAGAAAAAGCCTGCAAAAAAGCCTGAAAAGAAGAAAAAGAAAAAATGGGGCCTCTTCTGAGAAATTTCGTTAATTAAGTGTCAGTTAGTGTGTTTTATTGTGTATTTATAAATCTTTCTGCACTCAATACTATACTATGAATAGCAATGGCACTGCTAACAAAGGTGGCAAAGGTCCCGTAACCATCAAAAAACAGGATATTCGTTCTGTTCCAGAATCGAAGAGGAGGTCTCTTTTTGGCGGATTTCTCCGTTCATTGGGAGCACGGCCGGAAGTTGTGAACGATTTTGAATCCAGAAGAACAATGACTCCTCCAGAGCCTAATACAACCCCAAGCTCTCCTCCAAGAACACTTAGAGGAGATTTCATGGAGCAGCTTCATTCTCCTGAAGAAAAACCCGCAGAACCGGAACCTAAACCTGAGGCCAAGCCCAGGGTTAAGGGAAGTCCGGATGGATACTCAAAAGAATTCTCAATTCACAATCTTGCACAGCTTTCAACCTTGCCTCCCAGAAGTGATGAGTGCGATTTTAGCGACCTTGATGTTCCCCAAGGCAATGCAGGCTCTGATAGCCCACATGTTGAAATTTCTGTTACAGCTTCTGGAAAGGGGTTTGGCATTACAGATGAAGATGTAGACAGGGCGCTTGGTGGTTTCCAACCCCCTGAATCCATAGATGGTTCAAGCGAAGCGAGCGCAACCATAATAGACGCGATTAAAGGAGAAGTAGCAAGAAGGAACGGGGGCAGAAATCCACCCAAGTTTCCAAGCGAAAGGCCAACGATTCCGCCTTCTGCACCGCTTACAAGAGATGACCCTAATGCCCGCAGGACTGCAATGCTTCCAGGCTCACCCCCCGAAATAGGTATTGTTGATTCTGATGCAGTGCCCAAAAGTGAAATGACAGGTAGGACGAGGACAAGACTTGAAGAGCTCAGCATGATGGAGCAAGCAGCTGAAATTCCCTTAGGAAATAATAAACTCAGGGAAAAGAGCTATGTTCCGGAGTATGTTGAAGGCACAAAGCAAAAACTCCCGAAGAGGTTCCATCTTTATGTTGACGAGGTAATGGGAATTCTGGAGAAAAACCTGAAAGGATCCGAAGCTGATGTTGAAAAACTCATAATTGAAAGAAGATGGAAGATTGAAAGAGAACAGAGAGTACTTGGCTCAATCGCTGCATCTGCAGATGAAATCCAGAGGGTTTTTGCAAAGATGCACCAAGACGAAGCAGTTCGCAGGGTAAACCTGAAAATTGATGAGAGCACAATGGTTCCTGCAGAAGCAATAAAGAAATGGGCATTTACAGTGCTTAGCTCCCGCTCACCAAAAGATGGGACAAAACTCATGGCAGACAGCAACATTGAACTTAACGTATTTGATGCTTATGCAAAAGCAGTCACATTTCTTTTCCTCAGCCAGATGAGGCCTAGAACATTCATCCATGTGCTTGGCCACCCAGAGATTTCCAAACCATATGGCCAGCTTGGAGGAATGGAAGGCCTGGGAGTTCTTGCAGGCCTTGACCTGCCGGATGTTGCATCAGCACATCATATTGCAAATCCCATGATCGGATTGGCTTTCAGACATGCACAGGAGTGCCGTTCCACAACGCTAATTGGATGGCTCCAGGATATTGTTGTAAGATGGCCTAAACCCTTCATTGTAGGAAGGTTTGCATATTTTGTTGAGCAGGAGATGTGTGATTTCCAGGAAGCAGTGCAGGATGCAGGATTCAGCGCAGAAAGGCTTTTCCAGGTGCTCAATAGGGAGAACAATTCTCCTTCAGATCTCCGTGCGGACCCAGTGCTTATCCACATATTCGAAGCAGCATGCAAAGGCCCTGGAAGCGTTGTGTATACCGAACCTGATGATGTTTTTGATGCGCTTGAGGCAATTGTGGGATACACGAACCTACTCAGACAGGTTCCCAATGCAAAAAACGTATTCCTCGGGCACTTCCTTGAAACTTACCCGCTTACAACCAACGGAGGGACATTTTGGAAAGTGTTTTGCATGTGCTTGTTTACAGACAAGGAGGATATGGAACACAACCCGAACGTGGTAAATGCATTCAGGAAGGACAATGACCCCACGATAAGGGCACACATAGAAGAGGAAATCCACGGTCTCCAGCCCAGGGAAACGCTGATTGCATCAAGCTCTGATGGAAGGGACGATGACAGCATCAGATTCAGCTTGAATGATGATGAGTTCTAGCCCCTAAAGATTGGCCTTTTGCTTAATTCTTTTGGAAGCGAGAGCTTGTCAAAGGGCATACTATTTGTTTTCTCTTCAATTATGCTCCTCAATTCAATTCCATTCATCTCTTTCTTTTCCCCAGTTTCGCGTATAGTTACGGAGATTTTCCCGGATTCAACTTCCGTATCTCCAATTACTGCAATGTAGGGAACCCATTCCTTTTGCGCATTTCTTATCTTCTTTCCTAAAGATTCAGATGTATCATCAATATCCGCACGTACATTCTCTCCAAGTTGGCTCAAAACTTCCTGTGCAAACTCCACATGCTTGTCCGAAATTGGCAGAATCCTTACCTGCGTAGGTGAAAGCCATAAAGGAAGCATTGCCTTTTCTCCCTTCTGCATTTTCATCGCTTCCTTCTCCAGAAGCGCATAAATCACCCTTTCAGTGCTCCCGGAAATAGATGCATGCGTTAGGATTGGTCGTTTCTTGGAGCCATCTTCATCTACAAATGAAATATCGTACGTATCTGCATTTTCCACATCAATCTGCACAGTTGTTAATGCACTCGCCTTATTCATCGCATCCACAAAATTAAATTCAAATTTCGTAATAAAGTATGCATACCTCTCATCAAATATTTCCACAAGAATTGGTTTTCCAACTTTCTTTGCAAGCGAAGTATACCAGTCTTTATTCTCTTCATAAAACTCCTTCAAAATTCTGAACCCAACTTCACTTCCTTTTAGTAATTCCACGTAGGAAAGCCACTCCATGGAAATCTCAAGTTGCTGTTCTAATTCCGTCTTTGCCTGGTCCATATCCCGAAGAATTCCATGCATATCCGGCATGGTAAACGCCCGCAACCTCTTCAGGCCAGCGAGTTCTCCGGTTTGTTCACACCTGAAGGAGTACCTTGTCAGCTCAAACATGCGCATGGGCAATTGCTTGTAGCTAAATACCATATCATGCGCAATGAGGAACTGCCCAAAACACGCAGCAAACCTCAGGAAGAATCTCTTATCCTCCCTTGTTACAAGATATTGTCTTGCAGGGAATCTGTGGAGGTATTTCTTCAGTGCTGGGTGCTCAAAATCATACATGAGAGGTGTTTCTACTTCCATTGCCCCGTAATCTACACAAAAGTCTGTAATGGAGCGATCCAGTAATTTCTTAATCAGCCTTCCTTTAGGATAAAATCTGAAACTTCCTCCATCGCTTCCAGGCTCATAATCCACTAATTCCTGCTCCTGCATCAGCTTTATGTGCGGGGGCTCTTTATCATACGCCCTCGTCTTTTTTGTTTCATAGGTTGCAAATTTCTTCAGGTTCTCGTGCCCAGTATAATCGAATTTGTCTACATCCACTAATTCTCCTTCCGGAGTTAAAATGTAGAATTTGCTCACCAACTTTTCCTCTGCTTTTACGGACTCAGATACTTCAATCTCATCCTTGCTCTTCCCACCTTCTGCTTCGAACACCCTTGAGAGTTCGCTCAAAGGATGGCCCTTGCACGAAACTGTAAATTTCTTATACCATCCAAAGGGAGAGCGCATCACCTCAAATCCTTTTCCTTTAAGTGCCTCTTCCATTTTCTTAATTAGCTCAATTGCAGCTTCAGGGTTGGAAGGCTTGCTCCCCATAAGCAAATGCGCATATGGATAAAGCATCACATTCTTGGTTTTTACCTGCCCCGATACATTTTCAATATCTGCAACAGATTTTTCCACAAGTGAATCTATGTTTCCCTCGTCTGACTTTTCCACTGCAATGCGAACCCAGAGAACATTTTCCATCTTCCCTTCTTTCATCTCATCCGGAATCTCTTCCGCAAGCTTGGTCTTCTTTGTAACTTCGTATGATACGCTATCAGCGTGCACTATGAGCTCTTTCATGACTATTACCTCGTCTATGAACCTTGTGCATATATCCTTTAAAACTCCTTCATCCTTTGTTTTCTACAATGTTCGGTACTTCTGGCATACGTGGATTGTACGGCAGTGAAATCACTCCGGATCTTGCGCTAAAGATAGCCAATGCTTTCTCGTACCATAACATAGTTATCGGAAGAGATACGCGCAACACCGGCCCAGTTTTAGAAAAGGCCGCATTTGCCGGTACAATGGCCGCAGGGAAGGATGCAATTTCCTTAGGCATAGTCCCAACTCCAGTTCTTGCGTATGCAACCCTCAAGTACAAGTGCAATGGAATAATGGTTACTGCTTCCCATAATCCTTCTGAATACAATGGCCTCAAGCTAATCTCCGCAGGCAAGGAAATCAGCAAATCCGAAGAGAAAAAAGTCCTCTCCAACTACGAGAAGGGCGTAACTCTCGCTCCTTGGGACAAGAACGGAAAACTAATTCCGGATGTAGGCATAATCGAATCATATATCGAATTCATCTTCCCACAAATCGATTCAATTTCCATTTCTAAAAAGAAACCCAAAGTAGTAATCGACTGCAATGGCGCAGGAACCGTAATCACCCCAACACTTCTCAAGAAGCTCGGGTGCGAAGTAACCACGCTCAATACACAGGATGTTGGTTTCCAGCGCCCATCAGAACCATCAGAAAAAAACCTCTCAGCACTCAAATCCAAAGTAAAGGAAGTGGGTGCGGATCTAGGTCTTGCCCATGATGGAGATGGAGACCGCGTTGCACTAATCGATGAAAACGGGGAATTCGTAAACATGGATGTGCAGCTCTCTCTCATGATCCTCCACGAACTCGAGAAAACGAAGGGCAAAGTAGTAAGCACGGTTGAATCCTCATTGATAATCAAGGATGCGGTTGAGCAGGGCGGAGGCGATCTAATCATAACTCCAGTAGGCAGCACATATGTTGGGGAAGCACTAGAAAAGGAAAAAGCAGTATTTGGAGGAGAGCCCGCAGGTGAATTCGTTTATGCAGAAGGCGTGCACGTCCCAGATGGAGTTCTCGGAGCCGCAAAATTCGTAGAAATTTTTGCGCAAAAAGGCAAGATTTCTGAACTTGCAGCTAAGTTTAAGCCGTATCCTATGGTGCGTGAAAAGTATCCAACAAACGACAGAAAGAGTGCAATGAAGAAGATTCTGGATTCTATTGATATTTTTGGGAAAGTCAGCAACATTGATGGAATAAGGATAGATGCAGATGATTATTGGCTTCTAATTCGCCCATCAGGTACCGAGCCAATTATCCGCTTAACTCTCGAAGCCAAAACAAAAGAAAAGCTTGAGGAAGTTCATTTACAGGCAAAAAAGCTGATTGAAGACTCAGTTTAGCCTTTCCATCTTACTTTTAAAGCTTGATAATCACAATTTTAGCTGGTGGTGAGTTGAAAGCAATAGTTCTAGCAGCAGGAGAAGGAGTAAGGATGCACCCCCTCACTCATACTAGGCCAAAAGCACTTCTACAAGTTGCAGGAAAGCCTTTAATTTGGCATGTACTTTTCAGGCTGAAGGAAGCAGGCATTACTGAAGTCTGCGTAGTTGTAAAATACAAAAAGGAAATGCTTATTGATTATCTCAAGGAAAACAACCTTGGGCTAAAGATCACATTCATTGAACAGGGTGAGAAACACGGAACCGGAGCTGCTCTTTTAGATGCAGAGAAATTTGCAGACGAGGATTTCCTTATGGTTGCAGCAGACAATATCTGCGACTCTGAATTCTACAAAAAAGTAATCTCTGAGCACAAAGGAGGCAAAACAATTGCAGTAAAACAAGTGGAAAACCCCACCCGCTTCGGAGTTGCAAAAGTAGAAAATTCCTTAATTACGGACTTTATAGAAAAGCCGGAAAATCCTCCTTCTAATCTCGCAAACATTTCCATTTATTGTTTCAGCCCCTCAATCTTTGAGGAGCTCAAGAAGATCCAGCCCACATCCCGCGGAGAGTATGAAGTCGTTGATGTATTCAAGGGCGCAAAAGCGGTGGAAGTAGAAGGATTCTGGATGGATGCAGGCTACCCCTGGCACCTCTTTGAATTAAACCAAAAACTCCTTGAAGACATGGAAGCATCCGTTGAGAAAGTGGAAAACTCTAGCATAAACGGAAAAATAATCATGGAGAAGGGATCAGAAATTCTGGATTCAAGAATTGAAGGGATTGTGTATATTGGAAAGAACTCCAAGGTCGGGCCACACTCATATTTGCGAGGTTTCGTATCCATTGGGGAAAACTGCAATATCGGCGATTCTACCACGGTAAAAGACAGCATCATATCCAACAATGTTAGTGCAAAGCACCTTTCCTACATAGGGGATTCCATTGTAGGCGAAGGGGTGAATTTTGGTGCAGGCACCCAGATTGCAAACTATCGTTTTGATGCCCAGCACATAAACGTTCTTACTTCCAAAGGATGGGTTAATTCCGGAAGGAAGAAACTTGGCTGCATCATTGGGGACAATGTAAAATTCGGGGTTCTTGCCTGTACAATGCCGGGAAAAACGATTGGCAACGACTGCTGGATTGGCTCCAATGTGAACGTAACAAGGAACGTGAAACCGAACACGCGCATCTTTGCGAAGCAGGACTACGTTTATCAGGAACAAGGTGAGTAGCTGCATCTTATTGTAGGAGTTGATCCGGGTGTTTATACTGCATATGCAGCTCTTGATTTGCACGGGAAGCTCATAGCGTCAGGATGCGAAAAAGAACTTTCACATGAGGATTTGGTACGCATTATTTCTTCTTTGGGAAAACCTTCAGTAATCGCTACAGATGTTTCCCCTGCGCCTGATTTTGTAATGCGGATTGCTTCCCGTTTCCACATAAGATTATTTGTTCCGGACCGCAGCCTTTTGGTTGAAGAGAAAAGAAAAATCGGGAAGAAAATCCAGAATCCACATATCCGTGATGCGTATGCTGCTGCAGTAAAAGCATACAGAAATTACGATAGCACGCTGCTCAGGATTGATAAGTCCGATACGGTTCTGCACAAAGGCCTGATTAAGCACCTTGTTTTGCAGGGACACTCTGCTGCGGAAGCAGAATTTATTCTAACAAAAAAAGAAGAAAAGAAAATAGAAACTGTGGAAAAGAAAGCCTCTCCCCAAAAGCAAAAACGTGATGAGCGCGTTCTCTCTTTGCTGAAGGAAACCGAGAACCTGCGCAAGGCGTTGGAAATGGAAAGAGAAAGCAGGAAAAATCTTGAAGAAAAGCTGAAGAAATCCACTTCTTCTCGCACTACTGAAGTAAGCCGGGATAAGGAAGTGCAGAGACTGCAGGGACAGGTTGCGCGCTTGCAAACTTATATTGCAAGATTAAAGAGAAAAAAAAGAAAGTGAATTCTTATTTCTTGAACTTCTTCGAACGTTTCCAGAATTCCTCAAAATACGCTTTGAATGCATCTGTAATCTCCTGGCTGACTATCTCAATCGCAATCGGATTCTCTGAAGCTATTGCAATCATTGTGGTGTCTGCATATATTACGAAATAAGAAGGAGTTTTGATGTCCGTCGGCATATAGCGTGCATCACACAAAGGATATCTATTTCTGTTTTCAAGAACCTCTTTAGGAGCATCTCTGTTGAAGAGCAATCTGCATACTATTCC
>JAUWMC010000064.1 GCA_030613375.1 Microcaldota archaeon
CATGAGTGGATAAACAAGGAAAAATGCTATTGCTATTGCAATCAGCGCATTCCCACCTCCTCTTGTTTGGGGGAAACCTTTGAGTAAGATTCCTATTGGAAGAATCAGGCTTAGCATGTATTTCTTTATGTAACAGAGAAGTATGAGGTTCACAATCCACTCTCCCATTGCAAAAGAAAGCAGTGATGCCATTGTACCCACACCATCTACAAGGGGCTTAAGGATTCCGCCTAGGTTAAAGTGTATGGCCATGTGAAGTGCCCCTCCCATTCTGAGGGGTGCGCTGTAAAGCATGTAAATAAATGTGTTGAAGATTGCAAGCCAGAAGATGTCCTTGGTTATTTTCTGGACCATTATCATGGAATATTCCATTGCTTTTTCGTATATGTTTTCCGGGCCTACACTGGCAATTCCCATTATATTCTGTGCAATAAAGTAGAATGCAAAGAAGAGGATTACGATGAGTGCTGTGTGGACAAACTCGAATGCCTCCTGCTTGGACATTGCAATAATCTGGGGAGAGTTGAAAAAGTTTCCTGCCATGTAGAAAATTGCAATGCCAGTGATTAGGATAAGAAGGATTATTGCTGCAGGAATCGTATGTTCAAGGGGGTCTCCTGGTTCACATGTTTCGTAAGTTACTCCAAGATCCTCCAGCATCTGCCTGGAAGTATCTGCCGCTTCTTCGGATGCATCATGGAGCTCATCGATTGTACCCTCCACGTCTGTGCCTGCATCAGGGCCATTTACAGGCCCGGCATCCCCTGGATTTGCAAAGGTTATGGAACAAAGGAGCAGCGCCAGAAGAATCATTTTCGTATTCATCATGCATCATTCCTCATATCAAGTGGGTAAGGCCCGCGAGCTCTATGTCCCCTCCAAGAAGCGGGGAAAGGCTGCGGATTGCTCCTATTGTGGAGAAAACCGAAAGAAGGGTGAAGAACATCGAGAAAAATACGAGCCTTGCTGTTGCATCAATAACTCCTCCAGGGCCTATAAGTCCATCTATGTATTCATCCTCATATCCACTGTCTCCAGGGATAAACGGGGTTATGAAATCTGCAGAATATAGGAAAAGGATTCCCCAATCTGCGAGCAGTTCTCCTCCTTCTTCAACTCCATAGTCCGTAGTCTGGCAGTAGTTTGCGGTTGCGGGATAAAGCTCTTCCATAAGATAATCTGTAGTTATATCTTCAGGGTTACTCCCAGGAATTTCACCTGGCTGCGTAAGAGTTTCATCCTCATTTATGAAGCCTATTTTGTCATAGAATTCTTCGGGGTTGAAATCAAGGGAGGTGATTACTTCCGGCATCCTTTCGTTCGGATTGTCAGATGCGCTTGAATCATAGTAGTCGCTATTCATGGCTATATTCTTGAAAATAATTGCACCCATCACATAAAACATCGGGAAGATAAAAAACAGGGAAATTCCGATCGCCATAAGGAGGCCCCCAAGACGCCTGCTGAAGGGGAAAGTTCGCAGGATGAGGCCCAATATAACGAATACGGGGTAGATGGAATAGTTTACGAAATTAAGGAAGAACTGCTGGAAGCGGATAATCACCATAGACTTCATTCCGAATTCAAACATGTATGAGTATATTGAAGATGGAAGGGAAAGTGCTGACCCCAGCGGGGAGAAGCTTACCGAGCCGCTTGTGTGCTCATGGAAATCAGAGGAAATTCCGATGTTCTGGAAAAAGGAATACCACATGTGAATTGAGAGGAGTTCATAATTGAATATTTTTCCTTCAGCATAGAGGGTATCCAAGTAATAGCGGGCCATTCTCATATGACAAGGAAATTGACCATTGAAATCATTGAAATAGTAGTTGAAGGTATCTCCGCAGATGTGGCCTGCAGGGCCTCCTGGGCCTCCGGGATAAACACTCTTGATTAATGTTGCTGCTGCGTCTGTTGCAGTTGCAAGGATTGCAAGCACTAAAACGATAAGTATTGCGGAGTAGAGGGATTCCGCTATTTCCATTTTTCCGAATGCAATCATGCGCTCGCTGCCCAAGAAATGGCCAAGCATGTATACCAAAGAAGCAAAAGCTGTTGCAAGCAGAATTGCTACAAATGCAATGAAACCCCATTCATCCCAGAGATTTCCCATCACCACATCAATTCCAATCATTTCCTATCCCTTCCCCGTAATAAACTTGGTGATTGCGTTTACGAACGCGATTGTCAGTGTCATAGTAAGGGCAGGCAAAAAAAGGCCCACCAGGGAGATTTGCGCAATGCGGTCCATAAATGGAACCAGCGCAGCAAAAGCAAAGGGTTGGAAAATAGGAAGGACCCATGAGGAGAAAAATGTGTCCATTTGTGATGTAGCTATACCTATAGACTCATCCAGGCTATTGAAATAGTTCGTATCTTCTATATTCGGAGTGTATTGATCCCCCCAGCCATGAATTTCCCACATTTCATTCAAGGCAGCAAAATTCACTGCATATAGCATCGGGAAAAAGCACTGGAAAGCTATCGCTAACACTATGAGGTATACTCCTGCGTCACGCGTGGGGGGGAAAAATCGCAGCACTATGCCTGCGGGAAGCAGGTAGAAATATGCCACCGCATCTATAAGGTATAAAATTATCACTTGGACGCTGAGTGTTCCGTAAAGCGCAGTAAATGTGAAAATAAGCATGCGGATTATAGAAATTAAGGGATCTAAGCCAGGGGCCGCCTTTGTAATCCAATTCCATACGCCCGGACCCATTCTGTATTCAACTGCATTGAAATAGGTAAGCAACACCTCCATCCGGACAAGCTTGAGATAAATGGGCAGGATTCCTTCATTGATTACGATGTTCAGAAACTTTACTGAAACATCTATTGGATTACCCCCTGCAATAGCGGTTGTGGAGATTGTTGCGAATTCCCATGCAACGAATGCCGCGAGAAGTATGAATACTGAAATAAAAAGCTGCTCGGTTTCTATTCTTGCATATGCTGCAAGCTGGGGCCTCTTAAATGCATATGATGCCATGAAAACAAGCGCAATATACCCTGTGATTGCAAGGACTGTTATGCTTATGATTTCAAGATATGCTCCAAAATCCATCACACCACCTTTGTGAGCCCGAGGATTTCAAGTTCTCCTCCAAGGGCTGCCGCTATTGCGCGGTATCCGGTTATCGTTATAATTATTTCAATCACGAAAGTGACTAGCGTCATCACTGCAATTTGTGCAAAGCCCTGGAGCTTTTCCAGAGTAAGGAAATAAAAGAAATATGCGAAAGTTGTTGGCTTGATTATATCCAGGAAAGTGAATGAAGAGAATTTCCCTCCCACGAAACCCCATAATTCTGACACGGCTGCGCCTATGACGCCCTTTGCAGCTCCGATGAAACCTGAAGTATGGTACCAATTGGACTCATATGCCATGGGATTTCCCAAATCCGTGGCTAAGGCATCCCTTATTTCTAAGTTGGATTCCTCAAGGTACTCCAATGATGCTGTTACATTTGTACCATCTGTTTCGCAGAGCCCGAGCGGTGTGGGGGCCATTGGAATGTATACGGGATGTGCTTGGGGCCCATACATTAGGTAATGAGAGAAGATTATTGAAGCGGGGAATATGAAAAATCCTGCAAAAGAGATTGCGATAAGGCTGGATCCGGTTACCCTAGTGAATGGAAATGAGCGCAGGAAAAGCCCAATTGGAAGGAGAAACGTGGGCACAATGTCGAACAGGAATTCAAGAAGCTGCTCCCTAGCGACAACAAGCCCAAGGAGCATACCGATACTCTCAATTATTCCCACTACTGAATTGCTGAGCATGGACATTCCTCCATATGGGTGGAAGCTTAGCCATTTTACTGCAAGCACAGGTGTGCCTAGTGGGAGGCTGAATCCGATACTTGAAAGAACACCAATGAAGATTTCCATGGAAAGGAATCCTGCATATGCACTAAACACTTGGTATTTGAGCGAATCCAGTGCATAGAATGCAACGGATGAGAGCGTGCATAATTCCCCTCCACAAGCTGCAATTGAAACTATTCCGCTTGTGATTGCATATACTGCAAACCATGAAACCGCGATAAAGACTGAGATTACCCATTGGGATAATTCCTCCTTTGCAAATGCATCTATCTGAGGTGAACTCAAGAACTTGCCCAGCATGTAATAGAGGGCTACGATGAATGCAGAAGTAATAAGCGCTATTGGAAGGAGTTCGGTTACCAGGATGCTTCCTGCTGCCCCTTCCAGGGTTTGCACGTCCACAGACAGTAAAGGTAGCACATGCATCGCTAGGGGCATCTCAATCATACGGGTATCTGTTGCGACTAACAAATATAAATATATTCTCTTAATGTTCTATCCTGAATTCGGGGTAATTTTCATGAATTTAAGGGAAAATGAAGAAAAATGGCAGAAAAAATGGGCTGATTCACACGTGTATGAACCTATAGACTCCGGTGGGGAGAAACGATTCTACACTGCTGCGTTTCCCTATCCTAATTCCCCCCAGCATATAGGGCATGGGAGAACTTATACGATTCTTGATATTCATGCGCGTTATGCACGGCTTACTGGGAAGAATGTTCTTCTTCCTATGGCGTTCCATGTAACAGGTACGCCTATTTTGGCTATGGCGAAAAAGGTCCGGGAAAAGGATTCCGAACTTCTTTCAATTTTCAAGGACATTTATGGGATTCCTGAATCGAAATTTGAAGAGCTTGGGGATCCTGAGAAACTTGTGATGTACTTTTCCCAGGAAATTGAAGAGGGAATGAGAGAGATGGGGTATTCAATAGATTGGAGAAGAAAATTCTACACATTTGATGCGCATTTCAACAAGTTTATCCAGTGGCAAATGAGGAAACTTAAGGAGCTTGGATATATTACCAAGGGGAGCCACCGCTTGGCCTGGTGCCCTTCGGATAAAAATGTTGTGAGCTCGCATGATACAAAAGGGGATGTGGATCCGGAAATAGAAGAGGTTACTGCTGTAAAGTTCAAGCTTTCTGATG
>JAUWMC010000018.1 GCA_030613375.1 Microcaldota archaeon
ATAGAGATTTCTGAAATACCTGAAGATCAAAGGCTTTCTGAACGGGGAGTGTAATGAAAATTGGGGTCCTTGCACTTCAGGGAGCAGTTTCCGAGCATGTTGGGTATTTGGAAAAAGGTATGGGGAATCTTAAGATTACTGGAGAAATTGTTGAAGTAAGGAATAATTATGAGCTTGATGGATTGGATGGGCTGATTATTCCTGGAGGCGAAAGTACTACTCTTTCTTTGCTTATGGAAAAGGAAGGGATGTTTGAAAAATTAAGAGGGGTTCCGAAAATATTCGGAACGTGTGCGGGGGCGATACTGCTTTCTAAAAATATTCTTGAGCCTGTAAATGGACAGAGGTCCCTTGGGTTTTTGGATATTAAGATTTCCAGAAATGAATATGGAAGACAGCTGGAATCGTTTGAAGCTCCTCTTGAAACTAAACTTGGGAATTTGAATGGGGTGTTTATACGGGCTCCGATTATTGAGAAAGTGGGGGAGGGAATTGAGGTACTTGCAACTTATGGGGAAAGGCCGGTTGCGGTGCAGCAGGGAAATTATCTTGCGACAACTTTTCACCCGGAATTATCAGGCTCAACGCGGTTTCATGAGCACTTTTTGAAAATTGAATAGGTAAATAAAGATTTCTGTGCAGAAGAATAGCTTACGCCTTAGTAGCTCAGGGGGAGAGCACTCGGCTGAAGACCGAGGTGTCGGTGGTTCAAATCCGCCCTAAGGCACATATTTTTTCCAACCAGCTATATTTATATAAACGATTTGACCCTAAAATTATTCTCCAAATGATGATATGTACAACCGCTGAGCCTTCACCCTTTATGGTGTTGTGCAATGATGATGCCAACAGCGTCTGATGGAGCAATACTTCTATTGGATAAAATAAATAAGTGTTCTTCAACTTTGTGAAGAAACACTACTTCTTAGGTGGAAGTGAAGAAAAGCCTCGTTCTGGCCTCTTAGGCTGGATTGGCTTTCCATCCCTTGCGGGCGAAGGTACTCTGCTTCTTACAACCTTGCTTGCATCTGCGAGGGCTTTTTCAGGAGAAACTTCGTCAGCGTGCATTGGGCCAAGCTCTTCTCTCATTTTCTTGAGTTTGCGGGCAGTTGACTGTCCAGCAAGAACCTCATGGATTATCTCTAGGCCTTCGTTTACTGTCCCTTCATCCCACAGGTTATCTGATGCGTCAAGTGCACAAACTATTGGGTGGTGGGGATCCATAAGAGGACGAATATCTTCTTCTGTTACCATGCCCCTCTCCATAAGTTCAGCAAGAAGCGAGAAATTCTGTTTTGACTTTTCTTTTTCTTCATCTGGTTTAAGCCAGATTCCTTCCAATGATTCAACTGCCCTCCTAAGACCGTGTTCAATAAGAATATTTTTGACTCCTGCACTGGTCTTGGTTTTATCAAGAAGATCATATTTGCCAAGCACCAGGACATCAAGCAGTAATTGGCCATCTGCCACTAAATCATGAGGCATCCTATCAGGGAGTTTTCTTACTGCGTCGTAATCAATATCAGCCCTGGAAGCCCAGAGAAGCTCTGAAATTGATTCAAGACCATGGTCAAAGAATCCTTCCATGTCACCGAAAGTTGTCACGAATTCTAGGAAGAGCTCTGCTGATTCATTTGAGCCCCTACCTGCGAAGAATTCAGTTGTTACCATTTCTTTCAGGAACCTGTAAGGGATTGGGTCAGCACCCGGATCTTCTACTGGAGACAGTATCTCTTCCATTTTGTTTAGCTGTCCCCCAAAGAAAATCTGCTGGTATGGTTGGCCCAAGGGAAGGTCGATGCCTCTAAGCCCTACCTTCCTGAGTTCACGTGCAAGCTGCACAGCACAGTCCAATTTTCCAACTGAAAGGAAGATGTCTGTTGCTGAAAGCAGAAGGTCTGGGTCATTACTGCTTAGGGCTGCATTGAGCATGATTCTTGCAGAAGGTCCTTTTGAAGCTGTCAGGATTGCATTGCGAACTTCATCCTGATCAAAGCGTTTGTATGTTTCCAAAAGAAGATGCATGTCATCTTCTGTGGGCTCTTCAATCCTTCCTGACCTTGCCCCTGAAAGGGTTTCGCAGAAATAGCTAAGTGCATTGTCAATTGTTGCCATCTCTGCTTTATCTGCTTCACCCCTGAACCTAAAGAATTGGTGGAGTGACTTGGGATGCTGGAAGAACCTTAGTGTTGAAAGCACAGTCTGCCTATCAGCAAGGACTACCGCGTCTTCTCTTTCCAGGTAAGATGAAAGTTCGTCCAGTTTTTCCGGGTGATTTTGGAGTATTGCATCTGCAACCCTTTGCCTTACAAATTCTGAATCGTGGTTATGTGCAAGGAAAACAATGAGTCTTTCTGGTGTGATAAGCGAAGCTGCAACTTCCGCTGCACGAACTGAAACTTCCTTGGATTCATCCTCAACAAGACTAAGAATCCTGTCCAAGTGCGGTTCCTGCTTGGGCAATAAATTAAGCGCAGCAAGCTTTACCTTGTTTTCATGTGAAGAAAATGCAGCTAAGATGGCACTGGTTTTTTTAGATGAGTTTGGTGAGATTTCAAGCATATCATACGCACTTGACCTCACAGCCTCGTAGGGATAAGCAAGAAGTGGGATTACTAGATCATATGCCTCAATTTTCAGGAGTAGCCTAAGTGACTTGTCTGCGATTCTTTTAGCTCTCTCAGGGGAAATATTGTCTGGGTGGTTTTCCCTTTTTGCTGAGGTCAATATCACTTCAGTTCCTATATCCTCGAGATTAAGAAGGAATTCTGCAGCCATTTGGGAAATTATCTCATCCATTCCAAGGCAGGGAACAAGCACACGCTCAAAGTATTCTTTTTCTCCTGAAGCGTGAGCTGCAGTCATTAGTTGGGTCAGGGCAACAAGATTATTGTCTCGCTCAAACTTTTCAACTGCTGCTGAAACTGATTCTAAATCTGCGTCCCCGCTGCGCATCTGCCTTGCGATTTCATACATCGAAAGGGTTGATTGTGTGGTTTCATCCCCAAGGCAAGAAAGCAGGTGGTCAGTCTCGATGTTCATAAGGAAATCCTTTGGGTTTTCCATAAGGCATTCCTTTGCAAGTTCCCGGAGGACTGGATCGGCATCATGCAGGTGCAGGTTTGAAAGGTTTTCAATGTTTTCTTCTGCGGGAATTACCTCTGCTTCGGAAAGGAAAAGCTGTAGTCTTTCCCAGGCTAATCCTGAAAGGGACTCGTTGGGATGATTTCTCATTCCATAAAGAATTGCAAATTCGTTTTCAGGAGGGATTTCAGAAAGATCCATATCAGTAAGTGCCCTTTCTGCAGCAGTAGCAACTGAAGTGTTTTTGCTGTGGGAAGCTTCAAGAATAAACTCTGCATTTTTGCAAGTGAGTTCCCTTCCCGCAAGGGCGATTATTGCTGCTGCCTGTTTTTCAGGATTCAGAGCAGAGGATGTATCCCTAATCATTTTGTCGGTTTCTCGTGCTTTTGAATATTGAAGGAATACTGCCCATGCTGAAGTGTGGTCCTCTTCTTCTGAATCATGTAGTCTCTGGAGCGCGAATTCTAAAGCTGCCTTGGAATCAATGTTTGAAACTGCTGCTGCGATTGAAAGTTCACGCATTGAATCTTCACCCTCACCAAGATAGTGGAGGAAATTCTCTGCAAGGGATGCTTCTTCTTTAGTGTAATCCTCCTCGGAAGCATTTGGGAAAAGGTTGCCAGGCATCTGGCTTCTATATGTATTGAGGGTATTGAGCAGTACTTCTTCAACTCCTTCTGGATTTGCTTCTATTGAAGTTTCCAAGTAGTGGAATAAAATTTCTTGGGGAACATCCATATCGGAAAATGCAAGCACTAGCCTGGAGAGCCCCGCATAATCCTTGTGAAGCAGTGTATCTGACTCGAGTTCTTTGAGAGCAAGCCCTTGGGGAGTTAATCTGGCATCAATGAATTGCCCTCTGTAAAGCCTGAATCTTTCTGCAAGAACATCAATTACATAATCTTTTTCTGTTTCGACCCCATAACGCAGCTTTTCTTCCATTGCCTGGTTTGAGGTGTTGTGGGGAACTGCTGCAAGAACGGAAACTAAAAGGCTGGAGTTCCTCCTTGAAGACCAATTGTGGTCTGAAACATGAGGAAGGGAGAGCATTGCTGCAACTGCTTTTGTTGAGAGTTCTTCTGATCTCTCATCGTTTGCAAGCGCTGCAATTTCGAGTACTAACTTCTGGGGTGATTTTTCATCTATTTCAAGCAATTTTAAGAGCTCGTAGACTGCAAGTGCCTTTTCATGCATTGCAAGCTCATCAGAAGCAATGTCTTCTAGATGCCCTTCTGCTTCTTCAAGCACTGAAAATATTTTTGCTTCTGGGATAACGACGGACTCAAGAATTTCTTCTACAGATTCGAGAACTTCTTCGGATTCAATTGGCTCATCTGCATCAGGTTCTTCCTCTTCTGCTGCTTCGGGTTCTGGCTCTTGAAGCTCAGGGAGCTCAACTTCGGATTCTTCTGCACTGCCCAGTGGTTTCCATTCCATGGCTTCCAGCTCTTCTCTAGTTACTAACCCAACTCCAGGAACATGGATCAGGTCTGCGGGTTCAGTTTCAGCTTCTTCCTGTTCCAGCCTGTCCCTGCACAGCTCTTTTGTCTTTTCCAAGTTTTCTTCAGTTAGTACATTGAAGGTAGATGTGCTTATTCCTTGTTCCAGCCTGTTCAGGACTGCACCTGCTTCATCTTTTGTAAGCTTGTCGTCTTCCAACCTCTTCATAATTTCTCCAAAGGAGCGGGCAGCGGTGGAGTGGTTCCTATCATCCAACTGTACCATCAGTTCATCAAAATTGCTCAATCTGACGATCCTTTCTTCGCAGGACTGCTTGAGTGCATATAATCTATCTCCAGCATTCGATGGACCCTCTTGTTTCTCGCTTTGCTTTTCGGCTGCTTCCAGAATGCTCTTAACCAGTTCCTTGTCTTCCAGGTTCCAGACTATATTGTTGTGAATGTTCAGGTTCGAAAGGTAATTTGCAAGATGGCCGACCACTCCAAAGTCTTCTGTTGTTTCCAGTACAGGGAGTACTTTCCTAGCGCGCCTTTCTGCAATTGCACTGTCAGAAGTTTCCATCTTCTCTTCACAGTGCTCAATTAGCCTTTCTGCTTCCTCATTTAGTGGGTCCTCAAATTCCATGCCATTCCACAAAATAGTTAGTTCGTCCAATTCAGCAGAAAGGACACTAGAGGTTTCTACTCTTTTTTTAAGGTCAACAAGCTGGAAAAATTCCGGGTCCCATCCCCTTGTATCGCGTACTAGCTTGTTCCAATATCCCTCCCAAGGGCGGTCCTCATTGTTGCGGTTGGCTTCCATAACTCTGGCAATGAGCCCATGGACCTCTTCCTGTGGATACTTTTCCATGTTTGATGTCATGGACAATGCTGTGGATGTAAGCGCGCGTGCTGTGGATATAAGCACGCGAACCGCTGTTTTATCCCCATACCAAGAGAATATGTTGTCTATCATATCTGATTTATCTGAAGCGCTGACTTCCTGTTTCTGGAGTTCAGCGGAAATAAAGTCGGTGATCCCGTCTTTTGTGGCAGGGTGGGCAATTATTTCTTTGACTATCCCTTCGAGATTTTTCCTATCGTGCCCCACCAAGGCAAGTGGGTTTTCTTCAGTATCATCTGCATATGCTAGAGAAGTTGCTTTTGCGACCAATCCAGATTCTATGTTGGAAAGAATCGAAAGTACTACGTCTCGCCTGCTCTGGTTGAGTTCATGGTTTTTTACATCTAGGCGCACCCTTGACAGGTCAAGTGCAGAAGAAAGCAGCACATAAATGGGATGGCCATCAAAATCTACTCTTGCCCGTTCGGTGTCTTTACCTGTTCTAAATGCATCAACTACTTCTGCTGGTGAAAGTACTTTCCCCTGCTCCTCTTCCCCATACAAGAAAAGAAGCCTTTCGGCAGCAGTGTTTCCACCCTCTTCCAACGATGCTTTGCAGTATTCTTCAACCGTTTCCCGTACTTCTGGTTGGTTTGCGATTTGCTTGATTCTTTCCAGAAGGGCTGCCTGGGTTGGGGGAACTGAAAGGGATTTTCCTTGTACAATAAAGTCTCTTCCAATTGGAAGGAGAATTTTACATGCGAGTATGTTTCTGGTGATTTCATTTGCTTTGGAAACTTCTGCGTTGGCAATTACAAGGGCAGAGTTGAGCAATACCTGAGCTGGTTGGTCTTTGAAAAATGAAAGTTCTATGGATTTATGGTCTACTGGCTCTTCAGATTGGAGGCTGGAAACCCAGGATGTGGGCTCATAGAGCAGTGTTCTTTCAAGCTGCACTCCGGACTCTTCTTCGACGGCTTCGGACTCCAGAGACTGAAGGGCTGCCTTGAATTCAGTATACTCAAGATTGCTGCTGGCGAGCACTTTGTTGGAAACGAGGCGGCCAAGCTCAGTACGGTTGTTTTCAGAGTCTATGAGTTTATCCCCAATACCCCCTATAAAGGATTTCCTAAAATACTTGCCTGAGTTGGTTGAAACAGAAGCTTCGAGTATGTTTGCAATTGCAGCTGCTTCTTTATCCACATTTGAAATGCCTTGTAGCGAGAAAAACAGGTAGCCATAAGCCCAGTCCTCTTTAACCTGCTTGCCTTCTGCTGCAGTGATGAGTTTGGAGATTCTTGACTTGGCACGGATTCCAGTAACGAAGGTTTCTGAGGGGGGTTTCTTGTATGAAGTGGCCAATTCGCCTAGTGCACAGGCTGTGGAAATGGAATGACCTATTTCTGCATCAGCATAGTAGCCATCAAACTGCTTAAGATGATCGAGAGATGTCCTGTGATTATCCATCATTACTTTCCAGAGGTTTTGAGACATCGCCGTTTCCTGAATCATTGCATTAAGCCCAAGCATCAGTTCTTCGGCCTCATTCAAGAGTGTGGGACCTGTAGTAAGGAGAATGTTGTATTTTTGTTCGGCTGCAAAGTCTGTGCCTGCGCCGGTTTTGGTGGTTTTAAGGGCCATTATGGCTTGCGCTGCCTTCTTTGTGTATCCATGCTTGAGAATTGTTTTCTTTGCCTTGACCTCTGCGCCTTCAGAAGCGGACTTTCCGCCTTTCCAGGCGACACGGAGCTCCTCAAGAGCGTTGTTAAAATCTGGGTCATCTTCAAAGACCGTACTTTTACTATGACTAGTCATAGTCTAGTATATGTGTCAGATTATGTTTATAAACCTATTGCAAAGTTGTTCAATGAACCACAGACCTGATTTTGGGGTTTTTACGGTGGTTTGATTTATAAATTATTAGTGAGAATAGACGGTTGAGGTGTGCAAATGAAAATTACTATGGAGGAAGCTCCAGCACTAAGGGATGCTATTGAAGCGGTTGTAAATCTTGTTGAAGAAGGTGTATTCGAGATTAGTGAAGCGGGTTTGAGCCTGAAAGCAATGGACCCCTCACAGATATCAATGGTTTCGTTCAACATGCCAAAAACCATGTTTAGTGAGTATGTTATAGGAGAACACAAGAGAATTGGGGTAGATATTGGGAAATTAGCAAAGGTGTTGGCAAGGGGAAACTCTGGGGAGAGCGTTGAGCTGGAAGTAGATGAAGGAAAACTTAACATTACGTTCAAAGGAAAGAAAAGAAAGAGGGAGTTCAAACTTCCGTTGTTGGATCTGGGAGAAGGACTTGAAAGAGAGCCCAAAATTGAGTACAAGAACAAGGTGATCATAAGAGCAGATTCACTCAGGGATATTCTGAAAGATGCAAAACTGGTCAGCACACACATCAGCTTTGTGCTTGAGGGAAAAACACTCAAGGTCGAGATAAAGGGAGATGGTGGGGAAATCAATGAGGAATTCGAAAAAGATGGGGAAGAAGTGAAGGAACTTAAGGTAGAGGGAGAAGCAAGGGCTACGTATCCACTGAGCTATATGGAAGATATTATCAAGGGGAGCAAATCAGATACGGACATAACACTCTATATTGAATCGGACAGGCCACTGAAAGTAGAATATAATATTGTAGGTGCGGATGCAAAGTATTTCCTTGCACCTAGGATAGAAAACGTGTGAATCAAAAAACCAGTTTATAAGAATGCGGCATGGAAAAGGCAGTTATGCCAATGAAAACTGTAAAAACGCATATGGACTATTCTGAAGGGTCAGGTAGGATAGAGATGCTGATACGTATTGTTTACTCTTTTGTATTGCTTGCTGTTTTTGGGATTCTTTATTCTACAGTGCTTCCAGTATTGTGGGTAATACAGGTTGTGTCTATCCTGATTTTAGGGAAAAGGAATGAAACAATACACAGACTGCTGAAAACCGTAGTTCTTTATGGATCAAGGACAAATTACTATGCATTCCTGCTTATAGATGAAAAACCTCCTTTGATTCCTGAGATTGAAGAGAAGTAATCATGCCCTGGAGAAGATTCCTGTCAGGATGAATGCAAAGAATATCATGATCAGGGGGCAGGGCTCGCTTTCATCCTGTAGGGGCACGTATTCCACTTCAGGTTCTCCATTTGAAGGGGTCCCTTTTACTATTATATGCTCCCCTGTGAGCGTTGTGCCCTGAACGACTATTTGATAAGGAATACTGTGGGAAAAACCCTGCTCAAGGCCTCCTGTGCTTAAGTGATAGGTGAGCGTTTCAGATCCCTGAGGGGAGATTGTAAGGATCCTGATGTCCTTGGAAAGGATAAAATCGGGCATTGAAAGCTCATATGTGGGAGTTACGTAAAAATCAGTTGGATTATGGATTACTACTTTTAGGTCATCGTCGTAAAGGACACTATGGATGAAAAGAACTTCTTCAAATGATTGCTTTTCTGAGGTCTTTACTGTAACTGTACTATTGAATATGAAACCCTTTCCCCTTGCAATAAGGATATCATATACACCGCTTTGGTCATAGGAATAACTGCTTATAATATGCCTTGCATCAAGGGCACCCACCTCACGAAATGTGGGATCTACGGGAACCCATTCTCCTTCAACCCTTACTTCTGCCCACGCATGTGGCTGCCAGTATTCTGCAAATGCATACCCTGAAACAAAACGAGTTTCAAATCCAAGGGAACGTACCATGGAAATAAAGAGATGGCTGTACCCTACGCAGACGCCTCGGGGGTCTTGGAAAACGTTTTTGGCTGGTGCAGGGTCGCCCCAAAAAGAAATATCATATTTCATGTATTCGTAGGTCCAGTCTACAAGTGCAGCAACTACTTCCAGCTCAGTTTCTTTTTCAGCAGAAAGGGATTTTGCAGCAGAGGACATTGCATCATCATAGCTGATGAGCCCTGTGCTTTCTATTTCCTGGGGATCGAAAGGGGCATTGGACTGAATAGTGAGAGGGTAGGCAGAGCGGACAAGTGCAGTTGCAGTGATTATTTTCCCTCCAGTGAATTCATCATTGTTGAATATCACGCGAATTGTGCCATTTATGTTTTCGAATTCTGCACCGTCATCAGTTATGCTTATCTGCAGGATTTCCTGGTGCTCATTCTCAACAAGGAAAGTTCCGTTGAGAGTTACATCTGTGATTGTTTCGTTTGTGAAAAGATACCATGTTTTTTCCACCTCAACAATTACTTCTCCAGCGGAGAATGAGAATAGAGGAAAGATAAGAAGTAATGCAAGAAAAAGGATTCTCATGCTTTTAACCGCCTCACGTGTTCCATGCGGCGCTTTATGAGGTCTTTAGTTCCAATGTCTTTCCTATGCCAGAGTGGGCCCTTTACAAAAGACATTGCGTCTTCTGCTGCCTTTTCTGCATCCTCAAGCGTTTCTGCCTGGGCAACAATCGCTGCTGTCCTGGAGGGAGTTGTGTAAATCGTTTCACCTTTTTCATATACTGATCCAAAATAGAGCTTTGTTCCAGAGTTCCAAAGGCCTTCTTTGTCTATGGAAATGGGCTGGTCAGCCTTTCCTTCTATGGGATAACCCTCAGGAACAAGGTACTTTACAACTGTGCAATTGTTGCTAAAACTGACTGGGATGAGCTTTCCTTCTGCCATGGAAAGGAAAACTTCTGAAAGCTGGGTTTTAAGGAGGGCGAGGACGTTCATTGCCTCAGGATCTCCGAACCTTGCGTTGAATTCGATTACTTTGATGCCGTTTTTGGTGAGCATAAACTGACCGTATAGAATGCCTGTGAAGGAATTGCCTTCATTTTTCATTTCTGTTAGGGTTTTTTGCATTATTTCCTTGGCTTCATCCATATCCTTTTGCTCAAGAAATGGAAGGAGTTTTCCTGTAGAGTAACTTCCCATTCCTCCTGTATTTGGGCCTTCATCATGCTCAAATGCACGTTTGTGGTCTTGAACAGGAGGCATAAGCGCGAGGGTACTGCCATCGCAAAATGCCTGGAGGGTAAATTCCTCCCCGTCCAATCGCTCTTCTATGAGCACATTGCCGTCTTTTTTTATGAGTTCGGAACAATAATCCAAAATTTCCTGCTCGGAGTTGAGGTGTTCACCGGAAATCTTTACACCCTTGCCTCCAGTGAGGCCAATGGGCTTGATTGCAACCTCTCCAAT
Organism: Microcaldota archaeon; assembly: GCA_030613375.1. GTDB lineage: Archaea > Micrarchaeota > Micrarchaeia > Anstonellales > Bilamarchaeaceae > CAIKOA01. Next base: position 10,532 of record JAUWMC010000018.1, read on the forward strand.
TTCAGAAATTGCCTCTTTTGCATCATCTAAAGTAGAGACTATTTTGATTATGGGGCATCCTGAGATTTCCTTTGCGCGCATGAGATTACGTGCATATCCTTTATCCCACTCAATCATCGCTGCTTTTTTGAGAGGAGAAGCGCAGGGGATACCTAAATCTGCAAAAGTGTCAGTTACACCCTGGGCAAGAAGCCCGTCAGGACTTACGAATACGACATCGATTCCCTTGGATTTTGCCCATTGGCCGACTACGGATGAATCGGTTGGGTCATGAACAAGAAACTCCTCGGAAAGGGAGGCGATGCCCGGATGTTTTTTGGGCATTATGGAATAAAGCGATGCGCTCTTTGAGAGCTGCTCTGCGAGTATGTGTTCTCTCGCGCCTGTACCTACCAGTAAAACCTTCATATCAATCACCTTTGAATAATTGGGAGAGTGTTTTCATGAATGCAGAAATGAAATCGGATTCTGGCTCTTTTATGATTTCGAATGATTTGTATTTGGGAAAATTCTTAACCACTGCGAAATTATAAACTTCTTTTTTTCTGGAAGTTTTTGGCGGCATTTGCTAAGACCTCCTCTTTATGTACCCGTTCTTTATTAGCTGGTTAAGTCCTTCCTCAACACGGCCCACAGGAATGGCATTTATCTTTGAGAATTCATAGGTGTTGATTTCGCCGTCATGAGTTCGTATCCATTCAAATAGGCGTTCCTGAAGAACTTCATCATTTACCCCTTCCATTTTCTTGAGTTTTTCACCGAGTTCTTCATTTCTGCGCTCGGATTCTACCAGAATGCGGGCGTTTTGTTCACTGGAGCGGACAAGATCCTTGTATTTTTTATCAAGGGAAACGTGCTTGGTCTTGAGTGTGTTCAGCTCAGAAATGGCTTCGAGCTTTTCCTTGTCCAACGCATCGGAAAGAGAATTCAAAAGTGCATAGTAAAAAGGATAAACTGAGGAGACTGATACGTCATAGTGAGTTGTAATTATACGGAAAAGATTTAATGAAAGCAGGCCCATTTCAAGACTGCGGGCAACCCTCCTTTGGGGAGAGGGTAGTAAATAACGGATGAGGATTGAATTGGGAGCGAGTTCTATTTTGTAGAAGAGGTACGGTTTACCGGAGAGGTCTTCGGATTCTATTTTTTCAACTGTTAATGTGTCCTTAGTGTAACTTACCTTACTAAAGCCAAGAGACCCAAGCATTGGAGTGAGGTCTTTGAGGGGCTTGGTTCTTTTTGCCTTTATTTTGATTATTTCTTCCATTACACTCCCTCCTCTTTCAGCTTGAGGTCAACAACTCCTTTAGTTGCACGCCTCCGCCTTGTAAGCGAAAAGACTTCCACTATGAATTTTTCTTCAACTCCTAATTGTCGGAGGAAGGTCATAATAGATGTGTGGGAATATCCGAATTTCTCCAGGATTGCGACAATGGCTGATGCTTCAAGCACTCCATCCCCGCGGCCGAATTCCACTTTTACCAGGTTTATCTGCTCATCTGTGAGGCCCAATTCATAAAGCATTCTTGAAAACTGTTCTCTTTCTACTTCGATTGTCATTTTGCCCACCTTTATTGTGTAAACGAAGAGGGGTTCTTCTCCGTCTATCTTATCAAGAAGGAATGTGTGAGCGCGCTCTGAGCGCTCTGAAAAGATCATGTTTACTGCGGCATCCCCTACTCCAAATGTAGAGATTGCGTCGTCTATATATTGAGAATAGTTGAGTGAATTACGAATATAATCTTTATATTCACGCAACACCAAACGGAGTATGAACATCGTACCTACGTTTGAGATGATTGTTTTGTGCATGTCAGTCGGATTCTGGGATGCGACAATGAGACTAAAGTTGTATTTTCGGCCTTCCCGGACAATTGTGATTACATCACTACGTTCATCGTTGGCAATTTTCCAGGCTTCGTCGACCACTACAAAAAGCTTGATTCCCTTTGTTTCCTGGAGCTCTTCGCGCCTCATCTTCTCCTTTAGGAATTGAAGGATTGTGAGACCGGTGAGAGAACGCATTTCTTCTGTGGGAAGGGAGTGGAGATCAATGCATACGAGACCAGATTCTGCGAGTTTTTCAAGCTCAAGAGAGGACGCGCGGGAGAAGAAGTCGCTTCCTTCAACAAGGAATCTCTTGAGAAGGCGGGACGCATGTTTTTTCTTTTTTTTGTCAAGAAGTTTTACAAGCTCTACAAGGGTTGGCTTCTTCACTTTCTCATATACTTCTTCTAGGCCTTCTTCAATATCATAGCGCTCTTCTGGAAAATTGTGAAAATCTATGAGAATGTCGAGTGAAGACATTATTTGCTTGATGCGCTCGGAAGGTTTAAGCCCGGCCAAGTCAAGTAAATTAAGGGATTCCCTTCCTAATGAGATTACGCGGCCGCCTGCCTGACGCACCCAACGATTATATTCCCCTGTCCAATCTAGTATGATTGCATTGGAGTTCCATACGAGAGCTGCACGGGTTAGGAATGTTTTTACAAGGTAGGATTTTCCTGCTCCTGTAATTCCTACGATTGCAATATGGGAATTGATAAGTTTGTTGTAATCCCAGAATACTGGAACGTTAAGCCAGCGGGTTTTCCCTACATAAATGCCTTCTGTGGGGCTGGAAAGGAGAAGTGATGGCCTTGGTTCTGGGGGATGTGTTATGAAAAGGCGCTGTGCCATTTGGCTTGTAAGGTGTTCCCTTAGTTCCATCAGAACACCTCATCCCGCATTTGCTCTGTGTCCGCGGGGATGAAGTAGCTCCATTCAAAGCATTTTATCATGTCAGTATCCAGGAGCTCAGTAACATCTGCACCGAGTGTTGAGGAAATAATTGTGCGGGCTTCCTTGGCATGCCGCCTTACTTTAGAGATTGCTTCCTCCTTTGTGACACCAAATGCGGTGGTTTGGGCGAATGCAGTAATTTCAAGTGGACGGTCTCCGTGTGTTATTCTCTCTAAAAGCCTGTTCCACATCGCAATTTCCCTGTCTATACGGACGAGCTCTTCGCTGTTGGGTGGAAGGCGGCGGCGCTTGCTTTCGGCGGCGCTTCTCTTTGCTTTGATTTTGTCGATGTGTTTAGTAAGGTCCACAGAAGAGACCATAAGGGAAATTTTGAGGACATTTTTGAGGGAAGCAAGGGCTTTCTCGAACGATTCAATCATTGAAGAGCGATCAGTATCTCCTTTGTCTATCATGCTTTCATAAAATTTTATTTCCAGGAATTTGGATGCATAAAATCCCCCTCCTATTCTCTTGGTGATGCAATCCCTAGTAGGGGGAATGTTGTAGCCTCCTCGGACTTCGATTATGTTTGTAGCGGAAGTGAAGAAGGGAATCAGAATATACCCATATTTCCATAATAGTATGGAAAACGCAAAGAAAAATGATGCGATCAATGCGACTAATACCTGGCCGCTGATAAAGGCAAAAAGAAGGCTGAGGATGCCTCCGCCGAGTGCGGCAAATGTGACCATTCTGTTAGCTATCATAACATTCCCACCGAGTAGAAGAATTCTCCTCCAAATATGTCTGTTACTTCCTTTATAAATATCAGTGTTACGATCATCGAGAATAGAGGTGCGATAAGAACGAATATCGCGAGGGCGGACGTGGCAGTGGTGAGTTGTTGGATTGAGGTAGTTACGTCTCCTGTAAAGTCCGTGCCACTGGTTGTTGCATTGCCCGTGCTTCCTGTGATATTCGTCATGTTGTCCAGTTTTCCTGCAATTGCATAGTTGTCATTGAGATCAAGGATTGGTGTGATTGTGTAATTGGTGTTGTTATTCATTGATTCCAATGAGGTGAGGGTTTCGTTGAGTACGGGCTGTGGGAAGACCATTACAAGTGAAGGGTAAAGAAGGAAAAGGCCAATTGAAAGGGCGATGAGGAAACCTCCGAGTTTTCTTGTGGAAAAGAATGCACGGAAGATCAGGCCGAGTGGGAAGAAAAACGTAAGAAGTTGTGGGCCAAAGAAGGAAAGAAGCTGAATGTGGATTTCAGAAACTAAGAGGAGTTGTTGGAGCACAAGAACTTGGGCTTCAAGTATCAAAGAAACCGAAGAAAGATATGAAAGGGGTTGTATTGTGAAGGTGGAAAAATTTAGTACGAGTGATTGGTAATATGCAACAGTCTGGTGGAGGCTGAGTGTTTCTACAAGAAGAGAATAGATATTTCCTGAAACCCCTTCATAAAGACACTGGAGGTTTTCAATTGCGTCTCCTTCTCCGCATATTCCACCACCCACCATTTCTCTGCTTATTTCGGTAGCGGTAAGGGTGATTGTAGCATATGCACCCACAAGAGCTGCGTTTATCATTGCCTGAATAAGTTCTTCACGGCCAAAAAACTCAACTTTGTGAGAGCCAATTGCACGGCCTATGCCGATTAGAAGCCCAGATAGCACTATAGACAGTGCAACTATCGTCCCGGCTATCGTAAGGTCCAGCGCCATTTTTTCACTTGAAGAGATTCGAGGATACTTCCTGTATCAGATCCGCTGCCCCGAGGATAGCGGCGATGAGGATGCCTCCAACAACTATTGCGATTCCGGTGGTCTGCCATTTCCCACGCGTTTCACCCGGCTGCAGCTGTGCGATACCATAAAGCAAGCCTCCGACTATTATCAGGAGCATTGAAATCATAGTACCTGCTGACTTCAGAGTCTCCAGCCAACTTGAGAGAAGTGTTTCTACGAATGCCATGACAAACCCTGCTAAGACTAAAGAAGATAATATTAATAAGGTTTCTCTTTCTCATGGGCAATAATTATGGGGTTTTGTTCACAATCAGTTCAGTAGCGGAGCCAGTGGAAATCCGCCTTTGTTTTCTTTATAAATGTAAATGATAAAAGTAAAGTTACTACCGGTAGGCACTGAGAAGTAACGCCTGTCTTGAAACGAGAGTTTCAAGAGAAGAAATCGGTAAGATTTCTCAGCTGGAGAGTGGTCCTCTGCCTGAAAAGGTAAGCTCTGCCGATGAATCAGGAAGTCCTGTCTGTGAAGTGGGATCCCTAGTCTTCTGGGCCAAGGAAATGTCACTAAACCTTTAGAAGAATTTGTAGGGTGGGTTCCCACACCTTTTTAATCAGTTAGCGGATAGCATACTCTCTATTGGTTGTGTGGGTGTATTGATTTGGGAGTAAGAATAAAACTTGGAAAAAACGCGCAGGAAAGCGCAGTCTATTATCACCAGCTCGCGAAGAAAATCCGGAAAAAGGCTGAGGGACTAGAGAAAGCGATATTAGAAACCAAGAAGAAAATAAGGAGGGCTGATGGAAAAGAAAGGGTAAAGAAAGAGAAAAAAGTAAGGATTGTACGGGAGAGGAAATGGTATGAGAGTTTTGGGTGGAGTTTCACCAATTCAGGAAAGATGATTTTGTTCGGGAGGAATGCAAAGCAGAATGACTTGGTTTTTGCAAGGCATATGGAAGAAGGAGATTTGTTTTTCCATGCAGATATCCGAGGTGGTTCTGCTACGATTCTTAAGAACGGGGTAGGGGCTAAGAAAGAAGATAGGGAATTTGCTGCGGTTATTGCTGCGAGTTTTTCCAAAGCATGGGTAAAGGGGTTCAGCCAAGCAGATGCGTATTCAGTGGAAAAAGAACAATTGAGCAAGCATGCTGCTGGAGGGTATGTAGGAGCTGGAGGATTTGCAATTGCAGGAAAGAGGGACTGGTACAAGAATACTCCGCTTAAGATTAGGGTGGGGGTGGATTCTGAAGGGAGAGCGGCGATTGGGGCTGAAAATGCGGATTGGATGAAGAAAAGTGTGCTGGTTGTTCCTGGGAAGAATGCAAAGGGGGAAACAGGAAAGAAGATTGCAGTGATTTTGGGGGTGGAAGAGAGTGAGGTTGTTCACGTCCTCCCGTCTGGTTCTTTTAGCTTGGTTAAAGAATAGTTATGTAACCATGGTTACACGACCTCCTAAGCATTATAAAACACTTATATCCTAAATGGGATATTCTGGTGGGCTAATGTATGAAAAAAGAGAAGAGTGCGGTGTGGTTGCTGTTATCTCAAAAAACAAGAAGCCCGTGGCACCGCTTGTTTACAGGGGAATGATTGGAGTTCAGCATAGGGGGCAGGATGCTGCAGGCATGGTTCTTTATGACGGCTCATTCTATAAGAAAAAAGGAATGGGGCTTGTTTCTGAAATAATTGATGATAATGATATTGAACAGCCACATTGGGCTGGGGTTGCCCATACTCGTTATCCAACCACCTCAACCGCGACGATAAAAGATGTTCAGCCATCTGTTTCGGGAAATCTTGCTGTTGCGCACAATGGGCATATAGCGAATTATGAGAAACTGCGCAAGGAGCTTGAAGAAAAGAACTTTGTGTTTGAAGGGACTGTTGATTCTGAAGTTATTCTTTACCTGCTTACGAGTAAGTTGCAGGGTGGGGATTCAATAAAAGAAGCTGTAATTCATGCAATGGAAAAGCTGGATGGAGCTTACTCTGTGGTTGGGATTTACGACAAGAAATTGTTTGTTTTCAGAGATCCGCATGCAATCCGCCCGCTTGTTTATGGGGAAACTGATGAATATTTCATGTTTTGCTCTGAGTCAACCAGCCTTGATATGAATGGGGTTCCCTATGGGGGTTCTGTAAATGCGGGGGAACTGATAATCATTAATGAAAATGGGGAACGAACCAGTGAGATCCTGTTGGATAGGGGAGCAAGACACTGTATGTTTGAGTATGTTTACTTTTCAAGGCCGGATTCTGTGATAAATGACAGGCTCGTTGAGCATGTAAGGAAAGAGCTCGGAAAACAACTGGCAGCTGAAGCTCCCGTAGAAGCGGATTTGGTGATACCTGTTCCGGATACTGCAAGGAGTGCGGCTCTGGGATTTGCACGTGCAACTGGAATTGAATATACTGAAGGGATAATCAAAAATCGTTATGTGGGAAGAACATTTATCATGCCTGACCAGGCAAGTAGGATAACGGCAGTACGATTGAAGGTTAATCCAATAAGGAAGGTTATTGAAGGAAAACGAATCGTTGTTTTCGATGACAGCATCGTACGTGGAACCACAATAAAAGAAGTAATGGAAATGTTGAGGGCGTGCAAGCCAAAGGAGATTCATCTTAGAATAACCTGCCCGCCAATAATTTCACCATGTTTTTATGGGGTGAATATGCCTACATTTGAGGAGTTTGTTGCAAACAACAAAAGCGTTGAGGAAATCCGAGAATATTTGGGGGTAGACAGCCTCCACTATATCTCCTTAGAGGGACTAAAGAAAGTTGTGGGGGAGAAGAGCTGCCTTGCATGTGTAACTGGAGAGTACGTAACGCCCGCTGCAGCAAAAAAAGCAGAAGAACGGAGGAATCCAAATGGCTGTCATAAATGTTGATTTCAAAAAACTGGAAAAACTGTGTGGGTATAATGAAAAAAAGATCATAGACTGCCTTACTAATATTGGAATGCCGGTTGAGCCTGGGGAAGAGGGTGGTCTAGTTGTTGAAGTTACCCCAAACAGGCCAGACTTGTTTTGTGTTGAGGGGATGGCTAGGGCAGTTCGTTCATATTATGGTAAAACCGTTCCTGAGTACAACGCAAAAAAATCAGAATATGTACTTTCTGTTTCTCCAAAAACAGCAAAAGTACGGCCAGCAATCTGCGCTGCTGTAGTTAAGGGGCTTGAGATTGACGAGGAATTGTTGTTGGATCTAATGCAGATGCAGGAAAAGCTGCATGATACAATCGGAAGAAAACGGAAGAAAATTGCTGTTGGAATCCATGACTTGGATAAGATTTCGGGAAAGATGGAGTATGTTGTTGCTTCTGATGAAAAATTTGTTCCCCTTGAACTGAATGAAGAGATGGATGTATGGGATGTGTTAAAGAAACACCCTAAAGGAATTGGCTTTGCACATTTGGTAGAAAAAGAAGCTGTGGTGATAATGGATGAAGAGGGGGTTATTTCGTTTCCACCAATCATAAATAGTGAACGAACTAGGGTAACTACAGACACAAAAAATATACTTATAGACTCCACAGGAACGTCTATGGGAAGTGTAGAAAAGGCAGTGAATATTATTGCGACCGCACTTGCTGATAGGGGTGGAGAAGTTTATGTTGTGAAGATTGGGGATAAAAACTATCCGGATTTTTCATATTCAAAGATGAAAATAAACCTCAAAGAAGCAAACCGGGTTCTTGGTTTGGACTTAAGTGAGAAAGAGGCAGCGGATGCACTCAAGAGAATGGGTATTGGAGTAGAAAATGGTTTTGCTCTTGTATCCCCCTACCGTGCAGACATTATTTCATTTACAGATATATTGGAGGATATTGCAATAGGGTATGGATATGAGAAACTTGAGCCCACTCTTCCGAAGATCTCCACAGTTGGGAGTGGAAATGATGCTGATGAGCCAATCCATGATGCACTTACTGGAATGGGTTTTATGGAAACAAAAAACTATGTTCTTACTAATATGAAAAAGCTAGAAGCTACTGGGAGGGGAGTTGATGCGTTGGGGATAAAGAACTCTGCGTCTGAGGAATTTACTTATCTCCGTACGAGTTTAATCCCTGGAATTTTGAGTTGTTTTTCAACCAATAAAATGAAGGGGCTACCACAGTTGTATTATGAATTGGGGGAAATTTACAAAAAAGATGAATACAAAACACTTTGTTTTGGGTTAATGAACGAAGGTGTTTCTATAACTGATTTGCAGCCATATCTACAAACATTAATGAGGGAATTAGGAAAAGATGTGGTTTTGAAAGAAAGTGAAGATTCTTGTTTTATTAAAGGGCGGTGCGCAAAAATCTTGCTCGGGAATAGAGAAGTTGGAGTTATTGGTTCTGTGCACCCAAAGGTTTTGCAGAAATTTGGTCTTGAACATGCAGTTGTGCTTTGTGAAGTAAAGGAAACTGGTTTGATTTGAGGAAAGGGTAAGGGACCCCCCATTTCCACTATTCAAGCTCTTCGATTGAGTTGGTCTTAATTTTGTAGGCCACAACAAATTTATCAAAATCTTTAAAGAAACCATCTAAAACACGTTCCATTTCATCTGGTGCCACTAAGACAGATTTAGTTTTCCAAAAATATTGGTTGTATCCGTTTTTGTTTAAATGATAATAAAAATTACGTTTAAGTCTGTTGTACTCTTGTACTGATGATTTGAGATCATATAAATATACTAACATACTATGTAACCATGGTTACATACATTTTTAATTTTAACATTTGCGAAAAAGTGAACAGAATAGTGGAAATACACCCCCCTCACTCTTTTAAACCGTCAAAGGCATATTCAGAACAATG
>JAUWMC010000090.1 GCA_030613375.1 Microcaldota archaeon
TCCCTGCTTACGATTGCTGCGTGGGAGGTCATTCCTCCTGTGTTGGTTACAATTGCAGCAGCTTTTTTCATTGCAGGAACAAAATCTGGCGGAGTCATATCCGTTACAAGAATTGCACCCTTCTTCATTTTTGGCATGTCCCGGGGACTGGCAAGCACGTTCACTTCACCTATTCCAAATCCTGGGGAAGAACCCAAACCGCGAAGGAGAACTTCTGCTTCTGAAACATCAGAGTTTCCTTCAAGATCCTCAGGGAGTTTTGCCTCTGTTTTTTTCGGAGGGTTTGATTCCTTAAGCGTGGTGATGGGACGGGCCTGTACAATGTATACCTCACCATTTGCATATGCCCACTCAACATCCTGGGGGAAATCATAATGCTCTTCAAGCTTCTGCCCTATTTTTGCAAGCTCAATGATTACCTCATCCGGGATTTTCTGCTTGTCCTGCATGTCATCTTTGATTTCCGCTTTTGCATTCTCTCCTTTGTGTTTGATTATCATCCAGGTTTGCTTTGAGATGTCCTTGCGCAGGATCTTGAAACCATCCTTGTCCAATACATAAGTATCTGGAGTAACTGAGCCGGAAACAACTACGTCTCCAAGCCCATATGCAGCTTCAATCATAATTTCGTTTTTCTTGTTGTTTACAGGGTTTACGGAGAATAGTACTCCTGCTTTTTCGCTCTGCACCATCTCCTGCACTGCAACAGCAAGGCCAACAACCATATGGTCAAAGTTATTTTGTACCCTGTAAAAAATTGCGCGTGCAGTAAAGAGGGAAGCCCAGCAGTCTTTTACTGCTTTTACTGTTCCGTCCTGGCCGTGCACATTCAGGAAAGTGGATTGCTGGCCTGCAAAAGAAGCATCGGGAAGATCCTCTGCGGTTGCGGAACTTCTCACCGCAACATAAACCTCTTCTTCTCCACGCATATCGCAAAGCTTTTTGTAGTTCTGCTTGATTTCCTCTTCAATTTCCGAGGGAATTTCCGCATCAATAATCAGATTCTGGATTTTCTCTGAGATTTCCTGTAGTTTTGCAGTGTCGTTTACATCCAAAGTTACAAGCATTTCAGTAATCGGCTCACGCAAATCATTGTGGTCAAGATGTTTGAAATATGCACCGCTTGTAGTTACGAATCCGAGGGGGACAGGAAATCCTGCCTTAAGCATTTCTCCCAAATTCGCGCCTTTTCCCCCTGCTTCAGCAATGCTGCTTCTGTCCAAGTCTTCAAACCAAAGAATATCCTTCATGAATCCACACCTGTTTGTGCATAAGAAGAGAAAGATTAAAAGGATTGGCAAAAGAAAATAAAAAAGGCATTTTATAATTATACATTCCAGCCTTCAAAAGTACAATTCTCTTCAGGAATTCCAAGTGTCTTGAGGAGCTCGCGGAAGGAATCGACCATACGCGCGGGGCCGCATACAAAGTATCGCTTCTTTTCCAAATCAGTGAGGTATTTCTTAAGCATCTGCTCGTCCACATGCCCTGTTTCGTATTCCCATCCTTCAGGAGTTTCACGGGTTACTGTAAAAATTGTTTTGAGGTTTTCGTTGCGGGAATCAATTTCCCTTAATTCATCGTAATAAGCTAGGCCGATTTTTGTGCGGGAAGAATAAAAGAGCGTAACGTGTTCGCATTCGGATTTTCCGTCCCGGTCTCGGAGTATGGAAACCATGGGAGTTATTCCAATCCCACCTGCAATGAGCACGTATTCTCCGCAGGTATTGTAGATAAATGGGCCCATTGGGCCTTCTACGGGTATCTTGTCGCCTTCATTCATGGTTTCAAGCTGGGAAGTAAATTCCCCTTTTACTTGTTTAATTGCGAATTCGAGTACATCCTGAGTAGGAGCGGAAGCGATTGAGTATGCACGCTTGGTTCCTGAAGGGGCGGTGAGTATCATGAATTGTCCCGGAGTATATTGGATTGGATTTCCCTCTTCCGGAACTAGGTCTAATTTGATCGTGTCTTCCGTAATCTGCTCTTTCCGTTTTATAATGTAAATTTTTGATTCCATTTTCAATCCCACGGCTCGGTGCTGATTCTCTTCTTTGGAACTTTCAATTCATCAAGAGTTGCAAGCATTCTGTTTACAAAAGTTGATGGGCCACAGACATAATAATCCTTTGCGCGGGGACCGGGGACAAACTCTTTAATCATAAATGAAGTAATGGGGCCGATTTTTCCTGGCCAGTCCATCGGACGTTCATTAAGGAGAGTCATGAGAAGGTTTACCTGCTTGTGATTTTCGAATTCAATGAGTCTATTTTCATTCAGGATTTCCTTGCGGTCCATATTCTCATACATGATGAAGATATTGTGCTTCTTTTTCTTGTCTATGAGTGATTTTCCTATGGAGGAGAGGGGGATTAGGCCCAATCCTCTGCAAAGAAGGACAGAATTGTCTGGTTTTTTGGAAACTGTAAATTCTCCATATGGACCTTCTATGTAAAGTTTTGTGCCTTTTTTCTTTTTTGAAAGGTTTTTCTTGAAGGGA
>JAUWMC010000067.1 GCA_030613375.1 Microcaldota archaeon
TTGACTGCCATGACCTCTCATTCCCAGAAATCATTTAAAAACGCTTCCCATTCCATCAGGTTTATATATTTCTGGCTACCCAAATATTACAGGTGCAAACTGTGTCGACACCCAAAGATTCATCCCGCAAAACTACAAAGAAAGAAAAAATTTCTCCCACGCCCCCAGAGAAAAAGAGGAGCATGCTGAAAAGAGCAAAAGCACTTCTTCCCTCTTCTGGGCTTGCAAAACAGAAAAAAAAGCTGCGTGCTCCAAAGAAGAAACCTTCTGGTGCAGCAAAGCTGGTCTTTGCAGCCGCAATCGCACTGGGGGGAACAGCAGCACCCCTTGATGCTAGTGCCAAAGTATTACGCTATTCGACCGCTCCTCCCCTTACACCAATATATGATGTGATGTCCCCTGAGCCTGCATCCAGCGTAGAAAGCATCCGATACCTTTTGCATCTCATGAAGGCTGAAACTGATAAGTACATGAAATCTCCCTTACATAATGTTTTTGAAGTCCCATTGGGCGATGGCGCAAAGCTCCGCTTAAGGATGAACGTAAACAAGACCCTTTCATTTATGATTTCTAAACCAGGGAACACCACTAGATTTTTCGAGATCAATTTCTCAGACCTTGACATACTTACTCCGGAGGTTCGCATCGTAACTACGGAGGACATCCTGGTTGTAAGCCTGCTGGATAAGATGAATGGAAGGCACGCCCGTTTTTCCTTCCTTAAATCTGATATTACCCCTAAAAAGATGATTACAAGGATTTTTGATGAAAGTGCTGACCTGTTTGCTGCACAGTACATATTCCAGGCTCTGAACAACTTCCCTGAGCTTGGTCTAGACTCTAACACCATTGAATCCAAGCTACTCTCTGAGGCATTCCAGAAAATGGAGTCCATTTTGATTCACAGGATACAGCAGATAGAGTTTTCCGCATCTTCCCCCGAGGATAAAAGAAAGGCACGTGAGCGGACAGTGGACATTTTCATGGATCTTTATGCTTCAATTGGGGGAGACGTTATCGATGTTATCTCTTTTGGAATGAAGGGAATGGACCGTGAACAGCGAAAGAGAGTAGTTGATCTTGCAATTCCCCGCCTAACTGCGCTCGTGTTGAGGCCATTTGCAGCATGGCAGGGTTCCTTAGCCAAGTTGGACAAGTGCACTTCCAGCCCCGATTTCAGTATCCAAACTCTTAGGGAATTTGCATGGCACAATAATCTCCACCAGGAATATACTAAGATTTTCAAGGACGTCAGGAAAAAGCTTTCCAAGTGAGTTCTTTTACATTTAGTTCCTCCCTCTACCACAACCTTTATATAGCATGCCTTCGAAATTATGTGTATGGCCACGAGCAGGAAAATCCATGCAAATACTAATTCCAATCCAGCTCCAAAAACTTCAAAATCCCCTGAGAAATTCCGTTTTTCTACAGCAAATCTCCTAGTGACCACTGAGATTTTAACCGTGGCATTTGCAGGCACACTTTCTTTTTATGGGTGTTTGCAGAATGCGGAGAAGCTAGGCAAACCTGCAAAAGAACCTGCGGCCCTTTCTTCACCAGACTCATTTACAGTAACCAAAACCGAACGGGCATCTGTTCACAATTCCCTCAAAACCCTTCCATCAGGAACTTCGAAATCCGTAGCCTTGGTGGTTGATGCAGGGAGAAAAACACTTGAAGGTAACAATCTCATTACTCCGGATAGATACGAACCTTTGGTTGATCATTTTATTAGATTATATGGAGAAGCGGGGGAGGACATGGTAGACGCTGCCCTTGCGCAGGTCAAAAAGCTCCCCGAATCTGAAGGAGTAGTCTTTATGGGCGAAGCACACCTCACAATAGTTGCACTCCTCCTTAGGCCTTATGCAGCATGGGAAGGCCCTGCAGTCCTGAAGGAACTGGACAATCTCATCTCCAGCCAGGAATTCAGCCAGGATTCTTTGGACAATTTTGCAGGAAACCGTGACCTTATGAAGGAGTACTATGAGTTAACCATGAACGTTGGAAACCAACTCTATTTCTAATGTATTTAATAAACCTACTAAATAACCCAAACCCATGCAGATTTCCTTCGTAACGGGCAATTTGGGCAAATTCGCGGAGGCAGAAAAGATTTTAAAACACTTCGGTGTCAATATTGTCCACCGTAATCTTTCAGTAGACGAGATTAGGAGCGACTCCACCGAGGAAGTCGCGAACGCGTCCGCCCGTTTTGCGCATGCGAAGCTCGAAGAGCCCCTTTTTGTGGAGGATTCAGGACTCTTTATTCCCTCGTTGAATGACTTCCCCGGAGCGTATTCCGCCTGGGTGTTCAGGAAGCTTGGGAACGAAGGAATCCTGAAGCTCGCTGCAGGAAAGGAAGCTGAGTTTCGCGCGTGCATTGCATACACAGACGGAAATGCAGCAGAAACTTTCACCGGTTTGGTGAAAGGAAGGATATCCGAAGAGATCCGGGGAACCGGAGGATTCGGGTACGACCCTATATTCATACCGGAAAATGTTCCTGAGGTTCGCCACTCCGGGGATAAGACCTTCGCCGAGGTACCGGAAATGAAAGGAGCGCTTTCGCATAGGAAGCGCGCTCTGGAAAAGTTTGGAAAATACATAAAAAAATAAGGTGAAGGAATGGCAAAATTGCATTCGAGAAAAAAAGGTAAGTCAGGTTCAAACCCGCCCAAAACGGAGGGAACGCCTGAATGGTCTTCCCATTCAAAGGAAGAGGTAGAGGAAATTATCCGAAAACTTGCAAGGGAAGGTGTCCCTCCCGCAAAAATCGGGCTTATCCTCAGGGACCAGTACAGCATTCCTCTTGTAAGGAGAATGCTTGGAATAAGCATGATAGAATTCCTTGGGAAAGAGAATCTTCTTACCAAGTTCCCAGAAGATCTCTTGAGCTTGCTCAAGAAGGCCGTGGGAATGAGAAATCATCTCAAAGTGAACAGGGGAGATGTGGGCAATAAGGTAAAGCTTATCCATGTGGAATCCAAAATCCACAGACTCTCTAAGAAATACCGCAAGACGGGGCGTGTACCTGCAGGCTGGAAATACGATCCAGAAACAGCGGCATTGCTCATAAAGTGAAGGTGTTCCTATGGCTAAACCAAGAAAATCAAGAAAAACATCAGAAAAGAAAAAAGCTAAGGACTGGTACACAGTGCTTGCACCTCAGGCATTTGATTCCAAGGAGCTCGGAGAGGTTATTACTTCGGATGAGGCAAAGCTCATCAACCGTATAGTTCCGGTGAGCCTCATGGATCTCACAGGAAGAATGTCCCAGGCGAACATTTACACCACCTTAGAATTCCGCATAAAGGAAATCAAGGGAAAAACTGCCTACACTGAGTTGATTGGGCACAGGCTTTCACCTGGTTACATCCGCACCCTTGTGCGTAGGAGGAGAACTGTATTGCATACAGTTCGTGATCTCCCTACCAACGATGACCGCACAGTGCGCGTAAAGCTTATTTCCGTAACCCGCAGCCGCATCAGCGAAACCATGAAGAAGAATCTTCGAGAGGTTATTGAAAAAGAACTCAGCGAAGCCGCAGGGAAATATGGCTATTATGAGCTCATGCACGAGATACTCAATGGAAGGCTTTCTTCTAAGGTATACGGCAAGCTTAAGCAGATTACCCCAATAAGCAAAGTTGAATTCAGGAAGACTGAGCTTAAGGAAACTCTGGAGTAGAGCGGATGTACGCGGGCGACCTTAGCTGGGAAGAATTCGAAAAGGCAAAAGGAAAGCCCGCAATCCTTGTTTTTGGAGCGATTGAGCCGCACGGAAAGCATCTTCCTTTGGATACAGATTCAATTATTCCCTGGGAGATTGCAAAACGTCTTGAGAAAAAAGCAGACGCGGTTCTTTTTCCTCCTCTTAATTATGGGTACGTGTATACATTGCGCAAATATCCTGGAGCATTAAGCTTAACCTCCCGTACTCTTCACACAGTTGCAGAGGAAATTTTCACTGAATTATTCCGGGAAGGCTTCACCCGCATCCTCGTAATAATTGGGCACGGAGGAAATACCGGCCCGGTTAAGTCCGCACTTAAGGAACTTTCTGATGATTTTGAGTTTAGGGCTGCGGTAGTTGAATGGTGGAAGCTTACTGATGCGGAAGCCGGCCATGCAGATGAGGTTGAATCCTCTTTAGTTCTTGCAGCAGGCCATAAATTGCGCTCAGATCCGGTGCAGGAAGAGAGGAAGGATTATGTTGGCGCAATTATTCCCCCTCCAGATGACCTATTCACTCCTTCTGGATACATTGGAAAAATAGGGGACATAAGCAAAGAAAGAGGGGAAAAAATTTATTCTGAAATACTGGAGAAGCTTGAAAAGATGCTCCAGAAAGATTTACTTCTTGAGATGTGATAAAGATGATGCCGAATATGGACCCAAAGCAGATGGCCCGGATGATGAAGCAGATGGGTGTAAACACAGTAGAAATTGCAGCAGAGCGCGTAATAATCGAAACCGCGGACGAGAAAATAATCATTGAGCCTGCACAGGTTACCAAAATTTCCATGCAGGGCCAGGAGTCTTTCCAGATTTCCGGAACTGTGCGTACTGAGCAATCCATGAAAGAAGACGACATTGAGCTTGTTATGGAAAAAGCAGGGTGTACTCGAGATCAGGCAACCGAAGCGCTTACAAAATCCGGAGGAGATATTGCAGAAGCGATACTATCTTTCCAGGAAACGGAAGCCTGAAATTATGGGAGAAGGGATTGGATTCGCAAAAACAATTCTTTTTGGGGAGCATTTTGTAGTGCATGGCTCCCATGCAATAGG
>JAUWMC010000024.1 GCA_030613375.1 Microcaldota archaeon
CCTTCCTGCTGCAGACAAAAATGGGAATGTTTTCATAAAATATAAGGGAAAGGTAATCTGGCTCACAGAAGAGCAGAAAAATGGAATAGAAACTTCCCTTACAACCACGAACGTTGGGCTTCAGACAATAGAGAAACACAGGCCCAATGCGCCCAAGGGTGCACCTTACCAGGTTGATACAGCAGGCGCAATGCTGCTTGCAGAGTACCTGCGGGAAAAGGGATGGACAAATGTTTTAGCTGTCCCGTGGAAAGGCGAGAAGAGCGCAAGGGCCGCCCTCAAGATTGAGAATGTTCCTGAAACTCATTGGGAAAGGCCTACCCCACAGTCCCTCCGGAAGGCTGCAAGGCTTCGCAGGGAAAGGGGAGCGGAAGACGTATTTGCAGCCATCGGGGAGATAAATATACCTGATGAGGTTGTTGACACTCCAATTAACATCAAGGAGGGCGACTATGCGAAGAAGTTCATGGAGCTGAGCACTGCCCAAAAGAGCTACCTGAAGGAGTTCTATGTTCTCACTGAGAATGATCTCCACAGGCAGAGGCAGCAGTTGGAGATGATAGCAAAGAACCCAAGCGCCAAGGGAACCCCCCGCATGGTGTTCTTCAATAGCCGCATGAAAGCCGAAAATGCTTCAGAGCTCCTGCAGAACGTGCTCCACGCAAGGGGAATGGCAGACCTCACTGTATATGTAGAGAGGAAGGCGCCATTCGCAGGGCTGGAGAGGCATTTTGGTGGATATATGCTGGTAGTAAGGGAAACGCCCCCCAATGCGTTTGCAGAAAGGGGAGAAATCCCGATAAGGACCCCCAATTTCATTGAGCGGGAGAGCAATGAAGTGCTGAAGAGCGCTGCAGAGCGTGCCCGCCTTGAAGGCGCGCTCAACTCTCCTGCAGGAGAAACCCAGATATTCTACCTTAACGAATATCAGGCAGGAAACCTTGAGCAGTACCTTGTTTCAATAGGCTTCCCATGGGAAACAGCGGCTACATACAATCCAGTTAAGTTTTCTGAAGTTCCTGAAGATCAGAGGGGAATTCTTTGGGACAAGAGCCAGAAGGACCTGTACAAAGTTACGCTCAATGTCCCCTCAATGCCCCATGAAGTGTTCAGGGAGGAGAGGGGAGTGCAGCTTCAGAACGTCAAGAACAAGCTTTCGGACCTTCCCCTTGGCAGGCAGCGTTACAAAGCACTGGTGATGCAGGCCGAGCACGAGAACCTCCCCACGAAAGACAGGACATTCAAGTTTAGGGAAGCGGAAGGCGGAATGAAGACTGCGCAGGCTGTTTATGACGCGCTCAAGGCTTCGGGCCTTGTGGATGTTTCCTACGATAGCAAGAACACAGTAATAATCACACAGGCTCCTGAGAAGCCCAAGGCCAAGAAGCTGGTGCAGCTCACCCCTGAACAGCTCGCCCTTCGCGGAGGCAGGAAGCAGATACTCAAGGCAAGGAAAGTGTACCTTGAGAAGAACCGGTCCGCGATTGTGGAGGGCCAGAACATGGACCCGTCGCAGGTAAAGCTTGCTGCAGACCTAGTGAAAGCTTTTGACCCCAAGGCCAGGGCCAAAGGTGCAAGGGTGGAATTCACTTTTGGGGTTGCTGATGAACCCGGCACGGTGAAGGAAGTCTTTGCCACTAAAAAGAATCAGACCCCAGACGAAAGGACCTACAATGCGCTCTACACGGGGGCAGCCTACCTGCAGCAGTCGTTCTGGAGATACAACAAGGAAGTTTACTTCAACAAGGCAATTGCAAATGGGCTGCTTGCCGGCAACAAGCTTGCAAAGGATGTGCCCAAGTTCTCTGAAGACTCTATCAAGCGAACGATGAAGGAATACGCGTTTATGCACTCCGGCCCAGGGGTAAAGGAGAACAAAGAACTCAAGGAGAGATATGCCGCAAAAGCGAGCACCATGTATTACATGCTGGAGCAGTTCTCTGCAGAGGAACTGCTTATGCAATTTGACCCGGCAGCAGCACTTGGATTGACGCACGGCGCCAACCTCTTTGCAGATACTAATTGCGCGCGCAATGCAGACTACCACAAGTGGAACCCTGCAAAGCAGGAGCGCTACAGGAAGGCGGCTTTTGATGTCGGATTGCGCACACTCATCTTTGTTGCCGCATATGAAGGAGGGGGCCCGGTGCCGATGGCCTTCAAGGTTCCATCTATGGAGAAAGAGCCCGCGAAGTTTGCAAAGTACAGGAAAGCATACACAAACATGCTCTTCTCCTGGCTTGGCGGAAGCCCGCAGTTCACGTTCCAGGAAGCGGACGTAACCTACCGGACCTATGAAAGGATTGTAGTTGCTCCTAATGGAAGAAGGTATCTTACCGTTCCGGTGCCAAAAGACCCGAATCATGTGGAAACCGTTGCAGAGCTTGTTCCCAAGGTTTCCCCAGAGGGAATCCACTATTATGAGAAAAAGGATATAAAAAAGGACGAGAGGAAGATTCTGCCCGCAGACTCAGTCGGCCCGTTCGGAGCTACCCACAAGTTCAGGGTAGGCACATACCCCGTGAGGTTCAAGTACAGGATAATACCACCGAAGATTAAGCCCATCTATGTCAGGAAAGCGGTCTGGCCGCAGGCTCATGCACACAAGAAACATGTGATGAGGGATTGGGTCCTTAAGTGGGATGAAGCGATTCTCCGCATTGTCCCCACCAAGGAAACCCTGTTCAGCCAGGTGATGAAGAATCCCTACCTTCGCACAATGGCAGTGGAGGTAGACACGGATGCCAGGACCAAGCACAGGACAGCATTCTTCCACCCACCCCGCCATAGATTCAACGAGACGACTGGGAAGGAGGAAAAGCTTCCGGACTACTCGGATGAAGGAGATTACTACTCTGTGGCCTATGTGGATGCCGGCAAGGATGGAAAGGGAACAGTTTATGCATACAATCGCCTTGAAGAGGAAGACAGGAAGGAGCACCCTTACCCAGGAGATGCAAGGGAGTTCTATGGAATGTCTGATGAGAAGCTGAAAAAGAAAGGCGTGAAACGTGTCCCAATTGGAAACTATGACTTTGGAACCGGCAAGATATCTGACCTCAAGAGCGGCTATGAGAAGCACATCTTCGGCAACTGGCCCCTTGCAGAGGAGAACATGAAGAAACTGTCCAAGGACGAGGTTGAAGAAGAAGGCCTGAAATACGAATCTGGAACCAATTACTACAGGATAACTGATGCAGACCTCGGCTCGTATGGAGACACGCAGGCCCTCGGCCCCGAAACAAGGATACGCGGGCCGTTCAACAGGGAGAGAACAGACCATACCGCGATGCTGGAGATGGACACCAACATTCCATGGGAATACGATGTAAAGATAAAAGGAAGGTGAAATGAATGAAATCAGCTTACAAGAAAAAAAAGGACGAGAAAGTGTTTCCCCCAAGCAGCTGCAGTGCAGCAGTGGCCCTTCTGGAAGGCGTGAAAGACTTCCCAAGAGCCCAGCACACTCAGGCGCTTGATGCAATTGTGAAAGTGGAAGCCTACCTCTCCAACCTGCAGAGCGGGGTCATCAAGGAGGACAAGGGCTTCATAGACAATGTGGGCAACTTGCGTACTTTGCTTGAGAATGTCCGGGACAAGGCCCTTTATTATGATATGAACCCTCCTATTGCTGAGGAGGGGCCCTCCGTGAGTGTATCTGAGGACACATTTGGAAACATTGCAAGGCAAGCCCAAAGTGTATGGGACACCATGAGCAAGATGCATACGGTTGAGGAAGACAAGAGGGGCACAAAGCTTGGTTTGATTCCCTCGAGGGAAGGCCAGGCGATAGAGCACAAATCCCCCAGGTGGCCGGGGCTCAAGCTTCCCCAGCCGGTTCTTGGAAGGGGTGACCTGACAATAACAACCCAGAGCGTGCCCGACGAGATGCTCCAGTATCTCACTACTGATGAGGATGAGAATTATGACCCTGCGCAAATAAGCGCGCTGGAAAATGACCTCGGCCAGATACTTACTGGATATTACAATAATATGACCGGTCCCGGAAGTATGGCTTCTGAAGGTGGGACTAACCTGTGGAACCATCTTGTGAACTTTTATGGAGATGAGGACACCGCCAGGCATGTAGTCTGTGGAAGCGGAACTTCAGGGGGTGCATGCACGAACCTTGTAAACGATTTAAAGAATGGGAATGTTCAGGAGCTCCTTGAGGGAGAATACCCAATCTCAGAGGCACTTAGGCAGGCAGATGAAACCAGCACGAGCCACTATTCAAATGCCCGCTTTGCAATGGGTATTGATGCCCTCTGGTGGCTATATGCAAACAACAAGCTCAGGCTTGGGATCAAGGGAGGAGTGAATGTCTGGCAGATGGAGAACCACATCACAGGATCAGGGACAATCATTGCCCCTGATGGGACTGAAACATCCCATAACATAAATGATGTTGAAAAAGACATTCTTGTTGGAGGAAAGGCCCTTGCAGTATTCGAGCTTGACCTTTCCAAAGACGTAACAGTAGGCCTGAATGCAGGAGGAAGCTATGATGTGCGCCCGATACTCCCTGATAGGAAGCAGATAGCTACCGCGGATGTTGAGATAAAGCTGCTGGGCACTGGAAATATTACTGATGAAACAAGCCTTGGGAATTATGTAATCACGATTTCCGGTTCGTTTGGGAAAGACTACCGGAAATACCTTGGGAAGGCAGAAGGGACCCTTACCCTATTCCAAGTCGGCAAATCGGGTCATTTCATTGGGATATACGGGCTTGCAAACGCATTGAGGGAAACCGGAAAGGGAGGGATGTTTGAAGTTACATACAATGCTGCACAGCTTGCGCTGGGGCCCCAAGTTGACCTAAACATCCTCAGGAAAGAAGGTGCAAGCGGCCAGATTAGTCTGACCATTGCGCCCACCATATTGTTCTATACTGACAAGGAGACGCCGCTTGACCTCTCAGACCCTGAACATCTTTGGGGCGGAATCGCAGGTGTAAGGTACGACTCTGGAAAACTCAGTGTTCCCAACTTCACATTGGGCGCATCAATTATGGAAGCCCCCGAGGGCATGACAGGAGGCCCCATAACGGGAGGCCTGCAACTGGAAGTGGAGTTCTAGGGGTGCACAAAAATGAAAACCACACTACTCCTGTTTCTTTTTCTCTTTTCTTTCAGCATACTTTCAGCAGTTTTCATTGACCATGATGCAACAGATACAATGAGTGATATGAGGGAGTATAAGCAGGCCAGTGCAGTATATTTTATTGACCAGTCTGTGCGTTATTACCTTGAAACCGACCTCTTTCTCCCTACAGGCGAAAGCTACCGCTGGCTTTCGGGAGGCGGGGGCCCCACTGATCTCCATGATGGGGATCACGTCTGTGAGGGTGAGTTCCGCTACCGCCTGCGCGTTAATGCAAGGGCCCGCAATAGCGGATTTGATGGAAAAATCCCAATGGTAAGCGGATCCAGCACGGGTCCGGGGAGCTGGACAGACTGCGGTCCTGCTTCATACTGCCCGGAAGGGAACAAGGATGTTCTTTGGAGTTCATCCTTTTACAATTCACATCTTAGTGATTATGGAACTACCTCCGGCAGGCAGGTAAGCCCGACCTCAGTTTATGGATGGAGGTCCATCAGCATCCGTGAATCTGGAGTTGGACCTTTCCATAATGATGAAGCTGAAGACATTGCAGTAGTAATGAAGGGGAGCACCCGCCTCAGGAGAGGGAGCACAACCATCGTAGGGCCGCGCACCCTTACAGGCACAAGCTATTCTTATGCCCCAGGTTCCAGTTCCACATTTGGGCTTTATACTGGCTCATTCACTCAGTTTACTTTTACACAAAGGGTGAATGTTGACGGAGGGCTGGTTGCCGCATACAACTCCCACGGTCCTACAGAAGAAACATACTGGCCCTACCAGGACCTGGGGAACTCGCAGGATAACTATTATACTGAAACAGTGACCTCACCCACTTCTCGCCTGAATATATATGATGAAGATAATGTTGGAGTAATCCCCCCATCAATTGTTTATGTTGATCTTGGAAACGATGGCGTTATAATCGGAGAGCCTCCATATGAAACGGCCCCAGGCGAAGAGATCCCAGTCAAGATAATAATGTGGATTCCAGACAGGCCGGATAACTTTTATCCGCTTTCCTTTGAGTTCAATAATGTTGGCGTTTCCCCATCAAGCTTTTCATTTGACGAAGAAAGCGGAATCGACCAGTGCAGCTGGTGGTTCCCCCACATAAATGGTGGCTGGTTTCTCCCATTCTCTGGTTATTCCAGCAATATTATAGGAACGCTTACGGTGCCAAACAGTCTCGGCCCAGGAGTCCACCCGATCCAGTTTAGGGTTCATTGGGAAACCTGCAATGGCCAGGAAGACTGCGATGGAAACGGAGATAGTGGATGGACAGAATGGGTTACAGTAAATATTAATATCCCTGATGATGACCTCCCAGACCTTATCTGCGAAGTAGTGCCAACTGCATATATAGATGCTATCGCTCCGGGCCCTGATGGGTTTGAGCCTGGCCAGGGGGTAGTGCACTGGGAAGTAACCGTAACCAATATTGGGGAAGGCTCCTTTGATGTTCCTGATGGCGCTACCAGTTTTTGTGCCGGGATTGCTTTCCAGGCATACAGCAGTGATGGGACTGAAGCATTTGACCCGTTTTACTCAACTCCGATTACCGCCACCGTTCCGGATTCAATCCCTGCAGGTGAAAGCAGAACATTCAACATCTACAATGCGAATGCAGTCTGTGAAGGCGAAACAGGAGAGGTCCGTGCAGAAGCATGGGTGAATTTCATTTACAATTGGGATATGCTATGCATTCCATATACTCCAGCTGAATCAAATATCGCGAACAATTACTGTGAGTGGGAGCTTCCCTGTACAGAAACGTCTGCACCCGGTGAATGCACAATCGTTCCGAGCAACGTAAACGACCCGCCTTCAGGTTCAATTGAGGACTTTGACCTTTATTGTGATGGCTCACCCTGTACAGGAACAGTAGACTGGGATACATTCGAATCTGGTGACCATATAGGAGATATGACAGATTCAGGCCAGCTGGGTGCAACAGTAGAGATAGTAACCTATACTGAAGAAGATGAGCTTAGTGGATATATGGTTCTGGAAGCAACAATCGATTTCCCGGACAACATGATTTGTAATGCAACAATCACCCTTAATGATGATGGGCCTGGAGATGGTGATGATTACTGTGATTGTGATGTTTATCCGACCCCACAGCTGGGAGCTCCAGGGAGCCACCATGAATTCTCCTTAATCTGCTATACTGATGAGGACCCGGGCGGATATCCGTGTGCAGCAGAGGACTGGGACATCACACAGGGAAATGAGTATGTGGCACTGTTCACTCATGGAGACCAATGGGCAAATGTAGACATTATCTCAAACCTTGTAATTGAAGAAGCAGAGGAAGCAGTCCATGTGCGGGCAGAAATTGAAGAAGGGGACTGCACTGCAGCATGCTATGGAATAATTACTCTCCCTCCAATGGACTGCTTTGATTATATCTAGTCCTTTTTCCTTTTCTATATTCTTATTTCTTCAAGGGCTTTAGGAATAACCACTTCATACTTTTTCTCAAGCGTTTCTGCAAGCTCCTCTAAGGATTTCTCTTCTCCGTGCACAAGAAGTATTTTTTTCAGACCCTTTATTCCCTGTGCAAACTGAATCAATTCGCTTTTTCCCGCATGCCCGGAAATCCTTAATTCAGCCACTTTAAGCCTGAGCTCAACTTCCTCATCGTCTATCTCTATTTTCTTTGCACCATCCACAACCTTGCGCCCGCGCGTTCCCTCAGCCTGGTACCCTACGAAAATAATCTTGTTTTTTGGATTCCATGCAAGCTCCTTCAAATAAGTCAAAATCGGCCCACCTGAAAGCATCCCCGAAGTACTAACAATAATGCATGGTTCTTCAAGCACATCTTTCCTGTCCCTTCTCCTAGGCACAAAGAAATGCTTGCTTGTAAACGGATCATCAGCACTTAAAAGTATCCTCTTTTGTACCTCATCTTTCGTATAAACTACATTCTGCCTGTAAATCTTCATTGCTTTTTTAATCATCCCGTCCATGTAAATTTTCACTTCAGGCAATGCCCCGGATTTCATATAATTTTCCAGTAGCATAAGTATTTCTTGCCCTCTCCCTACAGCAAAAGAAGGGATAATCACGTGTCCACCTTCCTTTATCGTTTCCTTTATTTCAGAAATGAGTTTTGTAACGGATTCTTTAGTTCCAGGAAGTTCCTCATTTCCATAGGTTCCCTCTAAGATAAGCGCATCAGCGCGAAGATTTTTTTCGCACCCATCCAGCAAACGCGTTCCGCGTGTAGAAATATCTCCAGAATAAAGAACTTTTTTCTCTCCCTCTATGTACACCATTGCGCTCCCGAGTATATGCCCTGCATTATACAGGCGTGCTTTATACCCACCTGCTTTGAATTCCTCCTTGAACTCATAAGTATGAAATCTACGTATAACCTCGGAAACATCCCTATCAGTAAAATCAATGTTTTTTCCTATGCGATGATAATCTGCAAGTAATATTCCAACCAAATCTTTAGTTGCCTTTATCCCGTAAATAATCGGTTTTGAACCATTTGCAATAAGGCTTCCAAGGTGTCCGGAATGGTCCAGGTGTGCATGACTTATTGCAACATCCCGTACCTCTTTTTCAAATCCCTCAGGAAATTTTGGGTATTCTACCTTTTCTCCTAATTTGATCCCGCAGTCCAGCAGGATTTTTCTTTGTTTCTCAGAGAGGAGGAAAGCACTTCTTCCTACTTCCCTCGCCCCTCCATATGCAATAAATTCCATATTATCACTGGTCGCAGAACAATATTCAAGGAAAAGAATATAAAACGCCTATGCAATTTTATACTATGGGCAAAGCTCTCGAAGTTGCAGAATACATACTGGAGCGCCACAAGGACGAACTTGAGAAAGAAGAAATTCGTTCCCTCTCCAGGCTCAGGCAGATAATTTCTCCTTATTCAGAGTATGTTTCCTCAATAAAAACCAAAATTCTAGGGTCTCTTGCCCCTTACCAGAAGGAGAAAAATTTTCTGGATGCCGTCCAGGAGGTGGTTTCCCATGCTTCTGGGATAGAGATTGTCCAGCTCCCAATCCAATATTCCCTTTCT
Source organism: Microcaldota archaeon (assembly GCA_030613375.1). Taxonomy (GTDB): domain Archaea; phylum Micrarchaeota; class Micrarchaeia; order Anstonellales; family Bilamarchaeaceae; genus CAIKOA01. Next base: position 9,155 of record JAUWMC010000024.1, read on the forward strand.
TTTGAGGAAATGGAAAAGCTCGGGGCAGCTTCAAGAATAGACAAATCCCTCCTTGTTGCTTCGCTCCTTCGTGCAATAGGTTCGGAAACCGCATGTTGTGTAATCGGCAATCAATATTCTCTTGTAAAATTCAACTGGCTCAACGAGCAGTATGCGGTGGACATAGACAAAAACGAGATTCTAAAATCCGAAAAAGCAGAAGAATTCATCAAGGATTCCAAACCGAGGTATATATTCAACGACTTATCCTTTGAGTTCGGAGAATAAGGAAAGATATTCCTTTTCCATATCGTGCAATTCTGCAGGAACAATCAGCACAAAAGGCGCCTCTCCAAGATCCACACCCATCAGTTCAGAAATCTCCCCATAAGAAACCTTCTCATCTTGGTACCCAATACCAGAAAGCACAACAACTTTTTCAGGAAGCACTTTTTTATCTTCCTTTTTCTCCATTTTCCCAAGAATCTCCAGCCCTAGTTTTGCATTCATCAACCCAAGTTCTTTGTCTAAATCCATAAGTACAAGCGTATGCATTTTCGCCTCCAAATTCTTCTCAATCAGGAGCAAAGGCGAAGTGGGTTCGTAATTTTTTCTCCAAAAACTCACGGTTACGGTTTTCCCGAATCTGTAGGTCTGTAGCCCGGATTTTCCCGCAGCTGCAGAGAAAATAGAAGAATTGTGCACCACTCTCGTTTCAATCCCAGATTTCTTTGCATCAATAAGAAGCGAGATATGGGTTGTTGCAGCAAGCGGATCTCCTCCACAAAGCAAGCAAACTTTTCCAGTCTTAGCTTTCTCAATAAGAAAATTCCCTTCTACTTTATCCCGTTCAATAATATCAATCTTTTTTCCACTTTCCTTTTCAAGCTTCTCCACATATTTACGCGGCACGGGCATTGTATGAATCTCGCAAAAAGCAAAATCGCAATCCTTAAGCTCATCCATTCCCTGTTCAGTTATGTCGTACGCAACTCCGAGTCCTACAAGCGAGATCATGTTCCACAAACCATCCGAAGAACACTCCTTATTCCCGGAGCCAGCCCGATAATTGCAACAACAAGGTAGAAATAGATGCGCTCATCACTTTTCATTTTTTCTTTCTCAACTAGATAAACAGCAGCGGAAGCAATTGCCACCTTAACCAAATAGAAAGTAAAGTACGTATTAAAGAGCTCCCCCACCGCCCTGGAAAGCACATGCTGCTCAAAATAATTCTTTCCAATTGCAGAAGAAAACACGTCCAGGATTATGAATGTGGCTGCACCATCTAGCGCATGCCCTGCCACAACTGCAGATGCAACCGCTCCATATCTTTTCCATATAAAGTAAGTAGGAATCGCTGCAAGCACAAGAACCGGAATTGCAAATTCCCAGTACTGCATAAAAGGAACAAGCAAAAAGAAATGAGGTGCAAAAAGTGCAAGCCCTACATATGGAAGTAGTTCCATCCTCTTAAAGTAAGTAAGTATCGCGAGTGTGCCTAGCAGCAAAGCTGCAACCACAATATATATTCCAGGGGTAACCGTAAGAAACCCATAATTGTAAATTCCAATATCTAGAATCCACTGGTGGATTGGAGTAACTCCGGTAAACACTCCTGCATCTACTGAATCCGTAACTACCCGCGCAGTAGACCCAAACAATACAAAGCTCAAAACCCCCCAGAAGAATCCATTATCTATTTTTACCCCACTTCTCTTAAGTATGTGGAAAAGCGCATATACTGCAATAAGCGCAATTCCTGCGTAAACCATTGTATTTACTGCATTATACCCTGTTTTCTCAAGTATTGGGTTTATGAAAAATTCCTCAAAAGCTTCCATGTTCTCCCTTTATTTATTTTGTGTTTCCTAATGCGGACTATGGATAAGAGGTCCAAAAAGGTTATTAAGGAGACTGTGCGCGACCGCATAGAGCACCTCCTCAAAGAGGCCCGCTCCTCGTTCAGAACACATCCGGAAAGATCTGTGAGATACCTTAAACTTCTTTGGAAGCTGGTCCAAAAATACAAGGTGCGCATTACTAAGGAACAGAAGCTTTCTTTCTGCAAAAAGTGCTTCACCCTTTGGGTTCCTGGAAGAACGGTTGAAATTTTCTTTGACCAGCGAAACAGCGTAATTGAATACAAATGCAAAAAATGTAAATTCAAGCGAAGGCTCAAGTATAAATAAATAATATTGCTTTCTATGTTATCTGAGTGGATTTCTATGAATATTGACGATTATATCTCAAAACAGTCTGAAAAAATAGAAGCAGCTATCTATGATAATGTTCCAAATGAGCCTGAATACATATACGAAATGCTCAGGGAATATCTCTCCAGAGGAGGGAAAAGAATACGCCCGATTCTCACCCTTGCATCTTCAGATTCACTGGATGGAAGAGATGAAGATGCCCTTCCATATGCGCTTGCAATCGAAATTTTCCACAATTTCACTCTTATACATGATGATATTGAGGATAATTCCTCAGTGAGAAGGGGAAAGCCTACTCTCCACGAGCAATTTGGAATCCCTGTAGCAATAAACAGCGGGGACGCCCTTTATACAGTCGTATGGTCCACCCTCTTGAATGCGAACATCCCCCCGGAAAAGTTCCAGGGTGCAATGAAACTTATGGTAAAAGCTTTCTCGGATGTGGTAGATGGCCAGGGAACCGAGCTTGAGTGGTACCGCACAGGAAAGGTTGACGTTTCAGAAGAGGACTATTTCCAGATGGCGGGGGGCAAAACCGGTTCATTAATTGGGGTTTCGTGCAGGATGGGTGCATATGCCACAGATGCTTCTCCCGAAGTCCAGAAGGCAATGCAGGATTTCGGGGAGAAAGTCGGACTTTCCTTTCAGATAAGGGACGACGTGCTCAACCTCATCGCAGACCCCTCTAAATACAAAAAGGAAATCGGGGAGGACATAAAGGAGGGAAAACGTTCTCTTATTACCCTGAACTTACTCAGAAAACTTCCAGAAGAGCAGAAGAATAAGGTAGCAGAAATTCTCAAAAAGCCTGAAAAAACCGAAGAAGATGTTCAAGAGGTAATTTCGCTCGCAAAAGAACATGGAGCAATTGATTATGCAAACTCGATTTCAGAGATGCTGGCGGAAGAGGCAAAAGAATTCCTAACTGTTATAGAAGATGAGAAAAAGAAAGAGGTAATGCTTTCCCTTGCAGATTATATGGTCAGAAGGGAAAAATAGAAAACTATTTAAAGCTCTTCTCCCTCAAATTAGGTCTATGCGACCGATAAGTTTGTCCTTATGCCTATTAGTTATGATGGGTCTTCTCTTTTCCGCAGGGGTTCAGGACTACCTCTACACTGGGGAAGAGCAGACAGGAACCGAAGCATTTTCTGCACTCGGAGTCAACTACGAAATAATCTATATTGATGGAGAAGAAGCCCTCCTTTTCAAGGATGGGGAGCTTGTAGATAACCAGGGAGAGGTAGAAGCTGCATTATACAGATATTATGTGGAAAAACACTATCCCAGCCAATCGCAAATAGATAATCTTACCGCACTTCTTACATTGTATCATGATAGCAGGGAGGACGGGAACATGTGGGAGGGCATAGAAGAGGAAGAGTGCAGGATGGGAATTTTTCTCCACGCATTTCCATGCACAAATGAATCAATCCCCATAAATTACGAGGAATCAAAGGACAATGACTGTTATCTTACCGCATCAGTTCTCTGTGATGAATATGGAGACTACCTTGGATGCTCTGATCCCATAATGATTATGCCTGTTGTGCAGGATTTTGCAATCTCCTCAAACAAGATGACGGAGATACAGGAGAAAACTCTGGCTGACCTTGCAAATCTTTCCGAAGAAAATATCTATGATGTGTTCCTCGAAATCAAGGAGAACATAGATGCGATGGAAGGATACGAAGAGAAGCTTGAGGAAACCCCTTTCAGGGTTCCATATATTGCAGGAGGGGACGAATGCAACCAATGTTATGGAATGTGCCCTCCAATTATTATCGATGAGGAATACCTTGAAGAAGCAGAAGATCTTGTGGACGAGATGCTTCCCCACCTTGAGTACATAGGAGATTATGAAGGCGTTGCCCAGTCAATCTATGATTCTACAATCCAGAGAACTGAATTCAAGGAAAGTAATGAGCAGAAGGCAAAATATAACTTGATTTTCGAGCCTGAAAAGATCCGGGCAGAAGGAGTCCTTGTTGACGCAGAAGACCTGCTTGACCACGTTTCTGATAATACAGTAATCTCCAACTCTGATAGGGTAAGGCAGATAATCGAATCAATTGAGCAGAACCTGAATGATTCCGAGTTTGATACAATGGACGCTGACTTTGGAGAACTTGATGCAAAGCTCAATGTGCTTGATGAATCTATCGCGGAGTCCTGGAAAGTGTACAACCAAACCGTTGATGCAAAAGAAAGGGCAGACTCAATATTCTTTACCCTTGACACAATGGACCTTTCTGAAAAACAACAGGCAGATTTCAACACCCTGAAAGCAGAGAAACGTACTCAAGACAGAAGTTTTGTGGACGGTCTTTCGCAGGAGAAGTACACCCAGATAATTGAGAAATACGATGAGCTTTTCTCACAGGCAAACGCGCTTCTCCGTTCCGCACAGCAGGCTGAGCAGGTTGTTGATACTTTCAAGGGAGCGGGCACAAAAACCAATGAGGGGCTGATGGAACTGGCTTCCACAATGGCCCCGTTGGACAGGACGGAAAGGGAAGAGGTTTCTGGGTATGCACCGCTTCTTGTTTCCTCACTTGCATTTTTCTCGATTTCCTCACTTGCAGTATTCCTATTCTTGTTTGCATTTGCAGTATTTTCCAACATATTCAAAAACAAACTGGTAATATTCTTTGGGATTCTCTTGATTGGGGCCTCTGTGCTCTTTGCAGGCATGATCTCAGGAGGCATATATTTAGTACTTGAATCTTCATCTACTGATGCAAGCTTCACTGATTTCCAGTCTCACGTGTTTGCAAGCCCCCAGGTTTCAATAATGGTTGAGACCGAGGGTGTTCACACAGCAGCTTCAGGCAAGATGATGGAATGCGCACACGAGCTTTCCGATTCCTTTATAGGAAAGGAAGTAATCATTTATGAGAAAACCAACAACGAGTGTATAGTAGATGGGACAGGGGCTACCCTTGCAGAATGCTACAACAGCGTTGAAGAGCCAATTATCATGTTTACTTACAGCACCGTTGATGAAAGTCCTCAGTTCATGACTGGATTTGTTTACAAGGGAACATTCACCGGAGATGAGGAATATTTCAGCGAGTGCCAGATGGCTAAAGGATTCATGCAGAATGGAGTTGAAGTTAAGGTTCCCGTCCAAGAAACAGAAGCCAACGAAACTGAAGAGAACACAACAGAAACTGAATAAAGGTGTATCTAATGGAAACAAAGCAAATTGCGGCAGTAGTGCTTATCTTGGCAGCATTAGGAATTGCTTATTATGTGCTTACCCTTCCTCCGGAGCCAGCTCCAAACGGAGGAGAAATCACTGTTCTGGATGATGAATATCCTCCTCCATTTGCAAAAGAAGGCGAGAACGTTACAATGCAGGAGTTTGCATCTAATCTTCTTGCATCCAGCAAGTTTTACATTGTTGAGGATCTACGAGGTCTTGAAAGATACCCATTAAGCAAACAGAACATTATGCAATGCGGGGTTGATTATGCCGGAAGCCCTGGGCTGGTCGGAAAAGACTTCACTGTTTATGCATTTGATGATGGAGATCTTTGCGGATCAATGGAAGGCACTAGCCCAATCAGCGAGTGTTACGAAGAACTTCTAGCTGCGTTAGATGATCCCAATACAACAATAATCTGGATAGAAAAGGGAACTGAATCAGAAGTTTACAGCAGAGGGCTGATAGTCCGCCTAAGCGACTCTTATGTATATGGGACCTGCAAAACTACCCTGGTAGTTCCTATACCCGAAGAAGAACCAGAATCTAATGAAACAGGCCTTCCTGAAATAAATATCTCTGAGATCGAAGGCCCCGGTCCTGTAATAATAAATGAAACCATGAACGAGACGGCAGCAGAAAATGAAACATCAGAAGAGGAAACTCCCGGGGACTCACACACGTTCCCCTGATTTTTCACCCTCTTTTTTTGTATCTTAAGAAAACTCCCATTCCCCCAAAACCAGTAAGAAATTGTGCCCCTTCAGCAGTATGGCTGGAGATTACTTCTACCTTAATATTGTGCTTATTAGCCCTGTCTATCAATTCATCAACAAGCGGTTCATCAATGTCAATATCCAGTTTTCCCCCGCATGTTTTGCATTTTTTGGGCTCAGCCTTTGTTCCTTTGTTTATTGTCTTTTCTGCAGTTTCGCATTTATTGCAGCGGTATTCTACAAATCTAAATGGGAGATCTTCAGAAATCAGAAGCATTTCTGCCTGTTTACTTTCAATGGCCTCTACTACTTCCCTTAATCCATAGGTAGCAAGCCCATCAGTAACGACCTCTTTTATGAAGCGCTCGATGTATATGCGCTCTTTAATTGCTTCCTGCTCGGCCAGAATATCCCCGCTTTTTGCCAAGACTTCTCTAACTCCGTATTCATCATTGTAGCCGGTATCAACCACTCCCAGAATTTTGAGCTGGTGGTTGAAGGTTTCATCTTTTAAGAAATATTCTTTTGCAGGGCCCGAACCTCCTACAATTACTCCCTTTACCTTCCCTAGGAATGCAGCATCCATTGCTGCTCCAACGCGCCTGAAATAGAGATGCTTTTTCTCTTCGATATCCCTCTGGTAACGCATTGCACTCTGCCCACCCACTTTGATCTTAGCGTGGGCAGTAGAATGGAGAGTTTTCATAATCTTGGTTTCTGTTCCGCGCACAAGCGCAACAGTGGCGTCTCTTCCATCCAGCACAACAATTCCGTAACTTGCACGGGTTTCTAGCATATTATCCAATGGCTCTAAGAAGAAGGAGCTGTCACAGCGGTAGAGGCTTACCCCTAGTTTCTGAGGGGGCTCTAGTGAAAAGAGCTCGATATTCCTCTTAGAAGGATCCTCAGAAATGTTCCCTGCAAAAATCGCCATTCCCTGTGCAGGAGTTTTCTTGAACATTTTAAGGTGACTGATAATTTTTTCCAGGGACTCGGTCACATTCGTCTTTGTCTGCTTGGATTTGATATTTGAAGCTTGCCCTAATTCTTCCTTAAGCTTGTTTGAGGTTTCGTGGATAGGGTACCCAGCTGGAATGTATACTGAAATCATCTGAGTTCCACTGCCCCTAAAACCCCGAATTTTTTTCATGAGTTTTTTGAATTCGTAAAGCTTCTCTGAGCTTATCGGTTCATTTTTTTCGTGCGAATTCATTCTAGTACCTTAACTTCTCCTGTTTCAAGGAGGTATTTTGCAAGCACTATCTTCACCTTTCCTTCATCTACAAACTTCTTTATTACTGGGCTGTTTTGAAGCAGGCATTCTTTTACGCATCGCATGTTCTCTTC
>JAUWMC010000047.1 GCA_030613375.1 Microcaldota archaeon
CATATGCGAAAAATCTATTCAATATAGTTACAGACGTCTTTATCGTAGGGCCCACACAGGCAAAAATCAATGCGGATGCAGCGCTTGAAAGAATCGAAGGGGAAGCCATGTCCGATGAGATGTCTGTATCGATTATGGTGAGGGATTCTGATGGATTCTACGATCGGGAATACTTCAATTTCCAAATGGAATATCTTGGCTTTAAGCCTGAAGGAGGTGGATAGCATGAAAAAACTACTATTGATTTTCTTGGCACTTGGAATGCTTTTTGCAAATACTCAGCAGCAAGCACTGGACTCATATTACACCTCATTTATGCTGGAGGATATAGATGCATTCATGGATACAACGGATACATCGAACGCTACCTCTGAGCAGGTTTCCAATACGCGCGAACAAACCACGCTTCTCTGGCAGCAATACAATATTGATTCATACGCCATCTCGGAATTAGAATGCCTTGAAGATGGGGATGATGCGCTTTGCGAATATAAACTTCATGCGGAAATAAGCGGTGCAGAAACCTTTTCCTATGACCTGGATTATATTGCGCTCTTCCACAAGGCAAGTGGGGAATGGAAAGTTTCCTTTGCAATGCCCCTGGATGAATACCTTGAAGTCAGGGAAGAGCAGGAAAAGTTTGCACTGCTGGAGGAGATGCTGGATGATGAAGATGAGCTCTATCTCAAGGAGCCAATAGATGGGCCGGGACAGGTTACTTTTAATGGCGAGCCCCTCCAGGACCTTAGCAATGAGCTGGATGATATGCTCTATTCCTGCACTTCTAATGAGTACTGCCAGCAATATGGATATGGGGATTTCTGTGGCGCTGATGGGAGGTGCTCTGGCTCTGCAGGTGATGGCTGGGAAGATGTTGATTGGGATGATGTAACTGAAACAGATCAGGATTCCTGCCCGTTGTCCTTTGGGCTTCTTCTACTCCCATTACTTCTTTTCTTAAAGAAAAAATAGAAATAAGGAAAAGGGGAAAACTACCCCTTCCTTACTGCAAATCCGAACACTGCGAGCAATGCAAATGCAGTTCCACAACATGGGTCAATAACTCCTCCACCTAATGGAGTGCATTCGCATACTGAATTTAGGAATTCTCCTTCTGCGCAGGTTTTGTCTCCGCAATCAATATCCGAGAACACATCCACGCACTCATTGTTCACGCAGATGTCTGTGATTATCTCACAGTCCAAATCAGTGCAGCACTCATATGGGCATCCGGATTCCATATAACAATACCCATTTATGCACGCCCCGGAATCGCAATCAGAATTGCTTTCGCACTCAGGTGGTGCAGGTGGAGCTTCATCATCATAAAGCGTAGGTTCAGGAACCTCTTCATCATACAAAGTTGGTTCCGGAATATCATCATTTGGTTCAGTTTCATGAACTTCTGTCCCTGCAAAGATCATTCCGCACAAAATCAGGACCATAACCAGTTTCTTCATAATATCAGCCTTAATTTTCCTAAGCACTCACTTTTTTTAAACACCTCTGCCTCCCAAAGCATAAAAATCCATTAATTAAGAACCTTTTAATATATGTATTAACACAATTCTTTTCTATGCAAAAATCATTCTCCAAACTTGCGAAGAATTCTGCTATGCCATCTGTTCGCTCCTCAAAAAAACGTCCAGGCAAATCAAGGCAACGAAACAAATTCCGGACTCCGGAATTCAGGGAAGATTCTTTTGGATTGGAGCCACCGATGGATAAAGATGCGCGGCTTATGTTGATTGCAGATGCTGTTGAGGCGCGCAAGGCAGGAGTGGAGGCCATGAAGTTGTATCAATCTTCTTTTCCTTCAAAGCATAAAAAACTAAACTGGACAGGCTGCATAAAAAAATCCCGGAAAACTCTTTCAGATGCCCTTTTCCTGGCGGTCAGGAGAACAGATGTGGAAAAACTTTCCTCACTTCTTAAACTGGGTGTTCCGGTAGATATTTTTGGGAAATTGGGGGAAACGATTTTCATGCGTGCCGCAGGAGCCGGAAAAATCCCTCTATTAGAGGAGATTCTTAAACACAACCCAAATCTTGAAGCCAGGTCCAAAAGCAGGGGGGACACAGCATTAATGTGGGCCGCAGGAGCCGGAAAAACCCCTGCAATTGTTATTCTGCTCAATGCAGGCGCAAAAATAAATGCAAGAAACAATGGAAAAAAGACTGCTCTTATGCTTGCAGCAGGGGAGGGCCAATCTGATACAGTTTCCCAGCTTCTTAAGCTTGGTGCAAATCCGAACCTAAAGGATTCTACCGGCCGCACTGCACTTGATTACGCAAAGCTGGAAGGCCACAGAAAAGCGATTAAATTTCTTTTTTCATCTATATGTAGTGCCTTTTAATATTTTCATACCCCAATTTGCGCTGATTCACATGTTCATAGCAGTCCTTTCGGATAACCCTGAAACACGCAAGCAGTTCTGCAAGCTTATTGGAAAAGAAACAGGAAGCGGAGACATTACTTTTTATTCTTCCAATTTCCAGGGGATAATCCGCACCCTTCTGGAGCCAACACTCTACCCGGACAAATTGCAGCCCCTCCTTTATTCCCTCTCAATTGCAGATTACGTAGTCCTCCTTGTTGATTCGCTCACTCCATACACAGGCGAAATAATTGTTGCCCTTGATTCGCTCAAAAAGGAAAAAGGATTCATCCTCTCACAGGCTGAGCTCCCCCTCAAGGGCACAGTCCTTGAAAACTACGAACTTCTTTCCCAGGAAGAAGCAAAGGAAAAGATTCTTTCCCTCCAGAACCCCGAAGGAAACGAAGAGCTCCTTTCCCTAGTGGACAGCTATTTCCAGGTAAAAAGTGTGGGAAACGTAATCCTTGGCGCAGTTAAGTCTGGATCCATAAAAAAGCGCGATAAGCTCCTCCACCTCCCATCCAAAACCGAAATAGAAATCAAATCTATCCAGCTCAACGACAAGGATGTGGATGAAGTAACTGCAGGAGGAAGGTTTGGAATTTGCTACAAAGGAGATCCAATAGACCGAGGCATAATCGCCCCAAGTTCCAATTCATTTACAATAAGCGAAAAAATTCCAGGAACATTCACAAAATCCCCCTTTTACAAAGCAGAAACACCCAAAAAGATTCACGCATATTCCAACCTTCAATTCATGGAGGGAACGGTTTCGGAGTTCGAACTTACTCTTGAAAAGCCAATTGCGCACAAGCCAGGTGAAAGAATCCTGATTACTGATCCCGGAAGCCCAAAATTAAGAATCTGCGGAGTTTTTGAAGTGAAAAAGTAGCTCACCTCCAAGTGAAAGGGTTTACCCAACTATTCCAAATCTTTTTCCCAGGACCATTCCATACAAACCACTTACTATTAGTACGAATTTTTACATATATAAAGAAAAAGATGCAGTAGGTTTCCAGTGTTTCCAGTGACACTATGCCAAAGCAAATGTTACCTAGTAAGAATAAGATAATTTTTGTGATATTATCTGACTGGGCAGTGTCCAATTCATCTTCAGCTTGCTTCACGAGATGTAACTGAAAGTTACACAGAACCTATAGATTTCTTGATCACCAGGCACAAACAAGGATTTAAAACCCGCGCCCCCAATTACCCCCATGAAGAAAAAAGAGCTCAAGTTCACTGCTAATTTCCAGGAAGATTTTGCAAAGGAGGTAATGGAACAAGACGCAAAAACAATAAACGAAATTACTCCAGGTTTCCAGCTTCCCCCAAGGATTGAGCTTCCCGGGCAGGACAATTCCATAAAACGGATTGAAGCAAAAACAATGCTTTCCATGCCTCTAAAGAAGAAAAAGGATGAGTGATTCTTTTCCAGCTTATGGCTAGCACTCAGGTATGAACTTTTTAAAAGTATTCAAAAAGGGGTTATCCAACGGAGATTCCGCCAGTTCCCCTAAGTATATATTCGATTGCCTTTCCTACTTCCTTTACTCTTTTCTTGTAAATATCAGAAAGGGTTTCACCTCCAGAAGAGGAGTATTTTGCCACCTTTCTGTCATCCTTTCCTATGAGGCCCATAGACTCAAGTTTTTCTAGTGCATCATAGGTTTTGGAGCGTGCAATCTTGAGTTCCTTGATTAGTTTTCCGGCGGTAATGCTGGGGTGAGAACATACGTAAATGTAAATGATGGATTCCTTATCAGAGAGGCCCAAAAAGCCCAGAGAACCCTTAATGTCCTGTTTCACCATACAAATTACTTTAGCTGGGGAAAGCCTTTTAATACTCCTTGCTGGCACACGACAGTCCTAATCCCTAAGCTGCCGATAGAATGAAAGCCCATTCAATGCAAACAGCATAACCAGGAGCCCGATTCCTAGGAAAAGACCGGTTTTTGCAGTAAAATGCATTTCATCCAGCTTTTTCTTGGTTTCTCGCATGTTCGCTATCCCCTCTGCCACTTCTTCCTCAATTGCAGTTATTCCTATGGCAGTGGAAAGAGTCTCATTCTTGATGCTCTTCATCGAATCCGCAGTTTCCTGCATGGAAATCGCAGTTTCGCTCATATCCGATGAGGTCGAGTAAAGCGAATTAGTAACATCAGAAGGCATGTATGGAATTGCACCCACCCCCGCTGCAAGGCCGCTTACTGCATCTGACATGCCCACCATTGCTTCCGCAGAGCTCTCCAGGGTTGCGTACGCATCGGTTGCAAATTCCCCAAACGAGTCCACGGAGCTCGCCGTAGAAGTAACAACAAGCCGGGTATTCTCCAATACAGAAATTACTGAGTCCACCTGCCCGATGCTTATTTCATGTGCAGAATCCAGCAGCCCATTGAACACAAAAAGAAACCAGAATGCAAGTAATATTCCTAATATGCTTACTCCGATTCCAAAAACAGCAATCGCCTTATCCAGGCCGCTCTTTTTTTCTGCCATGGAAACTCCTAAACACTGCAATAATAAAAAGATATGCAAAAAGAAAAAGGAAGGTGGGTTACTTTTTTGCAACCTTTTCTTCTTTCAGCATCTTCTTAGCAATCACAAACACCACGAGCGCGATTATGAGGAAGTAAATCAGTGATGAGAGGAACGGCCCCCATCCGATTACGAACGGCCCAAGCGCCACTGTTGCGGTTTCCCACCCTCCCCCTGGGATAAGCGGGTTCACAAGTGGCATAATCACGTTGTCCACAAGGGATTTCACCAAATCATTGGTTGCCGCGGCGATAATGAACGCCACTGCAAGCCCAACAACTTTATACTCTTTTAGGAATTCCATGAATTCTCCGTTCACTCCCATAAGTACACCTTTCAATCCAAACTCAAGCAACTTATTAAACTTTATGCGGGAGAACCTACCGGGTGGAAAAATGGTAAAAGACCATAATGAAGGCATGATTGACCGCATATTCCGGGTAGTGTTTGGAATAGTATTCATTACAGGAGGGCTTCTTTACCTCGCTCCATTTGTTTCCTACCTGGTTATGCTCCTTGGCGTACTCCTGGTAATTACCGGACTTATGGGCAAGTGCCCTGCGTATTCCGTCCTTGGCATAAGTACGTGCGGGGGAATGTGCGACATCAAGAAGATGCCCAAGGCAAAGAAGTAAAGGTGAATCCAATGAACAATTCAGATAAAACCGTTCCAGTACTTGCAGGAATATTCGTGGTTCTGCTCATCGCAGCAATCTTTTTCGGCCCGCATACACAGCAGGCCCAGGATGAACCCCTTGAACCCGCTCCTGAAGAAGATGTAGAGCAGGAGGAATCCCCTGAGGCCGAGCCGGAGCCAGAACCCGAAGTGGAACCAGAGCCGGAGCCAGAACCCGAGCCAGAACCTGAACTCGTGCCAACAGAAATTGTGGTAATCGAAACATCCAAAGGAAATATTGAAGTTGAGCTCTATGGAGAGCAGGCTCCAATAACTGTAGAGAACTTCGTAACTTATGTAAATGAAGGCTTCTACGACGGAACAGTATTCCACCGTGTAATCCCAGGATTCATGGTCCAGGGGGGAGGTTTCGAATCCAATGGAACTCAGAAAGAGGTCCACGACCCAATAAAGCTAGAATCAGGCAACGGCCTCAAGAACACTAAAGGAACACTTGCAATGGCCCGCACAATGATCCCTGATTCTGCCACTTCCCAATTCTTCATAAGCACAGTGGATAATCCGTTCTTGGATTATGCGCCCGGAAACGATGGATATGCAGTATTTGGAAAGGTAATTTCCGGAATGGACGTGGTTGAATCCATAGAATCTGTGGAAACCGGAACCAATGGGATGCACGGGGATTGGCCGGTGGAGGACGTGGTAATTACGCGGGTTTACCTAAAGCAGTGATTATGGTTATTTGTGTTAAAAACATGCAAAAAGCGTAGGTTTAAATACTACGGATGAGTAATACATATGCTAATTAGTGTGGTTTGGCACTGTTAGGGTGATTAATCTATGTATCATGTATGCGCCAATTGCAGAACCCGTGGAAGGGATCGTTCCTATTCCTATCCGAAGGGTTGGCGCTCAAGAGCAGTAAATAAAGAAATTGTGCTTCTTTGCCCGGCTTGCCAGGCAAAGCTCATTAACGGAGTAATTGCTTAGAGTATTTTTGTGAATCAGTGCAGATCCACTCGTTCTTAGCGAATTGGTGAAGAAACACTTCTTCAAGGTGACCTATCTATGTACCATATATGCGCAAACTGCAGAACCCGGAAAAAGGACAAGTCTTTTTCTCACCCGAAGGGTTGGCGCTCAAGAGCAGTAAATAACAAAATTGTTCTTCTTTGCCCGGCTTGCCAGGCGAAGCTTGTTAACGGAGTAATCTCCTGATTTTATAAATATTCACTGCATTCTTTTCTTATGAAATCTCTATCCATAGTATTTGTATTGCTGCTTCTTGCAGCTGTTTCCTTTTCTGCGAATACCCGTTCAGAATGCTATGCCGATTGCCAGGAAGAATATGATTCCGCTGTTCTTGAAGCAAATGATATGGCTTCCCAGATGATGTATACCGAGCATCACACCTATGGAGGAACCTGCCCGCGCGTAAGCACATACGGTGGCTCCGGCCCATACGCCAATATAGCCAAGTGCCTTGCCGAGCTTACTATTTGTAGTGAAGGAACTTCTGATTGTACTCCCCAACTTCAAATTTGCTGCAAGGAAGAAGCAGTACTCTCTGCCAGCAGAACTCTTTCCAATTGCGAGTCCAATTGTGATTACAATTTTCCTGATGATGAAGGAGACCCTGTTCCAGGAGATTATGGAGATGAAGTCTGCCCTACCTCTTGCATAAATGGACAAATTTACAACATGGTTTACACTGGGTATGGATGTGAGGTTCAGGACCTTACTCCAATTGAAACCTGCCCCAATGGGTGTGTGCCTAATAATCTCCATGCAGGGTGCAGGGCAGCACAGGATGACCCCTGCTATGATTTTTACGACCGTTTTGATGAGGAATCCTGCTACGGAAGCACCCACTATTATGGTTGTTACTGCGATCCATCTAATGGGGAGCCTAGGTGCAATCTGGAAGAATGCCCACAAGGATGTGATGCACAAGGATTGAAGTGTGCTTCAGTTCCCTCCCAGGGCCCAGGTTTCAGTACAGAATGCATTCAGGAAAGCGCGGTATATACAGGCTCAGGATGCAAATCCGACCTGCGCTGCAGCAACACCTGCCCACCTTCCCAGTTCCAGCTTCTTCACCCCTCATGCAACTGCTTTAGCGCAGATTTTGGGGAATATGACCTTG
>JAUWMC010000033.1 GCA_030613375.1 Microcaldota archaeon
ATTCTTCTATTAGTTTATCATAATCTATGGAGCCTGAAACTTCCCATGGTGTTACCGTTGCCATATTACAGATAAGCCCCCAAATCATTTATAAATTATGACCAAATTCATTACATCGCAGGTCATATTCCATGAAAAAGACATTTTCCAAAGCAAACAGCGATTCAAGGGTTTCCAAAATTCTGACGGCAGCACTCATTGTAATCTCTTTGCTCGTGGTTGCGTTTTCATACATCAGCAGCACCGCTTATTCTTATCCAGGGATAACTGCAGACCAGAATCCCCCTGAAAACCCGAGACAGCCCGCGGAATTTGAGCCCATGGACGGAGTCTTTATACGCTATCCATCCGGGATTTCATATTCCCTTATTGCTGAAATCTCCGAAGATGTGGAAATAGTCACGATTGTTCTTGATGAGTGGGAGCAGCAAGAGGCTATTGAAATCTACGAGCAAAACAATGTGAATCTGGAGAATGTTGAATTCCTTATTGCCCCTACGGATGGATACTGGACGCGGGATTATGCCCCACTTTTCGTTTTTACGGACAAAGGTCAGGAACTAATCGATTTTTCCTATAACAAAAACAGGCCAAGGGACAACAATATCCCACTTTTCTATGCAGAGGCAGAAAATCTTCCAATCCACAAAGTTCCTATGGCATATACAGGTGGAAACTTGATGACAGATGGATATGGGTTTGCAGTCTCAACTGATCTTATCATTGACAATAATCAAGGAATCCCGGTTAGCAGGATTAGCCAGCTCTTGGAAGATTACTTGGGAATCACCAATCCTCATTATGTTCCTGATGCAAACGGAGAATACATCCGGCACATAGATTGCTGGGCAAAACTACTTTCTCCAGATACAATACTGATAAGGGAGGTTCCTCCGGAACACTTGAGGTACACATCCCTTGAATCAGCAGCAGATTATTTCAAAGCCCAAACCAGCTCATACGGCACACCTTTCCATGTGCTAAGAGTTTACACTCCCAACGATGAATCATATGTAAACTCCTTGATCCTAAATAGCAAAGTGTTTGTTCCTTTAGAAGGCACAGAATGGGATGATGAAGCGATCCAAACATATCAGGAAGCAATGCCCGGCTACGAAATAATTGGGGTTGGGGCGCCTGAAGGAGAAGAGTGGCTTTCAACCGATTCGCTGCACTGTAGGGTAAATGGAATTCCGGACAGTGAAATGCTTTACATTAAACACATTCCTATCCAGGAAGGATGGGAAGTAGATGCGGAAATAATTCCCTACAGCGGAGAAGAATTGATCCTAAACTCAACAGTTGTTTTTTACAGGGTTGGGGAGGGAGAGTGGGAACAGGTGCAGCTTCTTCCTGCAGATGTGAACGAATACACTGCATCAATTCCAGAGCAGTCCGAAGGCACAATCATATATTATTATATCCATGCTGAGGATGCATCCGGAAGAAGCGAAAATCATCCATATATCGGAAAAGCGGACCCGCACGTATTAGTTATAGGATGAATCCACTTCCAAATCTTTTATAAATTCTAAAGTAATCAACATTCTATGGTGCAGGCTGCGAATGGGAAGACCGAGCTCAAGCGAGAGTTCGGGCTGGTCACTGCAACCATTTTTGGAATCTCTGTTATTGTGGGCGCAGGAATTTACGCAATTATAGGAGTCGCAACTGCAATCTCAGGCTCAGGGGTCTGGCTATCATTCCTACTTGCCGCTCTTGTCGCTCTCCTAACTGGATTAAGCTATGCAGAACTTGCTTCCATGTTTCCCAAAGCCGGCTCCTCATTTTTATACGTTCTCAAAGGGCTCAAAAACAAGATGCTGGGATTCGTAACCGGCTGGCTGGTTCTTTTTGAAACAATGGTAGGGGCCGCAGCAATTTCCATGGCGTTTGGATATTACCTTGCTTCAATAGTTGCGTTTCCTGTAAGTCTCGCCGCATTAGGGGTAATTATACTCTTTTCAATAGTAAATCTAATTGGAATCAAGGAATCCATCCGTCTCAACAATGTAATGTTTATAATTGAAATCGGAGGACTCATCTTCGTAATCGTAGCAGGCTTCCTCTTCGGCACTGCCCAGCCCGACCTGATGGACTTTGAAATGATGCAGGTATTCGCAGGTGCAGCACTGGTTTTCTTTGCAATGCTTGGGTTTGAGATGCTTGCAAGCGAAAGCGAAGAGGCAAAAGATGCAAGGCGCACCATTCCACATGCAATTCTTCTTTCTATAGGAATATGTACGGTTCTCTATGTGCTCTTTGCAATCGCTTCCCTTCTCTTAGTAGGCCCGGAAATTCTCGGAGCCTCCACCGCTCCAGTAAAGGACGTAGTTATCCCGCTTCTTGGAGAATATGCATTCATCTTTGCAATAATCGCGCTTGCTTCTACAGCAAATACTGTGATGATTTGCTTGATAACCGCTTCCAGACTTTCCTATGGAATGGCAAACGAGAATGCACTTCCCAGCTTCATTTCCACAGTAAATAAGAAGTTCAGCACCCCGCATTTTGCAGTTCTTTTCTCCCTTATTGTGGCATCTTTATTCCTATTGCTTGCAAACATGGTAATAATTGCGGAAGTAACCAACTTCGCCGCCCTCACCGCATTCTTCATGGTTAATATTAGTGTAATAGTGCTCAGATTAAGGGAGCCGAAAACCCGCAGGGAGTTCGTAATTCCTTTTTCTATTGCAAATATACCTATCAGCGCGGTGATTGGGGCAATCTCAGTATTAGTAATGATAACCTTCCTCTCACCCGAAGCAATACTTTATGGCGTAGGGCTGATAGTGCTTGGAGCAGGAGTGCATCTTGTGCAGGGAAGAAAGCTCCCCAGCGCCCGTGCGTTCAAAGAGGGAAGGAAAGCCCATAGGCTCTGAGCCGCGTGCCTTGTGCAGGGTGCAAAAATCTCTCGTCAGAGCTTCACAACCTTTAAAAAAGGATATTATCATATATATGTCCCACCCTAACGGGTGCAGTGAGTGCCCTCTTCGAGAATGGCACGATGACCGAATTATATAAGCTCTATGGAGCTTAGGTTTTCCCATCTCTGATGGGAGGCTGGACTTTATGTCCGTATGAGTGTGAAGTGATAGCTATAGAGTTTGGATATGTTGAATCCATATAGTGGATGACTTGGCTGATATCAGCAAACCCACGTGGTAAGCTGCGATATGCCTGGGTTAGGTGCACGCAACCTTTGACCCCAGGATTTGGGTGTATGCCCTTCGGGAAACTGAAGTGCATAGTTACCCCGGGAATTGAAACATCTTAGTACCGGGTGGAAGAGAAACCAATTGGGATTCGGTGAGTAAGGGTGACTGAAAGCCGAACAGACCGAGCTGAATTACCTGCAGTAATGTAGGGGATATGTGGCGGGTAGCATCCATTCTTTGAGCAGAAGTCCTCTGGAAAGAGGCGCCCCAGCGGGTGATAGCCCCGTATGCTAAGAAGAGTGGAGCGAACCAGGAAGAGTACCGTCCGTTGGATAAGGGGCGGGAATATGGGGGTATCAACCTCTAAGTCTAAATATTGGGTATCAGACCGATAGCGAATGAGTAACGTGAGTGAATGTTGAAAAGGACCCCGGGAGGGGTGTCAAAAGAACCTGAAACTATATGGAGACAGGAAGGCAGAGCATGAAAGGGCTTTAGGGGTGCCGAAGTGAATTCTCGAAAGGGTTGGATCGAGGCATCTTAACCAGTGTTTTGTCATTCTTCTTGAAGCAAGAGCCATGGAGTTTATTCGTGTGGCAAGATGAGAATCGAAGCGAAAGCGAGCGCCCGCAGGAAACAAGGGGCGTCCTCTGAAAGGGGGATCAGTCACACGAATCAGACCCGAAGCCGGTGCGATCTATACGTGAGCAGGGTGAAGCCAACTTGATCGTTGGTGGAGGCCCGCAACTAGTGCTAGTATATTCTGCTTAGGTGACTCACGCATAGGGGTGATAGGCCAGTCGAGCCCGGCAATAGCGGGTTCCCTCTGAAATGTATCTCAGTACAGCGTCTCTCGAGGATGATGTGGAGGTAGAGCACTGATTGGGAAGAGCGGGGTGGAAACACCTCACTTTCCTATCAAACTCCGAATTCCGCATCTCTGTAGACGGAGGCAGTGGGGTGGTACCGGGTAAACCTGTACGCCCTTACGGAAACGACCGTACGCAGGGTTAAGGACCCTAAATTCTAGCTAAGTGTGAATCGTAAAGGAGTCTCTATCCTAAGACAACTGGAAGGTAGGCTTAGAAGCAGCCACCCTTTAACCAACGCGTAATAGCGGACCAGTCGAGGGTGCAGATTCTGAAAATTGACGGGGCTAAGCTAGATTCCGATACCCTGCCCGGACCAAAAGTCCGTGGTGTAAGGGGGCGAACGGGATGGATAGAAGCAAGGCGGTAACGTCTTGTGGACCGTTCTGTTATGAATATCATGGTGTCAGTAGTAGCATATCCAAGTGAGAATCTTGGACGTCTAATAGGGCACGGTTTCCTCAGCCATGTTTGTCAGCTGAGGGTTAGCCGATCCTAAGTGCACAGGTAATTCCGACTGCACGAAAGGGAAGCAGGTTAATATTCCTGCGCGATAGAAGTAGATGTGGTAACACTAGTTCTATTCTTGACGTTTTGGGATAAGTCGAACCGGGGAGACCCGGTCTAACAGTGATACTTCCGTGGAGTCTTATCATGAGGAGAAGCGGATGAAATGCTGGAATGGGAGCAATCTTTGACTGATTCCTGAGACCCATGAAAAGAGAATAGTTCCGATCTTTTATCATCGTACCTAGAACTAATACAGGTGCCCCTGGCTGAAAAGGCCCAGACGTGTCAGGACAACCCAGGCAAGGGAACTCGGCAAAATAGTCCCGTATCTTCGGAAGAAGGGATGCCTACCATTTTGTAGATGGTAGGTGGCACTGACAAGGGGAGTGCGACTGTTTACCAAAAACACAGGTCATCGCTAGTTCGAAAGGATGTGTATGATGGCCGACGCCTGCCCACTGCTAGTACCTGAAAGCTCCGTTCAAGGAGAAGAAGGGCTGGTAAAGAGCGGGGGTAACTCTGACCCTCTTAAGGTAGCGTAAACAAGGTCATACTTTGTTTACATTACAAAAAGAGGATTGCCTTAAGAATCGGCAAGAGTTACCAGCAAGAACGCAATTAAAATTAAGTAGTGAGGAAATCCTCGTTATACTCATTGGAGTATGACCTTGGCGTAATACCTCGCCGCTTAATTGGCGGCTTGCATGAATGGCGTAACGTCGCTCCTACTGTCCCTGCTTGGGACCTGGTGAACTCACTTTCCGGTGAACATGCCGGAGACTCCTTGAGGGAAGAGAAGACCCCGTGGAGCTTTACTATAGCCTGTTGTTGTGATATTGATATTGCTACCGAGTGTAGATGGGAGCCTTCGATTCCACCCTTCCGGGGGTGGATGAGGCGAAAGTGGAACACCATCTAGTTATGTCGATATTGCTTACTCGAAAGAGGACAGCAGCAGGTGGATAGTTTGGCTGGGGCGGTACACCCTCGATAGGGAAACAAGGGTGCCCAATGTTCTGCTCAGGCGGGTCAGAAATCCGCTGGAGAGGGTTAAAGACAAATGCAGGACTGACTGTGTTCCTAAAAGCGTGGAACGCAGAGGTGAAAGCCGGGCTTAACGAACCTTAGTATTCTATTGATGGGAATCTAAGCTGTCAGACAAGCTACCCCGGGGGTAACAGGCTCGTCGCGGGCGAGAGTACACATCGACCTCGCGGCTTGGTACATCGCTGTCGGCTTGGGACATCCTGGAGGTGCAGGAGCCTCCAAGGGTTGGGTTGTACATCCATTAAAGTCCCACATGAGCTGGGTTCAGTACGTCGCGAGACAGTACGGTAACATCTTCAAGGAGTGTTGGTTTCTGAGGGTAAGGATCTTTGAGTACGAGAGGAACAGAGATTCGAGGCCACTGGTGGATCGGTTGTGTCAATGCATTGCCGAGCAGCTACGCCTTACGTCGATAAGACCTGAAAGCATCTAAGGTCGAAGCGACTCCCAAAACGAGAAATCTAAAGACCGCTTATAACAGATAAGTTTGATAGGAGTGGGGTGTAAGTCCTTAGGGAAACCGAGGGATTCAGCCTGCACTTACTAAAGGTATATCATTCAAACTCTATAGCTATCATATTCCTACTTATTTTATTTCATAAGATTAGCGTGAGCTAGGATTCTAGGAGGTATGCTCCATTTTTTTTGCCCTTTTTTTGAGGGACTGGATTCCTCCGTTAACAAATTGCTGGTTTTCGAGTACCCCACTGGATAAGTCTACTCTTACAAAATTCTTACTTTTGATTGGGCGGTACACACCCATTTGTTCCCGCGCATTTGTTATCTTGTTATGCACGGTAGTAAGCGCAGCGCCCTTCATCCCCATGCCCCCGAGCGCAGTTTTCAGGAGCATATCCCTCTTATCTTTCTGCACCTTTAATTTAACCAATGTTTTCTTTTCCAATTGTGCTACCTCTCTTTTGTACTCTGGGTTTCTATTCAATGCTTCTTGCATCCTTTCAGTCTTCTGTTTCACTGAGCCAGAAGTGCCAGAACTCATAAGGTTCTTCTCATATTTTTTGTTTATCTCAGCCATCTCTTTATTGTGCCCATCCCATATCTTTCGGATGTTGTTATTCGCAACTTTTGCCTTTTCCAATACTTCCTGAACGCTTGCACCACTTGTTACTCTGGTTCGGGCTATCTTATCTTTTTTCACAGGCATTCTAATTCTGGCAGGTCTCTTTTTTCTGGCAACTCCTTCTGCCCCTGATCTTTTCATTTCCTCTTTCTTTTTCGGCTTCGTTACCTTAACTATTGAATTGAGCTCCATTCTTGCTGCCCTGAATCCTTTTTCTTTTGCCACCGCCCTTACTCTTGTTTTTTGAGCACTGGTAACAGGTTTTCCTCTTTTTTCATACATCTCCATCCTCATTGAGATCGCCTTTGCAGGGCTTTTTTCTATAAGCATGGCAAACATCTGGTTCCTGACTGCAGGGCGCACCTTAATTTCGCTTTCTGCATTTGATATATTCGCAGTTGCCCTATCCACCACTTTGCTTGTTTCTTGAGCAGTCAATTCCATCCCCCACTTCTGTTGGAACCTCTCAACCTCACTCTGGATTTGCGTGACTTTAGCACCACCTAATTCCTTCCTTGGAGCCTTGGTTTTCTGTTTGGGCATATTAGGTTTAGGAATGCGCTTTATTTTATTCTTTTCTGCATAAGTCTCAGCACCATGTCAGGATTCGAATCAAGATCCCCTTACATAAAGCAGATTTCTATCTATTTCAAGAATGGCGATTATAATAAAGCATATGATCTATCAAAAGAATTCGCAGAAAAGTTCCCAAATGATATGGCATCACATTTCCTTTTTGCAAAATCAGCGTTCTGGCTGAATAACTTTCAGGTTGCAGAAGAGGAATCGACCAAGGCATTCAACCTTTCCGTGGGAAACGACGAGCTTGCCATAGTTGGAATCCTCAGGGTTTGCGCATACTATCGTCTCAAGAAATACCAAAAAGGAATGCAGTTATTAAACCTCCTAAAAACAAAGCTTCCTCAAAGGGAAGAGATCGCAAAGCTAAAATTCATATTCGCCCTTGCACTTCACAATGAGCCAGCAGCAATGAGGCATCTGGATATGTTATATGAAATAAATGAAAATGCAGCCAGCGAACTCATAATGAAAATCCTTGGCAAGTTTGCCTAGCTCCACTCTAGATATTCTTTTTTGCATTTAAGTTTGCGCCTCTCAATCTGTTGAGGTCCTCTTTTGCAGTATTGCGCACACCAAAATCAACCTGGCCAAGAAGTTTTCTGGCCCGCGCATAATCCGTAGTGAATTTCGCAAGCCGTTTGCGTGCATCTTCCCGCTGCTTTTCTGTGCGCGTTGGGGACTTTGCCGCGTTCCTCCATGCTCCAATGCTTGCTGCCCTTCCCTCCAACGAGGAAACAAGCCCTTCTAATTCCCTGTTGTTATGCAATACTGCGTCCCTTCCTGTAAGCGTTATTTCCTTTTTCTCCTTTTTCTTCTTGGGAAGACTTACCACTAATTTTCTACTTTCACGGGCCTTTGCAGGAACCCTTTCTACCGTTTTCACATCCAATTCCATTGGTTTTATCTCTATAACTTCGCTACTACGCCTTTTTTTTGCAGGTTTGCTAGGCGCACTCTTTTCTTTTGCAACAGCTCCACTTTTGATTTGAGATTCAAGCGCTGTAACATCCGGTCCTTTCCCCATATCCAGTTTTATTTTAGATCCAGTATCAAGCCTTGCAAGAAGCTTTGCACGCACCCTTTCCTTTTTGGATATCTTCCTCTCTGATACAGATGCCTTCTTGGGTTTCTCTGTTTTCTCAACCTTAGGCGTTTTCTCCTTAACTTCAGCAGGCGTAGCCCATTTATCTGCCTGCGCGAGAATCCTCTTCTTCAATTCAGCAAATTTGTCATCTGCCCGTTTCTTCTTTGGCTCAGCCTTTGCGACTTTCACCTTGGGTTTCGCTGTTGTCTTCTTTTCAAGATCTTCTATCTTTGCACGTACAATCTTTGGAACCTCTTTTTTCATGAACCTCACATAGTCCCCTGCGCCTTCACCTTTTGGAAAGGTTCCTTTCCTTCGTGCCTTTGTCCTTGCAATCCTTCCCACAACCTGCCTGAGCTCGCGGTCCGTAACCCCTTCGCTTATGGCCCTATCTATTACACTCTCAATTTCCCGGTTCCCGGAAAGCTTTATGTCGTATCTCTGCTCATAGTTAGCAACATATGTATCAGCAAGCTGCAGCTGCATCTGGGTCGCAGTCATCTCCTGTTTTGCCTGGGATTTTTTGGTTTTCCTTTTAGCGGGCATGTACTTATTAGGAATATGCGCCCTTTTATTCTTTTCTTTCTTATCACTAATTGAATGGTTGAATTCACTTCCGAGCCCCCCTATATCAAGCAGATTGCAATATATCTCAACCAGAAAAAATACCAGGAAGCACACAACCTTTCAAAACAGTTCGTGGAAAAATTCCCAAACTTGATGATTTCCCACCTTCTTCTTGCAAAATCCGCGTTCTGGCTTAATGATTTTGAAACTGCAAAGGATGAATCCCTCAAGGCATTCAACCTTTCCAATGGACAGGCAGAACTGACCGTTTCAGGGATCCTCCTTGCCTGCACTTATTATCGCCTCAGGGAGTTCCAGAAGGGCATGGACCTTATAATACTTTTGAACACAGAGCTCCCGGGAAGAGAGAACATCGCAAAGCTCAAGTTTGTGTTTGCTCTTTCCTTGCATAATGAGGATGCGGCTCTCCGCTACTTGGACATGCTTTATGAAATAAATGAAAAAGCCGCAGAGAAGTTCCTTACTAGATTTGAAGTGTGATGGCAATAATCTTTTAAACTCTCAACATTATTCTCTTTCCAAGGTGAATAAATGAGATTTATATTAGCAATAGTATTCGTTACAATGCTCTTTGTTGCAGGTTGCCCAGGCGACCAGCAGGAAGCAGCACAGGCAGGCGAGCCTTCTCCAGGCCAGCCCGCAGGAACACCCCCAGCAGGTGGGGATGCAGGCTCACAGCCCGGAGGCGAAACCGGAGCCCAGGAAGGCGGAGATGCAGGTGCGCAGACACAGGAAGGCTCACCCTTCGGCAGCTGGGATATGCAGGCCATGATGGCCGCAGGCCAGCCGGTCCACTGCACAATGACCTACTCTGATGAGGGATACACATCAGTTTCCGAGATGTGGCTCAAGGGAGAAAATATGCGCTCTGAATCAACCACCACAACCGATGGGCAGACCTATGAAACAACCGCAATAATCAAGGGCGACGTTGTTTATGTTTCAGGCCAGCAGGGCATGGGCATGGATGAAGACTGCGACTGGGTGAAGATGGACAACAAGAGGCTCGAGGAATGCATCCCTGAATCCGACGAACCAATGGCGGCTGAGATGGGCGCATACGATTACGAGGACACTTATGAGACTGCACCATCAGAGTACAACTGTGATTATGCAACCTTTGGTGACGAGAAATTTGACACACCTGGAAAGGTTTGCGATCTCACAGAAGAACTCTGCAATATGTATGAATCACTCGGTGAAGGCGGAAGCGGAATCCCAGGTATGGACCCTGAGGAACTCTGCGGAGTTTACACTGGAGAGGAATATGCGCAGTGCATGCAGGCATTCGGGCTAGAGTAGCCCGAATAACCCTTTTTTATTCTTTTTCTTCCTTATTTTCTATTTATGAGCGAAGTAGACAAGCTTACTGAAAGGACTGTTGATGAAGGAGGCGTTTTAGCCCTTCTTTATTTTGATCTTCATGGAACAGACAAGGATACCCTTGTGCATCTTAGTACAGGCCTTGTCCAGAAGGTGTTGACTCAGGAAGGAGTAGTTTTTGCAAGAGGGGAGATAGATGAGCCCATGGAAGATAACAAGCTGTTTTCCACATCCCTTGAACTTAGGGTTCTCACCAAGGACGTTACCACTCTTGCACAGCTCTGCGCAGACTTTTCCCCGTTTTCGCTGGAACTCCTAGAGCCTCAGGAATTCAAAATCCCGGTTCCACACATGCAGGACCTTTTCATGTTTGTTTCCTCCTATTCACACGATTACAAGAAGTATATCCTCCAGAAGATGTCTTCCCCGGAGAAAGGTGCTGAATACGCAAAGAGCCTCCACGCGAGGGCAGAGTTGGGAAAGAAGCTACTCGAGAATAAAAAGAAGTGATTCTTATGAAAAAAGAACTGTGCAAAACCGGAATTGCGGGACTGGACAAGATGCTAAAGGGAGG
>JAUWMC010000070.1 GCA_030613375.1 Microcaldota archaeon
TGAAATACTAGCGGGCGTAGTGGACATCAATGATTATGATGCAGTCGTTATGGCGGATGCACCGAATACTGCGCCGGAGATGTACGCAATGCTGAATGAGTATAAAGATGGGGGAGGATACATCATTATTCTTGCGGAGGGGATGAAGTTTGCACTACGACATCTTAATGTTTCTTCTACAAACAGCCAGTCGAATACTGCAAATTACCTAGATATGCAGATGAGCCATTACATAACGCAGGACTTCCCTGCGGGAACCTACCAGATAACCGTGGGGAATGACCCGGTTTACTATAATCTTGGTATGCTGGGGGGAGATGGAATAGTTGCGCTGGAAGGAAGTACCACTCAGATGACGATAAATGAATACAACCGTGTGATTACTTACGGGGTTACAAAACCTGATGCACATACTCCTGATGGAGACCTGCTTGCAACCAGAGTGATTGATTATGGAATTAGCAGGGGCGGGTAGGAAAGGCCAGGCATCTACCGAATTCCTTACCCTGTTTGCGGTTTCGCTTATGGTGCTGCTTGTTTCAGTGGTTATCTATTTTATGCATATAATGGAGGCGCAGGCTGTGGAAAATGCGCTGGATGCAACTTCACTTTGCCTGAGGGTTTCAACTACCATGAGCTCGTTTTATGTGCTGGGAGATGGGGCTGAATACACATTGGATTTTCCCACGCACCTTAACTATAGGAATTACTCAATCTGGATTAATTCGGAAAGGGGAGACATCAAGATTAATTATGGGGAAAGTGGGATTGGGTGCCAGCTCCAGAACAAAAATGTGCTGGATGAATCAGACAATACGTTCTTTGAGCTCCAAAAGAATGCAACGCTGATTAATGAGGGTGAGGTGGTTAGGGTTGTGCAGTAGGAAGGGGCAGCTGAACTCGATAGACTTCATAAGCGCGATAGTTATCTTCATGGTGCTGGTTGTGTTCATGGTTACATTCTGGTTTGTTTCAATAAGCCATGTGGCAACTGGGGTGAAGGAAAACAGAATGGGGGCTGCTGCAGTTTCCATTTCGGATATGCTGGTAAAGGGCTCCGGGACCCCATCAACCTGGGAGGATGACCCCGCAAATGCGGAAGTGCTTGGGCTTGCGATTTCCCCAAATGTGCTAAGTGAAAACAAAATCCAGCAATTCACTTCAATGGACTATAATGAGAGCAGGGAGATTCTTGGGCTGGATTATGATTATTATTTTTACGTGGAATGCCTTGAGGGGAATCGGCTTTATGAATCAGGAACTGCTGGGCTGGGAGACCAGTCAATTGCAGTAACGAGGTTTGCGGTGCTCGATGATGAGAAAGTAAGGCTGAGGCTGGTTATCCATGGCTAAAGGATTTGTATTTACGCTGGATGCACTTTTTGCAATTCTTGTACTGATTATGCTGCTGGCTACTTTCTCGTTCTTTTCAGCGCAGGCTGAAGAAAATCCATATCCGCTCATTATACTGAAAAAACAGGCAAACGATGTGCTGGTGGTAATGGACAAGCAGGGGGATCTGGACTCAAGGAATATTACGAGGATTAATGCTTCCATGCAGGAGACCCTTACGCCTACGCTCAATAGGCACATGGAAATTGAATATTACAATTATTCAAAGAAATTCCACTACCTGGAAACAGTGGATTTCGGGAGCAACTATTCGGGAATTGAAGAGCTTGTGCTTGCGGAAAGGGAGTTCCTGGTGTTTGAGAACAAAACCCTGGCTTATTATGGGATTGTGAGGCTGAGAGTATGGCCATGAAAAGAGGAGTGGTGCTTACGCTTTCAGTTATCCTTATGGCCAGTGCGTTCCTTTACCTCCTTGCGGCAATTTCATCATATTCACATTCCATAAAGGAGATTACAATTCCAATTTCCAATTTTGAAGAACTGAATATGCAGTTTGATTCTGCAGCATACGGAGCAAAAAGCATTCTGTTCAATGAAGGAGTAAGTGTTTCAAATGAGGGCACGTGGCTTGTTTTTGAAGAGGACCTGCAGGTTGCGGGAATGAAGGATTACTATTCGAGCATGTACAGCTACAAGCTCTTTGTTGAGAACTTTGCTAATGTGAATACAACCGTAGACATATCTGAAGCGGGCAGGCCAAGGATGCATATCCATCCACAGGAGATTGAGGTGGATCACCCAATAGGAAAGGTGAGGTTCACTCCTGAGGATACACAGGAAAGTATGGGGGGGCTTGAAGGGTATACTATACTTATTATGCTGGATGAGCCTATTCCCAGACAAGAATGGGAAACAATTGCAGAAGTTTCTGAAAATGATTCGGATGCGATGTACCTCCATGTAGGGATGCAGGGAAATGATGGGGGGTTGGGAGAGACTGTGTATGTGGGGAAACACAACTCAAGCGAGCTCAGGCTCTACAATGAACAAAACCAATCGATAATTACAATACAGGTGAAGTCGCCCGCAGAATTGACGATAAATTACAACGTGGACATGCATTTAAAAACTATAGTTCAGTTGAACAGTAGTGCTTCAGTCGAGCTGGGAACAGACATGATTTATGTGGATATGCGCCCGGACGGAAAAAAAACTGGGAAAGTGATCGTGCATGAAAGTTAAGGATATTGTAACAGAAGATTATGTTACGCTCCAGATAGATGATACTCTAGAGCAAATACTCAAGAAATTTGTGAAGGGCAAAGTGGATTCTGCCCCTGTTTTTGATGATGGGGAATTCGTAGGAGTTGTATGTTACAAAAGCATACTCAAGTATTTCAAGCCAAAAAAATTCCTGTTTATGTGGAAGAAGGGGGAGAAAAGAAAATTAGATGGGAAAGTGGGGAAAATTCCTGCATCCAAACTTGTGTACAGGCACCCACTTGTGCTGCACCCTGAAACAGATCTGGAAAGTGTCCTTGGGAAAATAATCAATCATCAGATATGTCCGATAGTTATGGACAAGAAGAAGTTTGTAGGGATGGTAACGAGTAACGATGTGATTAATTTCTTCCTCAGAGATCTTGCAAAAGAAGAGCTTAGCGAGAATGGGGATTTGGGGCAGAAAACGAACAGGAAGAAAATTGAAACTGACCTGGACAAGATCGTGAATATGGTGGAGGAAAGGGAAAAAGTTTCCGTGAAAACTATTTCAAAGGAATTAGGGATAACAGAAAAAACCGTGGAAAGGCTTGCGGAATCCCTAGACAGACATCACCTGATTAAGCTAAAGTACACTTTCTTCAAGGGTGCGCAATTGATGAGGTTGGATCATGAAAAAGGCTAAAGCTCATAAAAAAGCAAAGGGAACGGTGGGGAAGAGTAAGGTAACGGTGGAAATGAAAGAGAAGAATATAGAGGGGAAAAAGGAGGGAGTGAAGGATTCCAAATACTCCTACGAAATACTTACTGATCATGTTACTGCAAGAGTAAACATAGTGAAAAAGCCGGGGGAATCAATACACACTTATGTGCTGGATATCCCTCAACTAGAGCCCGCAACCCTTGCGTTTTTGGATGATGTGAAGATTGAATTCCTCAAGAAAGCAACGATAAGCAGGGAAGAAGCGCTGGACATAAGAATGGCTGCGAAATTACAGGAAAGGTTCAGCAAGCAAGGAAGGGAACTCATCAAGAAAAGAATGCCCCACCTTTCAGATGAAATGATCGGGATTGTGTGTGCAAAGCTTATGCAGGAAATGCTTGGATTAGGAGACATTGAATTCTTTTTGAGTGATGACTGGATTGAGGAAATCTGCGTGAATAGCGCTAACAGCCCAATCTGGATATACCACAAAAATTTTGGGTGGATTAAAACAAATGTAATTATCCCTACGGAAAATCAAATCTGGAATCTTTCAAGCAGCATTGCAAGAGGAGTAGGAAGGCAGATTACAACTCAGCGCCCGCTTCTGGACGCATACCTGAAAACAGGAGACAGGGTAAATGCGACCCTTATGCCGGTATCTGCATTCGGAAACACAATTACAATCAGAAAATTTGCAAGGAAAGCATGGACAATTACTGATTTTATTCGGAGCAAAACCATTTCTACCGAAGTTGCTGCATTGCTCTGGCTTGCAATCCAATATGAAACAAATATACTTATTTCCGGTGGAACAGGGTCTGGAAAAACCAGTCTGCTGAATGTGCTGAGCGCATTCATCCCACAAAATCACAGAATGGTGAGTATTGAGCAGACAAGAGAGATTGTCGCCCCATCGCACCTACAATGGGTCCCGCTCGTGGTTAGGGAAGCTACAAGCGAAGGAGCGGGAGGAGTAGACATGCTGGACCTTCTGGTGAACTCATTGAGAATGAGGCCGGATAGAATAATTGTGGGGGAGATAAGGAGAGCTGAGGAGGCAGAAGTGCTCTTTGAAGCAATGCACACAGGACATTCAGTTTACGCAACGCTGCACGCAGAAACCGTTTCGGAAACGCTAAGAAGGCTTACACACCCTCCGATAGATATCCCTGCAGTGATGTTGGAA
>JAUWMC010000046.1 GCA_030613375.1 Microcaldota archaeon
ACTACTTTGTAAGTGGGTGGGATTTGAAAAACCCTGGCAAGCTTAGGGAACTCAAAGCAGCCGCAAATGAAGAAGGGATTTTCTTCGTATGCAATGTGGATTTCTTTGGCCCGGTTGACCCCAGATTATCTGAGTTTGCAAATGAAAACAGCGATTTTGGCCTTGCCCATAGCACATCCGTAGACGGAAGATGCCAGATGGGCGCAGGCTCGTCAATAACAATAGTTTCCAATGGGGAAATGTACAGATGTCCCTATTTGATGAATGGAGGGGACGGGAAAATATCTGAAATGTCCAAAGATCAGATAAAAGCGATAGTTTATAGTTACTTAAACAACAGGGAACACTCCTGCGTACTCAGGAAAACCTAGAAGAAATCTCCCAACCCCTTCTGCTTTCCCCCGTGCTTCAATTCATACTCATCATACCCAAGCTCTTTGAGTATCTTCATCACAGAAGGAAGAACTTGCCTATCAATATAATATTGAGGATCATAATTATCAGCAAACTCAATCAATTCCGCCTTATCCGAAATACTTTTTCCCTTCTTAGTAATCACGTAGGAAATAATGCTCCCACGTCCAATCTTTTTGCCCCTGGCAATTGCTTTTTGCGTAGCAGAAAGCTCAGGCGACATAATGTCATAATTTTTCGGGTCCTTTTTCAATTGAGTGTAAATTGCAACTTCCTCTAGGGGAACAGAACCTGTTTTAAGGCGCTCAATCGCATCCCGCGCAATCTTCATCGCTTTCTCCTTGTTTCCCTCCTTAAGTATAGCCTCTAGAACAGCTCTCTGAGTATCCCGCGCAATCCGCGACCAATCCCTTCTAACTAGCTCAAACCCGCGAATCTTTATGCTCCCGTCTTCGGAAAGCATCGCATACTTCTTCTTAGCACCTGTAGCCTCTTTCTGGTGTTTTTTGCTCACGAAAACACCACGCGTATAGAAATCCTCGAGTTCCAGCTCCATCTTCCCTGGTAAATCCTTATTCACGGAATCCAGGAATTCAATCGCTTTATTCTTCCCCTTGTTCCCAAGAAGCAAAAATACACTGTCTGTGTCCATGTACAAAACGCGGAACCCAGCTTCCTCAGCCTTTGCCTCAAGCTCTTTTATGTGTTGTCTTCCCCAGGCAGTAACACTCTCCGCACATTTACGATTATACCAACGAGATCGGGCATATCCAAGATATCCGTAGAACGAGTTTGCAAGAATCTTCAAAGCATATGAAGTTGCATAAGCTTTAGTATATTCTGTAGAGCCCTTTTCAAGTTTCCTAATCTTCTTCTTTACCTTCATGCGCCTATCGATTAAACCCTCAAGAACATCTGGAATAAGCCCCACAGGCTCCTTCAGGAACGTCGCACCCGTAGGTGATTCAAAACTTTCTCCTTCCTTATCTATACGGTCAGGATCAATATTATATGAACAGATTATGCTCGGGTACAGCCCACGGAAATCAAACACAGCAATATTCTCGTAAATTCCGGGTTCCGGCAGTTTAACATACGCACCCTTAATTGGGTTCTTCATTCGTGCATTCACAGCAGAGCCCGAAGGCCTTGGAGGCACAATCATTCCTTTTCTGATAGCCTCGCTCATCAAAAGCGATTCCACAAGCTGCCCAGAAGTAGCATACGCAACATCAAAAAGAGGAAGCCTGCTCACTTCGCTCAACTCCATCTGTATGGGCAAAATATGTTCTCCCAGCTCATATGTAGAAGTGGCATCCATCAAAGAATACTCAGAAAGCTCATCCAGATCACCCTCGTCCCACATCTTCCAGATATCATGGCGCTCGACCATTTTCTTCTTCTTTCCTGTAACTGCAGTATATACATTCTTCAATGTATAATCTCCGGTTTTAATCATTCCTGTGAACCCAAAGAAACGCACGGATGGGTACAAGTCTATATGGACTCTTCCGCGCACCTTTAGGGGCTGGATAAGGCCCATTTTCTTTGTTCTGTAGGAAGACCCGTCCCTTCCTATTGCCAGGGAAATCTTGTTTCTTTGTGCCCTTTCCTTAAGGTAGGGAAGGTCAAAATTTGTGCTATTGTAAGCCATGAGGATATCAGTATCTTCCTCTTTGAGAACAGTACAAAATCTCTCGATAGCCTCTTTCTCCCCGTCTACAACCTCCACGAACTTCTTCCCTGGAATATCCTTGTAGGTAATTACGCCACTTTTCTTCTCTGTAGCATAGCTTATCATGATTACAGGATCTTTCGTTTCCCTGGAAGCGCCCTCAGGATTATATGTTTCAATATCGAATGCAAGCCCTTTGAGCCTGGAGCCCCCATTCTTTCCAACCTTAGTGAATTTCTTAATAATTCGCCCTTTCCTCTCATAATGTAGTATAGATAGAGGAACAAGCCCAAGATCCATCATCACCCTGCGCCCAAAGGGAATAGAATACTCGTAGCATGCAAAATCCACCTTATCTTCGATTATAGGAACATCACGGGGCGCTTTGCAATACACCTTAAGCAGCTTCTTTTTCTCCCCGTAGAGCTCGCGCTCTATAACCTCAATCTTCTTCGGGGAAACAATCTCCCCATCTTTAGCTTTCGCAACTATTCCCAGAATTTCCTCTTTTGCTGCAGAGGGAGCATCCACGTAAAAATATGGATCGCACTTATAATATAATGTAGAAGCACATTTTCCCTTTACCTCGAAGCGTGCGTAAGTCTGGCCCTTTTTGATTACATAATCAACATTAAGCAAGACAGCTTTCTTTCTCACCATTAGAAAAAGATAGAAGGGAAAAGATAAAAGGTTAGTAGCTGCCCTTTCTCAGGGCAAGCTCCTTATCGATTAATTCAGCAACTACATCTCTCGGGATAAACCTTCTTCCACTGATTTTTACATGGGGAATGCGGTTCCTGTCAAGCCTCCTCTCAAACGCGTTCCTCTTTATGGTCACGTTTCTTTTGTGGAGTTCCTTGAGAGCCTCGCTTACAGAATAATATTTCTTTGCAACGTGGCTCAGAGAATCAATTGCGTCCTTCGGAATAAGTCTTTTTGTTCCAATCTTAAGGGAAGGAATGGAATTCTTTTCGACTCTTCCGATGAATGCACGATAATTAATATTCTTATTATATTTCCTATAAACTTCATACGCTTTTCGAACCGTATAGAACTTGTCGCTTATTCCAAGCATGTCGTCAAGGGCCTGAAGTGGGAGATATCTTTTTTTGCCAATTTTCACGGAGGGAATACTTCTCCTTTCAATTCTTCCTCCAAACGCTCTGAAGGAAATATCTAAACCTTTTGACCGGAGTAATTCATATGCTTCTTGAATAGAATACAGCCCTGCTTTCCTAAGTGCCTCATCATTGAGCTTTTTTCTTGAGCTCATTTCCTTGGCAGCCTCCATAACGTTCTCTATGGAGGAAGACAAATGTGATTCTAGACCTTCCCGTTCATCTCTAAGTTCGTCCATATCTAACGACTTAAAGGTATCAACTTTATCGTCATCTATTTTTTTGTTTATTACGATTCTCCTTCCCCTTGGCACATCTTTCACCTTTTTCCGTTTTTATTAACATTATTATTACTCCTAAAAGATTTATAAAGCTATCGTTACTCCTCCTCGGTCAACCCTCGAACATAACTCCATACAGCATACGCAAGCACAACAACAACTACCGCACCGATGATAATCAGCAACGTATTATCCTCTGGTTCTGTGGGTGGCTGTTCTTCTCCCCCATTAGTCTCGTTCGTCGGAGGGAAGATATCTCCATTTTCTGCCTCTGGAGTCACCAAATACTGCCCATTTACAGTATTCATGTTCCCTTCCATATCATATGTGGTAATTGTGAACCTCAGCAGAGTGTTTATAGGAGGCGTAGGCATTTCCACGATATACGAGCCACTGTCCACATAAGGCACCGCGTATTCTGTTATGCCGCCTATGGTGTAGCTTACGGTTGTCTCATCCAGGTTTGGCCCGGTTGCATATGTTCCATAATCATACACAAAGAACCTTATTCTCAAGTCATCTTCATCCCTTTCCACTTCCACATTTTTTATTTCGGGGGGAGTGATGTCAAATGAAACAACATAATTTGTTTCCATAACAAGGTCAATAGGAGGACTTTTTTCCAAAGCACCATAAACAACTTTTACATAAGGATTCTGAAGCGCTATTTCTTTTATCTCCACACCCGTTCCTTCGTACTCTTGATCCTCCACGAATATATGTGCAACCAGAGGATCCCCCCGATCATCTACAACCTCGAGGTTCATCGCGTAAACCTTTGCCTGTAGAGTATATGAGGTATCATCAGTTACTTCTATATCTTGGGTAATCACACCGCTCAGGTAGGGGACTGCAACTTCTACTATTCCCATATTTACTATTATATTTGCCTGCCCACTTTCACTTGTATTTTTATACATCTCATTTATCCTTATTTGAGTATTCGCGATAGGTGCCCCCAATTTGTCTACTATTTTCAGGCTGAGTAATCTCGCATCTTCAAATCTTACTATAATCTCTGCATAATGGCTCTCAGCCGTAATTTTCTTATCTACAATCTCCCCATCATATTCTGCAGTAATAGTAACATCACATCTTACCTTGTTATCAAAAATCTCAATATTCCGAATTGTTTCAGTTAATTTTCCATCAGCTGGGGTATATCTGGGATTTGTAGTCACGTATCCCTTTCCGGTGGTCTGGTCTTTCTGGTAAGTTATGGTAACTTTTGCATTCTCAATGGGTCTGTATTTATAGTCGATAACTTTGATGTTTATAGTATCAGTAAATCCTGCTTCGCAGCTTGCTGCAAAAGCATCACTTGCAAAAAACAATAGTGCAAATATGAAAAGTTTCTTCAAAAGTGAAAGCATAACTAATTTTTTCATAGATTCCCTGTTCAGGACCTTTTTCCACATGTTATCACATTTCATAATCAACATTCCCCCTTTAAAACTTTACTCCGTCCCCTCAGAAGGTTCTTCCTTTGGGGTTTCCGGCTCAGGAGGCGCTGGTTCTTCTTTGGACTCCGGTGCAGATGGAGGTGCAGCAGTTTCTCCCTCAGAAGATGCCTCTTCCGGAGGTGCCTCCTCCTGCTTCATCACAGTATAGGAGGAAACCTTCTCTTTTTCCTTGAGTTTCGCAATCCTCACACCCATCGTGTTCCTCCCAATTACCGAAATGTCTTGTGCACCCATCCTCACAATCCTTCCTCTGGAGCTTACTACAATAATCTCATCCTCGTCGCTTACGGATTTCACCCCAACAACACTTCCGTTTCTTCCCCCAGTTTTTATGTTGATTATTCCCTGACCGCCTCTTCCCTGGAGTCGATATTCCTCAAGCTTAGTTCTTTTTCCATACCCGTTTCCGGTTATGGTGAGTATGTACGGCTTGCTGCATACTGCAAACCCTACAACCTCGTCTCCTTTCTTGAGTCTTATTCCTCGGACTCCCATAGATCCCCTGCCGGTTTCCCTCACATCTTTTTCATCGAACCGTATTGCCTGCCCGTTTTTGGTTCCGAGCATTAAACTCTGTTCCCCGTCTGTTTTCCGCACTTCGATAAGGCTGTCTCCTTCTCTCAGGGTAATTGCAATTATGCCTCCCTTTCTAGGCCTGCTGAACGCGGAAAGTTTAGTCTTTGTAATAGAACCGTTCTTGGTTGCCATCATCAGATGGAGGTTCTCGCTGAACTCATCTATTGAAACCCATGCACTTACGTTTTCACCCCCAAGCTCAAGCAGATTTACAATAGGCTTTCCTTTTGCATATCTTCCTCCTTCAGGAATCCTGTATGTTTTGAGCCAGTGTACTCTTCCTGCATCCGTAAAGAACAGCATGTACTTGTGGTTAGTAGTTACTATCACATCTTCTATGAAATCTTCTTCCACAGTTTCTGCTCCTATAACTCCGAGCCCGCCTCGCTTCTGTTTTCTGTATTCCTCGAGCGGAACTCGTTTTATGTATCCTCTCTTAGAGAAGGTAATTACAACCTGATCATCTGGAATAAGCGACTCAATGTCCCCATCTTCTTCCGCATCAAGAATCTCAGTCCTGCGTGCATCTGCATATCTTGCGCGCACATCTTCCGCTTCCTTCTTTATTACTTCAAATATTTTCTTTTCATCTGCAAGAAGGCTTTCAAGTATCCTTATTTCTTCTTCCCTTTCTTTCTTTTCGTTCGTAATCCCTTCTCGCTCCATATTCGTAAGTTTCTGCAGTTTCATGTCAAGAATAGCCGCAGCCTGCTTTTCTGAAATCGCGTAAACCTGCCCCAAAGTGGCCCGTGCCTCTTCCGCATTCTTAGCTGCTTTAAGCATCCCCACAATCGCATCAATATTCTGGAGTGCAATAGCAAGCCCTTCGAGTATATGCAATCGATCCTTTGCTTTCTGGAGCTCAAACTGGCTCCTCTTTGTAATGATTTCTTTCCTGAAGTTTATGAATTCCCAGAGCATCTCATTCAGGGTAAGCAGCTTTGGCTTCCCCCCCACAAGAGCCAGGTTGATTATTCCAAAACTCTTTTCCAAATCAGTATGCGCGTAAAGCTGCCTGAGCACTATTTCCGGGTCTTCACCCCTCTTTAAATCAATCTTGATGGTCATCCCATCTTTATCCGAATGGTCATGCAGCCCACTTATCCCATCTATTTTTTTCTCCTTTACCCGTTCAACAATTGCCTGGATAAGCGAGGTCTTGTTCACCTGATATGGGATTTCAGTAATTATGAGTTCCTTTTCCTTAACTTCTGCCCTTCCCCTTATTCTGATGATTCCCCTTCCGGTTGTGTACGCACTGTGTATTCCTCTCCTCCCTACAATGTACCCTCCAGTAGGGAAGTCAGGTCCAGGCACAATGCTCAAGATTTTCTCCTCATCCGCACCATCAATTGCAGCGATTATCGCATCTGTAATCTCTCCAAGATTATGAGGTGGAATATTCGTAGCCATCCCCACTGCAATCCCCGCAGACCCATTAGCCAGAAGGTTTGGAACCCGCGATGGAAGCACAACAGGCTCCTTAAGCGTCCCGTCAAAATTGGGCGTAAAATCCACAGTCTGTTTTTCAATGTCCTTGAGCAATTCTTCTGCAATCGCCTTCATACGCACCTCAGTGTAACGCATAGCAGCCGGAGAGTCCCCATCTACACTTCCGAAGTTTCCCTGACCATCTACAAGAATGCTCCTCAATGAAAACGGCTGTGCCATTCTTACAAGCGAATCATAAATTGCAGCATCACCGTGCGGATGGTATTTTCCGAGGCACTCACCAACAATTCTTGCGCTTTTTTTGTATGGTTTTGAATGGGTATTGCTAAGTTCATGCATCGAATACAGGATTCTCCTGTGCACAGGCTTCAGCCCGTCCCTTGCATCTGGGAGCGCTCTACTTACAATAACGCTCATTGCATAATCCATGTATGACGTCTTCATGTCCTCTTCAATTGGTATATCTGTAATCGCCATGAGAATCACCTAAATGTCCAGGTTTGCAACCTCCTTTGCATGGTCCTCTATAAACTTCCGCCTGGGTTCAACCGCGTCCCCCATCAGCGTAGTAAATAGTTCATCTGCAAGCACCGCATCCCGGATTGTTACTCTTTTCATATTCCTATTCTCAGGATCCATGGTTGTTTCCCAAAGTTGCCCAGGGTTCATTTCACCGAGCCCCTTGTATCTGCTCACATGTGCGCTCTCCCCGAACTTCGCCAGCGCAATCCCCAGTTCCTCATCATCATATGCGTACTCGCTTGCCTTTCCTTTTTTCACTCGGTACAAAGGCGGCTGTGCAATATACAGGTACCCACGATCAATAATCTCTCTGAAGTACCTATAGAAAAGCGTAAGCAGGAG
>JAUWMC010000003.1 GCA_030613375.1 Microcaldota archaeon
TGTCCTCAATTTCTCGAGGTTATCCCCGTCTATAGGGTAGATTGACTACGGGTTACTCAGCAGTCTGCCACCCCAGGAAGTCCTAGGGTTAGACTTGCATGGCTTAGTCGAACTCCGATAGCAGTACCCTCCAGCAGGATCAACTGGAGTTTGTTTTACATCCTAAACTTGTAGAGTACATTTCTTCTTAAGGAATCATGCGAGGTTATTTGTAATTCGCATGTACTATCTTTTCTCTTGGCTCTTGAAGCATGAGTCGAACATGCGAGATGCATGCTCCTACCTAGTTGAAAAACAACATCGCGCATATTTCGGCGCAGAATAGGTGAACGCTATATTAGAAGGCTTCTCTTTATAAAGGTTACTTCGCACCGACGTGAATTTCTTAACTTTTCTCTCGGGAGATTACTTTAAAAATCCTTGGTGGACAGTAATATCCTTAATTTACAATATTTAGTGACATTCAGATAAAAATTTGAGAATGTCCAAAAAAGTGAGCAAATGAAGTGGCGCAGAGTAACCGATATTCGGCCGGTTGGAAAACCAAATAATACACAGCCTTTAGCTGCAACTAGGATTAGAAGGGCAAAACTGAAAGCGAAAAGATTTTTTTCAGGAGTTCTTGCTGCAGGAATTATTACTGCTGCCTTCGGTGCATCGGCGCAAGATATAAATACTACTAAGTCTACAAATTATAATAGTGGTGAAGAAATGGCGAGGCGTGTTGTCAAATCTCAGGATAAAATCAATGAAAGAATAGATTCACTTATCAAAAATGCACAAGTGGAACTCAATGGGCTTGGGCTCGCTACTGAGGAGAATTTATACCTGATTTCTAATCTTGGAAAATGCCTGAAAATAATGAACAAAGATAGCCACAGCCCAAGGGATGAGAAATTCATTGAAAGGCTCATGAACAAAGAGGAAATCCTAAAGGACACGCACGGGGAAGAATCTTATGATTATGTGATGGAAAAGCTGAGGGAACTGGTAAAGCCATCTGTTGATGTTGATTCAGTTGAAAAAGAGTATGGAGTAGTTGGAGTAATGGCAGAAGTCCTCAGCAAGTATGAAAAAAGTGGTGGAAAGCCTGTATTTGAAAGTGGAACGCTGAATGATTCTGAGTATGGATTTTTGAGGGCATTGCTTGCGCAGGGAGTTCCTGCGGAAGAATATGCGCGGGGTGCGGCAGCAAAGCCTGCAGACCTTTCTGCTGTTCCGATGAAAGAGCTTGAGGGTCCGCCCAGCACCAAGAA
The DNA here is from genome assembly GCA_030613375.1 of Microcaldota archaeon. Taxonomy (GTDB): domain Archaea; phylum Micrarchaeota; class Micrarchaeia; order Anstonellales; family Bilamarchaeaceae; genus CAIKOA01. The sequence goes on from JAUWMC010000003.1 coordinate 1,257, forward strand.
AACAACAAATTACCCCTCTTTTATAGAGAAAATGGAGCTCATCAAACTGATTTCTGATTATAAGGAGAATCCAAATGACTGGGCACTCCAGAAGATGGTTTACAGAATTAATTACCTGAGAGATGAGAAATCAAAACTTGAGCATGGGCAGGCAGATGCAGAGATTGCAGAGCTGAACAAGTGGATTGCAAGCCTTGGGATAGAAACCAAAGGAAAAAATGATGTGCAGAAAGCGCTCTTTGGAATTGCAATGGTGCGCAACGGGATGGCAATGATCCATAATATGTACAACTCCGTGGCTCCGAATGACAAAACACTTACCAAGTACCTTACTGCAGTTTCGAAAAACAAGAACCTGTTTAATATTTACAAGAAATATCTTTCTGCTTTGGATGCAACTTCCGCAAACCTTTTTGAGGGAATCAAAACAAGAGATTCTGTATATATCAATAAAGTGCAGAACAGGATTGATTCAAGATTAGGGCTTGCTGAAGTAAAGAGAGCACAGGCTCAGTGGTTTACTGATTATTTTCCAATGGTTTCCCCGCAGATGGAAGATATGAAAATGAGCCAGCTGGAAGCACAGATGTATGACAAAAGTTCAAACATGAGCCCGATTGCAGCACTTGCATTTTACAAGTATCTTGAAACGGTTTACAACAGCGGGCTGGATAGTATGGAAGAAAAAAGGCTTGTTGTGAGTACCGTTTCGAAACTTAATGCTGTAAGCCCGACACTTATTCCCAGATATTTCCAGGCAATACAAAACCTTGCGGAGATTTGCGAAGGGGATGCAGATGTGTTCAGAGATGCAATGACCGTTATTTCCACAAGAATAGACATGGAAACCAATCCCATTACTTCGAGGCTTTCACCTGCTTCACTTTTCCCTGAGGGGATGAATGTAAGAAGGGTTGTTACTAGGCTGGATAATGCACTTCAGGAGATTGCAAAAATAGAGAAGAGTGCGCTGAGCCAGTATGAAAGAATGGAGCTCATGGATGATAAAGTGTATATACACCGGGCTCCTCCGCACTCAATCGAACAGAAGCCTCCGGGGTATGCCCCGCGACTCCTTACTCCCCTGGACAGAGGGAGGAGGTTTATCCCTCCATACTTTATGCCACATAGGATTCCGTTTCCCTCAACTGGCACTCCATATACTGCAGGTGGATTGAAAACTTCTCCTATGAGCTATGGGGGAGGGTTGACCATGCCGCAGTTCAGGCAGCTTTCAGTTCCTACCTGGGCAACAGCGGTCGGGCAGGCATTTAAGAATTATGTTGAGCCGCAGCATCCGTTGGTTCCGATTAATGAGTATCTTCCAGGAGTGAATATTTCCTCACTTAGCCATACAAGACTAATGATGGAGATAAACAAAGCATTTATCCCAACGGATATGCCACAATATGGAGGGCCGCTTATAGGGGGTGGAGGCTTTGCTGGAGTTGCGGGCAAAGAAAAGACGGTGGAAACTGAAGAAGGCCCTGAAAAGGAATGGGATGTTGGGGCTGCCACTGCAGGTGCGCTTATCACTCCTACGGGAGGCGTACTGTGGGGAGGAGGAATGGAAGAAGATCAGCGTGTGTTTGGAGGAATTGGAGCGCTTGCGGTACCGATTGGAAAGCTTCCGATTGCAAGCGGGGGAATGAGCGATGAGGAAAAGGTTTCAGGAATAGACAGCGCGCTTGCGGGGTATGAACAATCTCTTGCTGCGGATGATGAGAGCAAGGAACTTCTCATTAATACTATTGCAACCCACTGGAACCCAACAAACCCAAGCCAGAGCCTTGCTGTTGTGAACATGATTGAGAATGTAGAAGGAAAGCAGGTAATGACCGCTAGATACTACTACATACAAAAAGACGGGACAATTTTTGAGATTAAAGGAGGAAAAAATGATTTTGTTGATGCATTGAACTATGTTGCAGGTTTCGGGAACCAGGCATTTGATACTCCTACTACCTATGCGTGGAACGTTGAGCCTACAATAGATAGAGGGGGGGGTGCGATTGCATTTGACATTGAAAAAACAGCTTGGCTTGGGCATGTGCAGGCAGTTCCGTTCATAAAAGAAAAGGGAGCGGACCAGCCGCTTCTTTTGCAGTGGACTCCTGCGGAAGCAACAACTGTGAAGAAAATGGATGCGGCCGGGAAAGTAAAGTCAACAGATATTCATGTTATTGCACTGCCCGGAAAAATGCTTACGATACAGAGGCCAGGAGAAGAAGGGAAGACATTTGAAGATAAGTACGTAATTCAGGATGTGGATTACACAATGAGAAGGGTAAAGGAAAAGAGTGCCTGGCAGCTTGATATGGGTGTGGGCCTTGGGGAATCTCATACTGGTGAAACCTCCGAACGAGAAGCTGAGGAAACAATGTTCGGAAAGGGAGGGTTCTTCATAAAAAGCCAAAGTAGAGAAACCAAGTTTGACCGCAGGGGAGGAGGATTGTTCTATGAAGCAGGCTCTTCAAATATGGAAGCTATGGCACTGATGAGCGAATCAGAATCTGTGCAGCAATATATACACAGCCTGCATAGGATTGGCGGTACGCTTTACGGTGCAAAGCACAGCGAAAAGAAAGATGGGCTTGTGATGGGGGGATTGATCCATGTGGTTGAACAACTCCAGAAAACAAGCGAGCAGGAAGGGCAAGCAGGGGAGATGGGACACAACCAGGTATTCTGGAGAACGGTTGGATTTTTGAAGAGCCTTGAAAGCGGAAGCGGTGCAAGGTTGGACGTAAGCAGAATTTCCGGACTTGACCAGATGATGGCGGATTATGAAGAGCTACGCAGAGACGTTGGAAACAACCCAATGCAAGCTGGAGAACTTACATCCGATTTCTACGAGAAATATGAACAATCAATAGAGAAGGTATGGAACTACTACAACCTGGGAATCCAAGTAAACAATGACTGGTCACTTGACGTGGTGCTTGTTACTATTGAGGAAAAGGAAAAATGGTGGGAGCAAGACCTCAACATGGTGCAGGGAAGAACTCTTGTAGATTGGGAAAGCGGATTTTGGAGAGCATACGCATCCGTTCCCATATGGGGACCATACGGAACCCAAGGAGGTGAAGCAAAGGGCATTGTAGGCACTGGAGTAGGGCAAGAACTATTCAATGGTTTCTGGTTCCAAAGGGCTGCAGTTGATGCTGGAGTCTTGCTTGTAAAAACAGTTGTGAGCGAAACTGTTGAGGCAGAAGGAGAAAAATGGGCATGGAAAGATCCTGGTATGTTTGTGGAGGGAGCTGTGCGAGTTTTCTCAAATATTCTTGAGGATGCAAATGATTACAGAAGGCTCATGACTGAGTACAATGAATACGTGAGCCAGATAAGGAGAGGAAACTTCTCAGGGATTCCTCCAGAAATACGGAACACGATTTGCGATGCGCTAGATACTGATGTTATTCCTGAACAGCTTGTAGATGAAATACGTGCCGGGGAGAACCACATAATAATGGAAAGTGTTCAGAAAGCTGCTGTGGAAGATGAACTTTGGAGCGAATGGTTCTACGACAGGAAATCCACAATACAGGAAGACTTTGATGGGCATGTGAGATGGTACCTAGGTACAAGTGGATATTTCTATGCGGACAAAACAAGGTGGGACATAGCTACCTTTGTAGAACATGTAAGCGGATTCAAGATATATGCAGCGGTTACCAAAACAGAAGGGGAGATGATGACTGTGGAGGGTCCGGTACAGAAGGAAGAACTCGGGGCTTACACTGGTGCGGAGTTTGAGACTAAAGACTGGAGACTTGGGGTGATGGGAAACATTACGGATAATGTGGACCTCGGAGCAGCAGTTTCCCTTGAGTACAAATTCGGTCCAGAGGAATACGGATACTTCAGGGTAGGACTGTATGGATTTGTGCACAGCGAAACAATTCCGCAATACACTGCGCCCATGTATACGCCAAGTATACGCACTGCGATACCTGAGTTCGGAGCAGGGATGTACTTCCAAATTGGAGAAGGATCATACATGCCTTATCCAATGAGCACGCCTACGGGAGAAACCCCAATAGGCCCATAGGAAAAACATTAAAAATGAGCATGTGATGATATGCTGAGGTTGAGATTATGAAGCTCGAATATGTTGAATTTTATGCAGGGGATGTAAGAAGAAATAGTCCTAAGGCTCCGGAATCATTCAAAACAAATATTTCCATTACTGAAGCCCAGGCAAAGGGAGATACGCTGAATTTGACCTTTGATTATACTGTAGGGTATGCACCAGGTAATAGTGGGTTGCACTTAACCGGAAAGGCTGCGTTTATTGGAAAGGATGCAGAAAATGCCCGGAAAGAGTGGGTAAAGAGCAAGACCATTACGGGTGCATCCGGAGAATATATAGTAAATACTATTTACTATCACTCTTCTTTGCAGGCAATCCAGATTGCAAGGCTTTTTGGGCTTACTGCACCCGTGGTTTTCCCGCAGATGAAATTTGCAGGCAAAAAGAAAAAGTAGACAAAATCCTTCACTAATCATGCAAAAATGCAGGCTTCTTTGGTTCAGAAGGATTATTTAAGTTTTTCTGATATATGGGGTTATGGAGGATAGGCTTGCAACTGTGATCATAGTTCTTTTTGTAGCATCATTGCTAATAGTGGCAGGCATGGGATTCTACGAGGAAGATGTGCAGATTGATGATGCTACTGATTATGTACTTGAGGATTTGGTGGGGAAATATCCGAATGCGGATGTTGCTGAATTAATGGATTGGGAAACGCTCCAAAATGAAGAGGGGGAGGATTATTTGAGGATTCGCGCCCGGGTTACTGAGGGGATTTATACTCCATGTCCTGTAAGGGTACATTATTTCTACTATTATCCAGTACAGAACTTTGTAACAGACCCTCCTGAGTATATTACTACATCTTCATGCACCGTATGCGAAGGACAAGGATGCGTAATCGGGTTTGAGGAGGAAGCGATAATTGCTTCCCATATGAATTCAGGAACCCAGAGTGTACACAATTATGTAATGACTTATGATGATGTGGTTCCTGTAGTTTACAGGGATGATGCAGGCTGGAAAGTGAAGTGGGATTCCCCTTCTGCCAGGTTTGGATACTTTGTTGAGATTGCAAGAAATGGGGAAATAACCAAAGTAGATACTGTATATTACTGAATCGAGTCTTTTGAAGAATAATAGTATTCGTTCTTTTCCCTTTGTTCTCTGTCTAGTACGCTGTGTGGCTTGTTTATTCTTGGTCTTTTGGAATCCTTATCCCTTCTCATAGTTATTCCGGCCATTTTCAGGAAAGAGTTCATCCCTTCCATCTTGCTTAATGGAGTAGATGCGTGGCCGTGCACAGAGCTTTCCCCTTCGAATACCATTAATCTATGCGCAATTGAATCTACAAATACCACATCGTGATCTACAACGAATGCGCATTTTTCAGTTTCTGCAATAGTTCTGCGAAGTAAATCTGAGAATCTCAATCTTTGCTCCACATCCAAAAATGCGGTGGGCTCATCAAATAGATAAATATCCGCTTTTTGGGAAAGTGCCTGTGCAATTGAAACCCTTTGAAGCTCTCCACCTGAAAGCTGGTCCAGATCCTTTTCCATGAGTTTCATTAAGCCGAGTTCTCTTTTTGCGTTTTCTGCGATTTGTTTGTTTATGTTGCTTCCCAAAAATAATTGGAATACTGTAACATCTTTTTGGGGCTTTATGTACTGGGGTTTATAGGAAACCTTGAATTTCGCGGGCTCGCCTTCATCTGGTTTTTCTACACCTGCAAGCATCTTTACAAAAATGGATTTTCCTAAAGCGTTTTTTCCTACAATTCCTACTATTTCTCCTTGTCGGATGTCTCCTTTATCCGAAGAGAATTTGAAGCCTGTGAATGATTTTTTCATTGGGGAATATGAGAACCTTGTTTGGGTGTGGGTTTCTCTTTCACTGTACTGGCTAAAGGCAATTTCCCTGTCGCGGAATCGTATGTTTTCCTCCCTGAGGAAACCTGCAAGATATTCGTTTATTCCTGCTCTTGTGCTTTTTACCCCTGAAGAGACACCATATGCGTTTTCTTCCCCATAGAAGATGTAAACATAATCACTCATGTAGTCTAAAATTGCGAGATCGTGCTCAACAACCACCATTTTTCTTCCTTCTGCAAAGTCTTTCAGGATTAATGAGGTGCGAAGCCTTTCTTCAATATCCAAATAATTACAGGGCTCATCCAGATAATAGATGTCTGCATCTTTTAGGTAAGAAGCTGCAATGGAAACTCTCTGGAGCTCTCCTCCTGAAAGCTGGGGGATTTTCCTTTTGAGTATTTTTTTAAGGTTGAATTTTTCCACTGTATCTGCATATGCATTTCTTTCATCCATTTTCTTGAGAAGCTTTTCTACTGTTCCCTTGAATGCATCCCTAAGTTTGTCCACCATCTGGGGTTTATAAGAAACTTCCAGGGTGGATTCGGTTTCTGATTCAAAATATCTTCTTGTTGCAATAGGAAGGCGCTCAAGGATTTGAGCATCTGTGAATTTTTTGGCATGGTCTCCAAAATTGGGTTTGATTTTTTTGGAGAGGAGATTGAGTGCAGTGGTTTTTCCGATTCCATTCCTTCCAACTATCCCACAAAGGCCTTCAGTTGGAAGCGGAAGGTTGTAAAGTCTAAATGAGTTTACTCCATATTGGTAAAGTGGGTCTCCGGATTCCCCTGCGAGATTAATGATTGTAATTGCATCCATAGGGCATTTTTTTACGCAAAGCCCACATCCTATACAGAGAAACTCGTTTATCTTTGGAAACTGGGTGTCTTCTTCAGTTACGATACACTCTTCGCCCATTCTATTCACTGGACATACCTTCTCACATTGGTAACCGCATTTTTTGCGGGTGCATAAATCCCTGTCTAGGATTGCAATTCTTGGGCTCATTCTAATCACGAGATTAGTATAGTTGACTTTGGGATATGTTAAAAAGCTTATCCGTAGAGTTTCACTTCAAGTGCACTAAGTGGGAAAGGTGAAGACTATGACAGAAGAAACAGCTGAAAAAACTGAAACAGCAATTGAAAAACCAGAAGCAACTACAGAAAAAAAAGACGAAAACACTGTTTTCGTTGGAAAGAAAGGCGTGATGGGCTATGTACTTGCAGTAGTTACCCAGTTCAACAATGGAGCTGATTCAGTGGTACTAAAAGCAAGGGGAAAGCTTATCTCCAGAGCAGTGGATGTTGCGGAAATCGTGAGGAACCGTTTCCTCATGGACGTGCAGGTCAAAGACATCCTCATAAAGACCGAAGAACTTGCTTCTGAAGACGGAAGCATGAGTAAAGTATCCGCAATCGAGATTAGCCTTACAAAATAGATCGGGGGTTTCTAACCCTCTTCTATCTTCTTTTCCAGTTTCCGCTAACATTAATAATGACTATTAATCAATATGAGCAAAAGTGGTATTTATGATGAGGACAGATTATGTTGATTCTGCAAAAAAGAAAGTTGGGGAAGAAGTTACCGTTTCCGGATGGGTGCACGAAATTCGGGACATTGGAAAGCTTATCTTCATTCAACTTAGGGATAAAACAGGGATTATGCAGATTATTGCAAAAAAGGGCGTAGTTTCCGATGAAGTTCTCGAGAATATGAAGAGGAATAAAGAAGATGTTATTTCTATTACTGGAAAAGTTGTGGAGAACAAAGTTGCACCAGGAGGGGTAGAATTAGTTCCTTCGGAAGTTAAAGTGCTTAGCCTTGTTGAGAAAAAACTTCCTATAGATCCTACTGGGGTTGTGGAATCAGATTTGGATACACGATTGAACTTTAGATATCTGGATTTGAGGAAGCCTACTGTTTCTGCAATCTTCAAGGTTAAAGCTGCAATTATTGGAGAGTTCAGGAGAAAAACTGTTGAGATGGGATTTCAGGAAGTGCACCCTACGCATATTGTAGCTGCAGCTACGGAAGGGGGAACAGAAGTATTCCCTGTACAGTATTTTGAGCAGAAAGCATTTCTGGCACAGTCTCCTCAATTGTACAAGCAGCTCGCGGTTGTTGGGGGAATAGACAAGGTTATGATTACTTCCCCAGTTTGGAGGGCGGAAAAGCATCACACAACTACTCATTTGAACGAAGTAATCCAAATGGATATAGAGATGGGCTTTGCGGATGATAATGATGCAATGGACGTACTTTCGGAAGTTACCCTTTCGATTTTGAAGAAAGCTGCGGAAATGAAGGAGGAACTTGAGCTCCTTAAAGCGGAAGTAAAAGTTCCGGATAAGGTTCCGAGATATACTTATACTGAAATTGTAGATAAATTGAACTCTGAGGGTGAATCCCTAGAGTGGGGAGATGATTTCTCCAAAGAGCAGGAAAAAAAAATCTACGGGATTCTTGAAGAGGAATTGTTTATCATAAATGACTGGCCTACAATGAGCCGCGCATTCTACTCTATGCCACGGGAAGATAAACCTGAAGTTTGCAAGGCATTTGATTTGCTTTACAAAGGGCTTGAGATTTCGAGTGGTGCTCAGCGTATCCACATTCCAGAATTGCTTGAGGAGCAACTTAGAAAGCGTGATTTGGACCCTGCAAAATTCCAGTTCTATGTAGATGCATTTAGGGTTGGTGCACCTCCGCACGCAGGGTGGAGCATCGGGCTTGAGAGGATTACTATGAAGGCTACGGATATGCCCAATATTAGGGAATGTATGATGTTCCCAAGGGACCGGACAAGGGTTCATCCGTAGGACTGTGGGCTTTAAAATAGTTTTGTGGGTAAAATAAAACTATGAAAAACAAAAAGGGCAGTGTTATCCCTAGTGCTCCAAGTGCAAAAACTCCTACTATTTCCAAGTTAGAGGATAAATCAAGGAATGGGGGGCCAGACAAAATTCAAAAGCAGATTAAGGTACTTATTATAGATGATTTTCCTCAGATTTCAAGGGCTGTTCTCAGGAACCTGAAAAGGGTGGGAGTAAAACAGGAGGATGTGGTTTTGGCCAAGGACGGCAAGGAAGGCTTAGATCGAATCGCGACCGAGGAATTCGACCTCATTATAACGGATAATCAAATGCCAAACATGAGTGGGGAGGTTATGGTACTTCGCCTTAGTGATGAAGGTAAAACGGAAATTGTGGACAAAATTGTCCTTCAGACTGGAGAACCATTCAGCATCATGCAAGAAACAAAAACCACCTTAAGTGGAAGGGTGCTGGACAAAAACGGGGCAGGGGAGCAACTCACAGAAATAGCCAAACTCCTAATGGATGGAGGGACAATCAAAGGCTGGGTACCCAAAGAACCTAAAACAGAATGAGGATAGTTGGCACAATAATTGAGCCCATCAAAATTGTTCTTTCTACATTCAATCTTATGCATAAATACCCTAGGGCGGTTGCTACGAAAAAGAGCATCAAACCTGGAAGCGAATCTATAAGAAATATGATTAATATTAGGTAAATTGCAAGCATTGTATTCATGATGCTGAAATTGATTTTGGAGATTTCCCCTATTTTTGGCCTGAAGATATAGACGAGAATACAAGCAAAGGCGATTCCAATTATGAATACGGAAAGGTAGGGAATGAGTGCATCTTGTATTGGAGTTATAGAGGAAGCTTCTGCAATTGCACCTATTCTTGCTTTGCCTAATGTAGATGCGGTAGAGAAAGCAAATACTGATTCACTTACTCCAATTGAAGCGATCGTTGCAAGGTATGCAACCCCTGCAAAGGGGACTATTATTGAGGCAAATGCTGCTACTTGTGCGGGAGAGCTTATTCCTGGAAGTAGGTCTGCAATCCATCCTAAGAATACTCCCAGCGCTGCAAATTTTAGTATGGAAAGGTCTATTCTTTTTGGGAGTTTTTGCTCAGGAAGCTTTGCGTTTGAGTAGGTGAAAATTGCGGCCATTGCAAACATTCCGGTAAATAGTGGGAGGAATGGATCCGGGAGGCCTAAGGAAAATGCCTGCTTTCCGATTACCCCTGCAAGTATAAAGATTAGGAGAGCACCTAAGGGATTTTTGCTTCTTAGAACCAAAATTGCGGAAGCGATAATGAGGATGTGGAAAAGGTATGGCTGGATTGCCGGGAAAACTATTGGGTAGAGTGCCTGAGAGACTGGGAATAGGGTGATGCAGATTAATACTGCAAATATTGCGGAAACCACCATTACTGTGAGGGCTTCGAGGCCTTTTCCTTTCATGGCCATTCTGTGGCCAGGGAGCACGGAAAGAACTACGGTTGAGTCCGGAATTCCTAGGAAAATTGAGGGAATGTATGCAATTATGGAATGGACTGCAAACATCGCAATTATTGCAAATGGAAGGTCAGGGGATAAGATATTCAAAGAAAGAAGAACTGATGTAAGAGTATTGGGGTGCAGCCCCGGAATTAGTCCTGTGAGCAATCCAAGGAAAAGGGCGAGAATTATCAGAATCATTCCTGCACCAGTAGGGGAATGGACTGAATGCTTTAAATTTGGAGCAGTGAAAATTAAAACAGAATGGAAAGCAAGAGGGTTGTGCTCAGGGTCAAGCCCGGAGAGTATGTTTCAAGGCGGAAGCCTGCTCAGGTTAAGCCATTCAGCAAGCTGTTCACCGAAATAGAACGGTGGCTCGGATTTGGGTTCTTTGTCGTGGTGTTGGGATATCTTTTCCTTGTTCCCGTCCTTTATCCAATTGCAGGGGAGATGGATCTCGGGCTCATCAAGGCACTTCCGTTCTATGAGATGGTGTTCCTGGGGGCTCTTATCTATATCGAGATAGTTACGAAAAATGAGCAATTCGTAAGGAGAATTCGGGCGAGGCAGCTGGCAGGGCTTCCCCTGATGGTGTGCGCAGGGATGACATTTGTGTACATCAAAACATTTGAGATTGACATTTTCTCCACAGAAACCCTGCTGGCGGCAGCCCTCCCTGCCTTCCAGGCAGTTGTGCTGTTTGCAAAGTTCAAATTAAGCGGGCTGGGGGTGACTTCGGATACATTGCGGATGCCCATCGTGCTCTCGGTTTTTGCGTGGATTGCGGCAATTCTGGCAACGTATGGCACAACTATGGATGCCAATGGCCTGAGGCTATTTGGTGCCGCGCTCCTTATGGGCATAGGGCTGTCTGCAATAGTATTCTCTGCCAACGTTATGAGAAGGTGGAATCTGGAAAAAAGGGTTTTCAGGCATTTCCTTGTGCCATACTACGATAAGTGGAAGAGGCACGGAATAGTGAATCTTATGGTTTTCTGGAGCGCTGCTGCCATCCTCCTGCTCTTTTTTCTGTCCAGCTTCGCGATCGTTTACATTGGGGAAAATAGCGGGCTTGTGCATGGGACAATTGTGCAATTGGTCGCCCTTTATGCCATAATGTTCCCTGCTGCGTTATTTTCATTCCCAGGGCCTAAATAGAAGAAAAATATATTATGAAAAAGAAGGCTTTTAATCCTGATTGAAACTGGGTTTTTTAATTTATATCGTGAAGAGGGTGAAGGTGTGATGGATGAGAGCTGTGCTGGCCCTGAAGGATGGAACTGTTCTTCATGGCGCTGGTTTTGGCGCTGAGGGGGAAAGAACCGGGGAGCTTGTTTTCAATACTTCTATGACTGGGTACCAAGAGACGCTTACAGACCCGAGCTATGGGGGGCAAATCCTGCTTATGACTTATCCTTTGATTGGAAACTATGGAGTGAATAAAGAGGATAATGAAAGCGATAGGATTCATGCACCGGGGTTTGTAGTGCGGGAATTGAGCCCGGATTTCCAGCACCGCTCTGCAGAGGGCTCTGTGGACTCTTTTTTGAAGAAGAATGGGGTTCCTGGGATTTGTGGGGTGGATACGCGGTTCCTGGTTCGGAGAATACGGAGTAAGGGGGTTATGCCTGCAATTATTGCTACTTCTACGGGTAAGATTGATGTTGAGAAACTTCTTTCTAAACTTGAGGGGTTTGATTATTCTGCAACTGATTATGTGGCTGAAGCAGGGGTAAATGAACCTAAAATATTCGGAAACGGAAATCCAAAGAAGGTTGCTTTGCTGGATTTCGGAGTGAAGATGGGAATTGTGCGGGAGCTTGTGAAGCGTGGGTGTGAAGTGCACGTACTTCCTGCATATTCAAGTACAGAGGATGTGAAGGCACTTGAGCCGGATGGAATAATGCTCTCTAATGGGCCCGGGGACCCTGCAGTGGTTACAGGGATACATAAAACCGTGAAAGAGCTTGCGGGGTTTAAGCCGATGTTTGGAGTTTGTTTGGGGCATCAGGTGCTTGCGCACGCGTTTGGAGGAAACACTTTCAAATTGAAATTTGGGCACAGGGGGTCAAATCATCCTGTTCTGGATTTGGAGAGGAACCGAGTGGCGATTACTACGCAGAACCATGGGTTTGCAGTGGATAAGATTCCTAAAGGATTTGAGCTTACGCATACGCACCTGAATGATGGGAGCATAGAGGGGATGCGGAATAAAGAATTGGAAATATTTTCTGTGCAGTACCATCCTGAGGCTTCTCCCGGGCCCCATGATTCCGGGTACCTTTTCGATGAGTTCGTGGGGCTGATGGAGTGAAGAAGGTGCTGGTTATCGGGAGCGGCCCCATAGTTATTGGACAGAGTGCCGAGTTTGATTATTCTGGTGCGCAGGCATGTAGGGCACTTAGGGAAGAGGGGAAGGAGGTTGTGCTGGTTAATTCGAATCCTGCTACCATTCAAACAGATTATGAGATGGCGGATAGGGTGTATATTGAACCCCTTACCTGTGAAGTGCTGGAGAAGATTATTGAAAGGGAGGAACCGGATGCGCTGCTTGCAACTGTGGGCGGGCAGACCGGGCTTAATTTATCCATGGAATTGTGCAAGAAGGGAATTCTGGAGAAGCATAATATTGCGTTTTTGGGAACGGATGCGAAATCAATAGAAATGGCAGAGTCTCGCGAAGAATTCAACATGCTTATGGAAAAGATTGGAATTCCGATAATGCCTGGGAAAGTAGTGAAGGAGTTTGAGAGTGCTAAAGGGTTTGTGGAATCGATTGGGTATCCTGTTATTATCCGCCCTTCTTTTACGCTTGGGGGAACCGGAGGGGGAACTGCGTTTAATGAAAAAGAGCTTGGGGAATTTGTGGAGTCTGCAACCCGCCTTAGCGCAACCGGGGAAGCGCTTGTGGAAAAGAGCGCTTTGGGCTGGGGGGAATTTGAATATGAAGTTGTTAGGGATGCGGATGGGAATGCAGTAATTATCTGCAATATGGAGAATATTGACCCTATGGGAGTGCATACGGGGGAGAGCATTGTGGTTGCGCCTTCGCAAACTTTGAGTGATGTGGACCACCAGGTTTTGCGTAATGCTGCACTGAAGATTGTGCATGCTGTGGGGATTGAGGGCGGATGCAATGTGCAATTTTCAATGAACCAGGAAACCGGGGAATTTTTTGTGATTGAGATTAATCCTCGGCTTTCCAGGTCTTCTGCACTTGCTTCAAAAGCTACGGGGTATCCGATTGCGCGAGTTGCAACCAAGATTGCTTTGGGAAAAAGGCTGCATGAGATAAAAAATGCAATTACCGGGACTTCTGCGGCATTTGAGCCTGCACTTGATTATGTCATTACTAAAATTCCTAGATGGCCGTTTGATAAGTTTCCCCAGACTTCGCGCGTGATTGGGACGCAAATGAAAAGTACTGGGGAAGTAATGGGGATTGGGAGGACTTTTCCTGAGTCTTTGAATAAAGCGATACGGAGTTTGGAGATAAAAATTCCAAAAGAAATTGAGCCTGGGGAGCATTTGTATCCACCTACGGATTTGAGGCTGTTTGCGCTATTGGAGGCATTTCGGAGGGGGAGCAGTGTTGCGGAACTGCACGAGAAAACAAAAATAAACGAGTGGTTCCTGAACCGGATGGGGGAAATGGTAGAGCTGGAGGGGAAAATTAAGGAGGGGCTGGGGAAGAAAGTTCTATTGGAAGCGAAGCGTGCGGGTTTTTCTGATGAGCAGATTGGTGCGCTTAGCGGGAAAAGTGAATTGGAAGTGCGGAAGCTGAGGAAAGGATTTGGAATAGTGGCTAAATATAAAACCGTGGATTCATGCGCTGGGGAGTTTGAGGCGATTACCCCATACTATTATTCTACGTATGAAGATGAGAATGAAGCTGGGGAGATGGAGGGGAAAAAGATTATTGTAATTGGATCTGGGCCAATACGGATTGGGCAGGGGATTGAATTTGATTATTGCTGCTCGCATGCTGCTTTTGCAATTAGGGAAATGGGGTACAAGAGCATTATGATTAACAATAATCCGGAAACGGTAAGCACGGATTTTGATTCCAGTGATCGTTTGTATTTTGAGCCGCTTACTTTTGAGGACGTAATGAATATTGTTGAAAACGAGAATCCTGAAGGAGTAATTGTGCAGCTTGGGGGCCAGACCAGCATAAAGCTCGCAGGAAAGCTTGCAGAAGCAGGGGTTAGAATACTGGGGACTTCTGTGGATGGGATAGACCTTGCAGAGGATAGGGAGAGGTTTAGCAAGCTTATGGATAAATTGGGGATTCCCCAGCCTGAAAATGGAATTGCGCTTAATGATGTTGAGGCATTCCATGTTGCTTCCAGGATTGGGTATCCTGTGGTTGTAAGACCAAGTTATGTGATTGCTGGGAGAGGGATGGAAATTGTACGGGATGATGTTGAGCTTCGCAAATATATTGATGAAGCAGTGGAGTTGAGCGGGGAAAAGCCGGTACTTATAGATAGATATTTGGACAATGCAATTGAGTGCGAAGTGGATGCGGTTAGTGATGGGAAGAAGATTTTCATAAGCGGGGTTATGGAGCATATTGAGCCTGCGGGGGTGCATTCCGGGGATGCAAATATAGTGATTCCTTCTTTGAGGCTGAGTGATGAGGAAGAGGGGACGATTATTGAATATACTAAAAAGATTGCAAAGGCTTTGGGAATAGTTGGGCTAATTAATATCCAGTATGTTGTGAAGAAGGGGACCGTGTACATACTGGAAGCTAATCCTCGCGCGAGCAGAACCGTTCCGTTTGTGAGCAAGGCTATTGGGGTGCCGCTTGCAAAGCTTGCGGTGAAGGCAATGGTTGGGGAGACGCTCCCTGAGATTAAACCTGTGCAGAATCATTATGCGGTAAAGAGCATTGTGTTTCCATTTTTGAAATTGATTGGAACTGACATAAAATTAGGTCCGGAAATGAGGAGCACCGGGGAAACCATGGGGATTGGGAAGAGCTTTGAGATGGCTTATTACAAAGCACTTCTTGCTGCAGGAATTGATGTGGATAAAGGGAAACGTGCTGCGTTCCTGAGCTTCAGGGATGATGACCATCCTTATGTGCATGAACTTGCTCCAGTGCTCAAGAAGCTCGGGTTCAAGATTTATGGAACTCTTGGGACTGTGGGGCCCATTGAGAATGCGATTGCTATTTCCAAAATTGGGAGAGGGTATCCCAGTGTAGTGGACATGATTGAGTCCGGGAGGGTTAATTTAGTGATAAATACTCCTCGGAGGGGCGGGAGTGCCCATACGGACGGGTTCAAAATGAGGAAGGCGAGTATTCAGCAGGGGATTCCCTGCATTACGAACATAAATACTGCATTTGAGCTTCTGAAGGCTTTGGACACTCTTGATAAGAAAGAGTTGGATGTGCGGACCGTGGAAGAGTACGCGGAATGAGGTTTTTTTAATTTATGTGTAGAATAGAGATGAAGGTGGGAATATGGACTTGAAAGGAAGACACTTTTTGACCCTCTTAGACTACAGCAAAGAGGAAGTGGAATATCTGTTGGACGTTGCTTTGAAGATGAAAAAGGGTGAGCTTGTGAAGAAATTGCCGGACAAAACCCTGGCGATGCTTTTCCAGAAATCATCTACACGCACCAGGATGAGCTTTGAGGCTGGAATGACTCGTTTAGGAGGGCATGGGATGTTCCTGGACATCAAGAACACTCAATTGGGCCGTGGTGAAAGCATTGAAGATACCGGAAAGACCATGAGTCGTTATGTAGAAGGGATTATGGCCAGGTTGAATGACCATAAGGACATTGAGGGGATCGCAGCTAATGCAACTGTTCCTGTGATTAATGCGCTTACGGATATGTACCATCCTTGTCAAACGATGGCGGATATGCTTACTGTACTTGAGAAGAAAGGGAAAGTAGGTGGATTAAAGATTGTGTATGTAGGAGATTGCGGATTCAACATGTTCCACTCAACCATGATTGGGTTCTCTAAATTAGGTGCGAATGTTGTTGGATTATGTCCGGATAAACCGGAGTATATGCCTAAGCCTGAGATGCTTGAGAAAGTAAGGGCCCAGGCAAAAGGAACTGTTTCTATTTCGCATGATCCTGTGGACGCAGTGAGGGATGCGGATGTTGTTTATACTGATGTATGGATAAGCATGGGGCAGGATGAAGAGAAAGCAAAAAGGCTTGCGGACTTTGAAGGGTTCCAGGTGAATTCTAAATTGATGGGGCACGCAAAGCCTGATGCGATCTTTATGCACTGTTTGCCTGCGCACCGCGGAGTAGAAGTTGCTGCTGAAGTAATTGACAGCCCTTGTTCAGTTGTGTTTGATGAAGCTGAAAATAGATTGTGGGCACAAAATGCGATTCTAGTTGAACTGATGGGCGGAGAATAGACTCCCCATCCTCTTTCTTTTTATTTATTCTCCTATAAAGTGCTTTTCATGATACTCAACGCAAAGCACCAGATTGCAAGCCTTATTTCCAAAGCGACTGATGAGGATGAAAGCGTATGCTTTACTACTCTCGAAATTGCTGAAGAGGGAAAGGGGGATGTTGCAAGTAAGATTGGGTTTATTCTGGCAAAGAAGATGAAGATGAGCCCTGCACAGGCTGCGGGAGAAATTGTAGAGAAGCTCAAACCACATGAGTGGGTGAAAAGCGTTGAGGTTTCTGGTCCATACATAAACTTCTTTTTAAGCGATGAGTTTTACGCTGAAGCTGTGCGGAGAATCCTGGAGATGGAAAGAGAATATGGATCCGGGAACTCCGGAAGGAGGGTTATTGTAGAGTCTCCTGCTGTGAATCCAAATAAGCCCTGGCATATTGGACACCTAAGGAATGCGTTGCTTGGAGATTCTGTTGCAAATCTTTTGCAGTTTTCCGGGGATGATGTACAGAGGATGGATTATATTGATGATTTGGGTTTGCAGGTTGCTCAGAGTTTGTGGGGCTACCTAAACATGGATAAAAAAATTGAGGGAAAAACTGATCACTGGATTGGGCATGAGTACGTAAAGGTTGCGGGGATGGTGGAAAAAGATGAAGTTGTAAAAAAATCTATTGAGGGGATTTTGAAGGAGATGGAAAATGGAGGAAATGAAACTGCGGAGAAAGCCCGGTGGCTTGCAGAAGAATGCGTAAAGGCTCAGTATGAAACCGCATTCAATTATGGAAATCATGAGAATGTGCTTATTTGTGAAAGTGACATTATGCGGGAAATTTTTGAGGAGGGGATTGAGAAATTGAAGAAAAGTGGGGCAGTTACGCACGAAACCAGTGGAAAGAGCAAAGGATGTTGGGTAGTAAAACTCGGAGGAAAGATGAGGGGGATGACTGACCCGGATAAGATACTTATACGAAGTAATGGAACTGTTACGTATACTGGAAAGGATATGATTTTTCATTTGTGGAAATTTGGGAAATTGGAGGGAGATTTCAAATACTCTAAATTCATGGACCAGCCTACAGATGGGGTTGCATACATTACTTCCAAAAAGGGAGTAAAGAAGGATTTTGGGAAAGCAGATCTGATCGTGAATGTAATTGGAGTGGAGCAGAAGTACCCGCAGGAAGTAATCAAACATGTATTGGGTGTGCTTGAGTACAATAAGGAAGCGGAGAATTTCGTGCATTTGGCTTATGAGCATGCATGGCTTCCAGAAGTGAAGTTCTCCGGAAGGAAAGGGACTTGGATAGGGCATACAGCAGATGAGCTTGCAATAGAGGGAAAAAAGAGGGCTTTGGAAAAGGTGAAGAGCGAGCTTCCGGAAGAGGAAAAGGAAATTATTGCTGAAGAAGTTGCGATTGGAGCGATAAGATATGCGTTCCTGAAGATTGCCCCTGAGAAGAAATTGGTGTTTAAATGGGATGAAGTTTTGAGTTTGGAAGGCGACTCTGGACCGTATTTGCAATATGCATGCGTGCGTGCAAGGAGGATTATGGAAAAGGCGGGGTATGAAGCTGCAGTAAAATCGTATGAATTTAATGCTGAAGAGAAACGGCTGATAAAGGAGCTGGCGAGGTTCCCGGAGATTGTTGGAAATGCTACAAAAAAGATGAGGCCACACATGGTTTCAGATTACCTTTACTCTCTCTCTAATGTGTTTAGCAAGTTCTACACAAACAATCCTGTGATTAAAGCAGAAAATGAAAAGGAGAGGAAGATGAGGCTCGCGATGGTTTCCGCATTTAACAATGTGCTTTCAATTGGATTAGGAATTCTTGGGGTCCCTATACCGAATAAAATGTAGCTAAGACTTGACGTATTTGAGAGCCTCTTCAAAGTCCATTTTGAATCCGTGCTTGGAGAAATACTTTACGATGTTGTACACATCTCTTTCCAGGTATCTTTCTGAATTGGGATGGGAGAGAATTACGCCCTGTCCGAAATCAATAAGGTAAGGCTTGGGGCCAACTAGAATGTTGTATTCACTTATATCTGCGTGAACCAAGCCCGCACGGTACAGTTTGCGGATGTCTAAAAGAATGCTTTTGAGTTGTGAAATGGATTCCGGACCCAGAATGTTCAACTGGGTATAAGGGAGCCCATCTTCACCCAAAAATTCCATAATTAAAATATTTTTTACTTGGAGAAGGGGTTTCGGAGCATGCACTTTGGCTTTGGCGCAAATTTCCAGGTTTTTGTATTCTTTTTGTGCAAAAGCAGATACTAAATCCCTTTCCGTGTGACGGAACTTTTTGAAGCGCCGATCACCTTCGATGTATTCCTTGCGGCGCATGAACTTGGTTGTTTCAATTTTGTAGATTTTTACTGCAATAGGTGAACCTGAAGGAGTAGTTGCGCGGAATACGTTTGCTTCTTTCCCTGTGGAAATAGGATTGTCTACTGTTTGAAGTATCCCTTTTCCCATAAGTTTAGAAAGTGCAAGCAAAGTAGAGCGGTCGAAAACTTCACTCTCTACCTTGAATCGTTCCTTAAGTAAAAAGTCGTCTTTTGAAGGCCTTTTTCTTTTTGAAACCTTCCTAGCCATCTATCCTACCTTTAAGTAGCCCTTGTCTTGGAGCCATCTCTTCTCATTGGGGTGGTATCTCCAAACGACATCTCCTTTCTTATCTCCTTGGATTTCCCATGGCCGAATAGAAACTGCATCTCCTTCCCTAACCCAAATCCTTCTCTTGAGTTTTCCGGGAATTCTGCCCATTCTCTCTTTTCCATCGTTGCACATGACAGTCATGCGGCCTCCTCCCATAATTCCTGTTACTATTCCAAGCATTGCTCCATCACGCGGAAGTTTTACACGCATTATTGGCTGAACTGTTCCTGGTGCCGGCTTCCTCTTGGGTTTCTTTTTAATTCCCCTAAAGCCTGGTTTTTTCTTCTTTCTTCCTGCTGCCATTATTTCACCGCCGACCTGGCTCCGCAAGCTTCACAAACCAATACCTTGGATCTATGGCCTGTATCCTCTATATGAGTATCCGGCTTTCCACATTGCTCGCAAATCACGTACGTTTTAACGTACTCAGTAAACTTCTTGTTCAGAAGATCTCTGTTGAGCTTCCTGTGCAAAATAAGCCTGTCTCCTTCAGGAGTTGCAGGAACTGCAAATTCCTTTGAAAAGTATTTGAGTATGTGCTCAGGTGTTCTCCTTATTTTTTGGAGGATCTGGGAAAAATTGCGAATTATTGTTTTGTTTCCTTCTACAAAAACCTCAAGTGTGGGAATTTCGAAACGCTCTCCTGTACCTATGTCTTCAGGCAGCTCTTTGTGTGCTTTATCTAAAAGGTCATCATAATCCATCAATTCACCGTTTAATTTGAGATGTTATGGGTGAGGAAACTTTAAAAACTGACTATTCAGTCCCCTCCTGCCAACTTGACAGGTATCTTATCTGTTCCTCTGTTAAAACATCAAATTTTACTCCCATTGCTTCAAGCTGTAATTTGGAGATTTCGATGTCTACCTCAGCCGGGAGATCAACTACCTTTGCTCCCAGTTTTCCCTTATTTTTCACTAGATACTCACATGCAAGTGCCTGGCCTGCAAAAGAAGTTGCCATTACTTCAGAAGGGTGGCCTTCTGCTGCACTGAGGTTTACAAGTCTTCCTCCTGCACAGAGATACAATCTCTTTCCATTTAGAATAAATTCCTCCAGGAAAGGCCTCATCTCTCTTTCTGCAGATGCATTTTCTCGTAGGGAAGTAACATCAATTTCACAATCAAAATGACCAGAATTTGCCATGATTGCATCATTCTTCATCATTTTCATGTGTTCCAATGAGATGACGTGCTTGTTTCCTGTAACTGTGATGAAGATATCTCCTAGTTTTGCAGCATCATTCATTTGCATTACTCTATGTCCATCGTAGAATGCCTGGAGGGCCCTAAATGGTTTAACTTCGGTTACAATTACATTTGCACCCATTGCTTTTGCCCTTAGCGCTACACCTTTTCCGCAATCTCCATAACCTACTACAACCAGTGTTCTTCCTGCAAGGAGAACATTTGTTGCACGAAGAATCCCATCTAAAGTAGATTGGCCTGTTCCATAATAGTTGTCCAGAAGATGTTTGGTGTCATTGTCGTTTACTGCAACCACTGGATATTTTAGTGCATTATCTTTGGCCATTGCATCAAGCCGGATTATTCCTGTTGTTGTTTCTTCACAACCTCCAATCATGGAATCCAACAATTCAGGTTTTTCTGTGTGGATTAGCTTTAGGAGGTCTCCCCCATCATCGATTGTGATTTGTGGTTTTTGTTTCAATACTTCATTTAAGTATCTATAATAATCATCGGTTGTTTCTCCCTTGTATCCATAAACCGAAAATCCGTCTGCAACCAGGGCTGCAGCAACATCATCCTGGGTAGAAAGAGGGTTGCATCCTGCAATTGTAACTTTTGCCCCTCCTGCCCTGAGTGTGTAAAGAAGGATTGCGGTCTCTTTAGTTACATGAAGTGCTAATCCTATTGTGATTCCCTCAAATGGTTTTTCCTTTTCAAACCTCTCTATAATTGACTTTAGGCTTGTCATATGATTTTTTGCCCACTCGATATTCTTTTTCCCCTGCTCTGCAAGGGACATGTCTTTAACTTCATAATTCTCTCCTGTATCCATAGAAACACCAGAATTCGTATTGAGTATACTTCAAAATGATTATATAGGCTTCTCCCCTGGATAGGCAAACATTTTAATTATCAACTATTTGATAGTATTATCAAAAGGTTGATAATATGGCGCACACCCTACTCTCCCGAAAAGGCAGTGGAAAGCTACTCTCAGTACTTATAAAATACCCAAAACGGAGATTCAGCATAAATGAACTTTCAAAGGAAGCAAATGTCCCGTTTGGAAGCGTGTGGAACATATTGCAGGAATGGGAGCGATTCAGGGTAATTAACATGGAAAAAATTGGCAACACTAAAGCAGTTTCCCTGGGCTCAGGGCCCCACCTGGAAACTGCCAAAATGCTTCTGGAGCTGGAAAAGAGCCCGCAGAGAGCAAGCTTGGGAGCAATTGCAAAAGAATTGAAGAAGAGGGGGGTGGGGCGAGCCTTTCTCTTTGGAAGTGTTGCGCAGGGAAAAGAAAAACCGGTTAGTGATATTGACATTGCACTAATCTCCCCAAAAGGATTTGATTCTGCAAAAGAAGCAATTGAGCTGGAAGGCCTATTGGCAGTAAAGGTGATGTTTGTGGAATTCAGGAAAGAGAAGGAATTACTGGAATTCCTGAAAGGAAAAAAACATGAGGTATTGGTTTAGATGGACATTCCGGAAAAAGCAATTGGGGAAGCCGAATCCTGGCTGGATGGTGCAGCCCATGCATTTGAAGCAGGGGATTCCAATGTGGCCTGTGCCATGGCAATACACTCAATAATACGGGCAAATGATGCATTGTGCCTCAAATTTCTCAATAGAAAGGCCACCCGGCATGATGATGCGCACATAATGTTCAACCGAATCCTTAGCCAGGGGAAACTCCCTGCAGAAGAGAAGGAGCATGCGTTTGCTGTGGCCCGGGCAATGCAAAACAAAAGCGGGGCAGATTACGGCAAAATGGAATTCAGCCAGGGACAGGCAAAAAATACTGTAATTGATGCAGGGAAATTTTTGGAAATGGCAAAAAGCCATTTGTGAAATTACTTCTTATACTGGAGAAGCTTGCCTTTTTTCCACATCATATTAAACATGTGAAGGAAAGCCTGTGCCATATCCTTGTTGGTTATCCTGATTATGGTGGGTTCTTCCCCAAACACCAGCACTGCATTGTCTCCACATGCTTCAAGGGTTACCGGACCCAGTCCTTCTTCAGTCAGTTTTACTTCTGTAAGCGGGATTTTTGAAGCACTCTTTCCATATTGCTCATCTGAAGGGCCATACATGATTCGCATCTTTATTCCTTTTCTCCAGCGTTTTTCGCGGTGGTACTTGAGATAACTGCCAGCAAGAACATCCACATTTTTGGAGGACTGGATTACGTTTATTGTTTTTCCGGATTCGACATCGCCCTCCATTATTGTCTTCAGGCCTTCCCCTCCATAGAGGATTGTGACTGGAGACTGCTCAACATCCCTTTTGATTTGCTCAAGATCTTCAACCAGTTCTTCAGTTCTTTTTGCAACCCTCCCAAAAAATGCCTTGGGGGAAGTGGGAATGTAGTGCTTTCTTTTTCCCGTGTACCCAATCCCAGTCGCGCCTTTTTTTACAAGCTTTTCAAGTACATCCAATAGGTTTGCACGGTGGAGTGAAGTTTTGCGTTCCAGTGTTTTCAGGTTGGTGCCCCCTGTTTCAAGGAGGGCAAGGTAAACCTTTGCTTCATTTTGGGAGAACCCGAACTCCCTTAATTTGTTGCCTATGTCCATACCTTTAGTTAATAGAGAAAAGAATTAAAAAGTAGTAGTCTTTGCTACTAATCATCTATATTAAAGTGGATGATTGTAAACAATTATGGGAGTAAGAGCAATTTGCACTAGAATGAAAGAAAAAAGGTTGGAGAAGAGAATCCAGAAGCGGGACAAATTATGGGGGCAGGCAAAAGATAAACTTGAAAAGAGGTGGCTCTCAAATCATCGAAGACCACCCACTTCTCAGTTAAATCTGGGTTTAGATCTGCCACACAGAATACAGCTGGAAGAACTTTTCGAAGGATATAAACCTGATTGCTGCCCCTACTCTGTCCCACGGAGTATAAAGGACATTGTGGAGAAGGAAGTGGTCCATGGATATTCATATACAAAATCCGGCATGCACGGATGGTTAATCAAATATCTGTGGGGACTTGGAATACCGATTTGGCTGGGGAGTTTGCTTGTACCTGGATTTCTAATGGCTAGCAAATCCGTTAGCGGACTGATAGCCGCGCCCATTATGGGAGTTAGCTGGCTAGCAACTAGTTACATATTGCTGCAAATTGACAATAAAATAGAAAAGAACGCGATAAAGGCATTCAGTTCTTGGTTCTCCAACGCTGATTCCAACAATTCTTTTATATCCTCGCATCCAAAGGATAGCCATGAGCATTCTCATTAAGGGAGCAAGAATCATTACGCAGAACGCAAACCGGGAGATGCTAAAGGGAGACATACTTATTGAGGGAAACAAGATTGCAGCAATAGGCAAAGAGCTTCCTAAGGAAGAAGTGGAAGAAGTGCTGGAGGGAAAGGGAAAACTGGTATTTCCTGGATTGGTTAATACGCATACGCATGTTGCGATGGGATTGTTGCGTGGATATGGAGAAGGCTTGCCTTTGCACAGATGGTTAGAGGAGAAAATCTGGCCTGCGGAAAAAAAGATGACTTCTGAGGATGTTTACTGGGGAACAATGTTGGGAACAATTGAGATGATTAAAAGCGGAACCACCTGCTTCAATGAGATGTATATGTTCGGGATAAAACACATGGCAGATGCAGTTATTGAAACCGGGATGCGCGCTGTGCTTGGGAAAGGAGTTTATGATACTCCTAAAGGGAGGGATAAGGAAAGCGAGATGAAGGAGCTTAAGCATAAAGTGGAGGAAGTAAATGGAATGAATTCCAGAGTACAGGTTGCGGTTGCTGCGCATTCTGTGTATACTTGCTCTGAGGAGCTCCTGAAGGATGCTAAGGCTTTTGCAAATGAAGAAGGGTTACAGTTTCATATGCACGTAAGCGAAACCCGGGAAGAAGTATTCAATTTGCTTAAGGAGAAAAAGATGCGGCCGGTAGAGTATTTGGATTCAATTGGGCTTGTGGATGAAAAATCTGTGTTTGCACATCTTGGGTGGGTAACCAAAAGAGAAATTTCGCTTGTTGGAAAGGCTGGGGCTACTGTTGCCAACTGCCCTGTAAGTAATCTGAAGCTGGCTACTGGGGGAATATGCCCGGTTGCCGAGTTCTTTGATGCTGGGGCGAATGTTACGCTTGCTACGGACGGGGCTGCGAGCAACAATTCTTTGGACATGTTTGAGACTATGAAGTTTTCACATTTGCTGCAAACTCACAAATACTGGGACCCACAGAAAGTGGATATGGACAGGCTCTGGGATGCTGCTACAATTAATGGGGCAAAGGGAATGGGGATTAATGCAGGAAGCATAGAAAAAGGAAAGCTTGCGGATTTTGTTTTTGTGGATGCGAAAGCCGTAAACCTTGCACCTTTGCACAGTGACTGGCGCTCGATTATTTATTCTATTAATCCGGGGAACGTAACGGATGTAATAGTAGATGGAAAATTTGTTTTGAAAGAGGGAAAGATTACACTTGTGGATGAAGAGAAAGTACTTGAAAAGGCCACGGAAGTGGCACATGATTTGGTGAATAGATAATGCACGAACACGTAACCTGGGAAATGATTGAGAGGTGGGTTTCTACTAAGAGGGAGGGAGAGCACCACGCGGAAAAACTCGGGGATTTGATTATTGAAGTGGATAATGGTTTGATTGGGCTGAAGCAGCCCAAAACCGGTTTGCTTCAGATTATAAATCCTAAAGATTTCGGGATTGAAAAGCTTAGTGAGGATGCAGAACTGATTGCACACAAGAAGGATGAAGGACATTATCTTGTTTATGTATTGAATCCGGATTCGGATAAGCTTGTGCTGCTCGAAATTATTTTGGAGAAGGCTGCATTTGGAGTTTATTCCAAGGATTTTGAGCTTGGGGAGAAGCTTTCAAAAAAGAACTATATGGTTATTGATTCTGAAACTCTTGTGATTTGCACACACAAGGTAATTTTTGTGGTGCGTGGAGGAACGCATATTGGAATTACTTTAGATGCTGCGGGAGTAAAGGGAATAAAGAATCCTGTTTTTGGGATTGGGAAAAGTGAGAAACATGTATGGCTTGCAGTTATGGAAAAGGGTGCGGAGGAAGCTGTTCTTGTTTGTTTAACTGATTCTGATTTGGGGTATGCTGTAAGAAGAAAAGAGAATAACGAATTGAAGAATAAGGAATTGATGGAAGAGGATTAGGCCCTTCTTATTGGCCTTTTAGAGATTAGTTTTTGGTTTGGTTTTTTAGGTGGGTTCCTTAGGCACCTTGGAGCGAATGAGGTTTTCTTGGGAGCTTTCTGTTTTTCCAGTTGCTCTATCCTCTGCTCTAGTTTTTTGGTTTCTGAGCAGGAATGGACTGCTGCTCCTGCTGCAGCAAGAGTTAGAATCATTGCGCCTAGTACTGCATACCTGATGGGAATCCAGAAAAAGAATTTTGTGTTTCTTTCAATTTCCATGGGGAGCTGATCCTTCTGGTGCTTAAGGTGGTGCTGAAGCACCGGGCGTGCATTCCCGTTCTGTGAAAGGGGGAGGATTCATCTGGATAAAAAGATCTGAAAAGTCCGAGCAGCTGCTTTTGCTGCCTTGCTAGTTTGTTGATTTTTATCTTTTCTTCTGGAACAGGAGGTGGAGTAGACGGCAGCATTCCCACAAACGGGGCTGGCTTTGGAGTTCCCAGTGGATGAGTTAGTTCAGAATCATCAGTGCCCATTGGTCTAAATTAGTGATTATAAGGGTTTAAAAGTGTTATAGAAAAATAAAAAGAAAATAAAAAAAGGAAATAAGAAAGGAGTTAGAATTATCCGAATAGGTTTGCGAGGCCTTCAGCTGCCTGTTCTTCCTTCTTTTCTTCGGAAACTTCTTCTTCCTCTTCCTTTGCCTCAGCTGCTGGTGCTCCGCCTGCTGCGGGTGCCGCTGCTGGTGCTGCTGCAGCTGTTGCAACATTCTTGAGGAGATCTTCGAAGTCTACTCCCTTCACTGCTTCAGAAAGAACCTTTGCTTTAGCGTCATCTGCTTCTGCTCCGGCGGCTTTCATAACAGCTAATATTCCTTCCTGGGAAACATCTTTCCCAGCGCCATGCAAAAGAAGCACGGCATGCAAATATGGATCTACTTTCGCCATTTTCATCACTCTTTTTTGGCTTCGGATTTCTCTTCAGCCTTTTTTTCTTTCTTTTCCTCAGCAGAAGCATCTGAAGATTTCTCTTTCTTTTCCTTTGGCTTTGGTTTTGCCTTGGGCTTCTTTTCCGCCTTTGGTTCCTCCTCCATCTTTTCAGGTTTCGGCTCCTCCTTGGGTTTCTCCTTAGGTTTCTCCTTAGGTTTTTCCTTCTTGGGGGCTTCTTCCTTCTTTTCAGGCTTTGGTTCTTCCTTAGGTTTTTCTTCAGCTTTAGGTTTTTCCTTAGCTTCGGGTTTGGGCTCTTCGGCTTTTGGTTCTTCAGCCTTCTTTTCAGGTTTCAGTTCCTCTTTAGGTTCTTCTTCCTTTTCTTCAGGCTTTGGTTCCTTGGGATTCTGAGCCTCTTCTGCACCAAGTGCAGACTCCGGTACTTTATCAGACAGAGCCATTCCAGTCCTGAGGGACTGGGTAAGAAGCTGCTCTATCGCTTGTGGAGAGTAAATGTCCCCGTTTATCGCAGTGTTCACTCCCTGGGTAAATGCCTGGGTGAGCAAGAACGTAATGTTCTGCTCGGTAGGCACATCCGCATTCACTGAAATGTTGAATGCGGCCTGCAGAGAGTCTGTGAACTCAGGTACAAGGGTCTCCGCGGAGATGTTCAGCAAATCAGGCGTATAGATATATTCTCCATCATATGCAAGGAGAACATCTACATTTACCTTGAACGGCTTGAAACCTAAAGTTCCAAGGGCCTTTGCCTTGTCTGGAGTAATCTCCTCTCCGGCTTTAACTACGGTTGAGTCCTTTACGACCGAAATCTTTGGGCCACGAATTTGTACTTTAATTCCTGCTGATTTCAATTCTGAAAGCGCGGGCCCGGGCGGAAGCTCGGTTTCCCCTGCAGGAACTATAATATCTATAGGCGCAATCTGCCCAGACTTTGCAATAACGTCCATGGTGTTCTCCCTGAAGAACTTGTTCAGTTCGTATGGAGAAAGTTCCGTAAGCACTACTGCTGCAGGCTGCTCAAAGAGGTCAATAAGCTCCTTGGGCTTTCCTGCACCTTCAAGTGCTCGGGTCATTACTGCAGACTTTGCAACCTTGATTTTTGTTCCCTTTTCCCTGAGCTTCTTCCTTACGTTCTGGAGAAGTCTGTCCGGAAGATTTCTCAAATCAATGATTACCATGTTCTTAGATGCTGAGAACTCCTTTGTGAATTCCACTACTTGAGCCTTCTTTCTTGCGATTTCCGGCCTATCTTTCTTTTCTTCCATAGTTCCCACCTCACATCACCTGGACCGCCTTGCCCATTGTGAGCTTTACATAAGCGGACTTTATGCTTGACGCACCAGTCTTATTCTTTATTGCATCATACACCGCTTCGACGTTTTCTACAAGCTTACTGGACTCCATTGCTTCAGAGCCAACCAGTGCCTGCGCAACCGGCATATACTTCCCTTTTGAAGTAAGGCGGATTGAACGTTTTGCAGCGTTGATTGCGTTTGCAGGATTTCCAACTATTGGTTTGGGCATCTTTCCCCTTACCGCTAGGAACTGACCAAAGTTCTTTGCAATTTGACCAAGAAGGTTAGGCTGAGTAAGGAATACAGATTCCTGCACAAGTATCTTGAGCTTGGGCTGGTCCTTCTTATATTCCAAAAACTGATCCACTGAAAGAACTGAGTCCGCACCTGCTTTTTTTGAGGCGGTTCCGACTTCACCATCAGCGATTACTACCACCTTGGGTTCCTTGTCCCCCTTTCCATTTGGAAGGGCAACATCGAGGTTCAGCCTGTTTTCCGGCTTCGAGAAATCAATACCCCTAAAGTTGAATATAATTTCAACTGACTGGGTAAATTTCCTGCTTCCTTTTTCCTTTAGCATCTCTTCGATGCCTGCAACTAATTTCTTTTTATCCATTCAATCCCTCCTGCTACCAGCAGTACATGTGGGCAGAAATTGACTGTGTTATCCTAGTTGTATTATAGAAATATTTTTAAACTTCCCTATTCTGCTTTTTAGGAGCCAAGAGATCTTATTGTGTTTATTAATGTTTATAACGGAGGTATTTATGGAAGACTGCGGGTTCAGCGATTGGAAGGAGGTCCTTAAGGAACCTTTAAAAACTCATATATAATAAAATAATGCCTACACGTCCGAATTTTGGGCAAGTGAGTATATGGTGAGCTTAGATAACGCGATAATTGCTTCCTACAAAAAAGAAGGAAAGCATTTCGAACTTTATGTAGACCCGAAGAACACTTACCTTTACTTGGACGGAGGAAAAAAGGATCTCAAAAATATACTTGTGGTGGAAGAGGTTTACGAGAACGCAAAAAAAGCGGAACGGGCGAAGAACGCGGACATCCAGAAAGCGTTCGGAACCACGGACATTATGGAGATCCTGGAAATTACCCTGAAAAAAGGAGATGTGCAACTTACCACCGAACAAAGAAAGAAGAAGGTGGGAGATAAGCGCAAGAAAATCATAGATATGATTTGCAGGGAAGCAATAGATGTGCGCACGAAGGCACCAATACCCCCGATACGCATTGAAAATGCGATGGAGGAGGTAAGGTTCCACGTGGATCCCTTCAGGGACCCAAAAGAGCAGATGGATGATCTTCTCAAAAAGCTGAGGCCGTTGATTCCGATTAAGTTCGAAAAAATTCAGATCGCGGTGAAGATTCCTCCAGAATATTCACATCGTGCTTATGGCACTTTGAAACTGTATGGAATAAAAAAAGAGCAATGGCTCAAGGATGGATACCTTATAGTTGCGGTTGAGATTCCTGCAGGAATGCAGGGAGAATTCCTTGACAAAATGAACAAGCTGACGGCCGGACAGGTCGAGACAAAAAAAATTGAATAGGTGATTGATTGGAAAAGATTGTGATACCCGGAGAGATTATCTGGGAACAGGAAATGAGAGTTCCAAACACCGTAGTGGTGGATGGGAAAACTTATGCAACCGTTCTAGGAATGGTGCGGGAAGATAGGTTTATCCCCCTGGAACTTGTATACAGACCCAAGCCAGGGGACAATTTGGTTGGAGTAGTGACGGACGTTAGGCATTCGGGATATTCCGTAGACATTAATCTTCCTCACGGAGGCTTTATCAGCTCTAAATTTACTAGAGTAAGCTTCAAGCAGGGAGACCTTATCTTTGGGCGGATTAAATTCGCTGATGAGGTTGGAAACGTAGATATTACGGATGCGAAGAGACTTCCTGCAGGAAAACTTGTAGATGTTCCAGCTTCTAAAGTACCGAGGATTATCGGGAAGAAAAGCAGTATGCTTAACGTAGTCCGGGATGGAACCGGTTGCTCTATTTTCGTAGGGAACAACGGCTATATCTGGATTGGAGGAAAAGGAAACCTTCAGCTTGCGCTCAAAACTCTTGATTTTATCATTGAGAATGCGCACAAACACGGGCTTACGGACAAGGTGGCTGAATATCTGAATGAACAGGGTGGAAACGTAACGGTTCCTCCAAGGGAAGAAGCTGCTCCAGCAGCACCTGCTCCTACTGAGGAAAGGGCTCCTGAGCCTGCAGAGGTAAGCGGATTAGGTGCGCCTGTAGAAGAGACTCCAGACCCGGCAAAAGAGCCGATTACTGAAGACCCTGCACAGGTTTCTGAAGGAGAGCCTGTAGTTGAGCCTCCTAGGGCTGAAGCGCCTGAAGAAAGTGATAATCCCCTGATGAAGGGTGGATCCGGAATTCCGGAAAAGAAAGACAAAATTGATGTTGATGAGATGTGATAGAATGGAAAAGCCAGAATTAATTAAAGATGGAAAAAGGCTTGATGGAAGAGGCCCCAAGGACCTGAGGTCCGTAAGAATTGAAGCGGGCGTGCTTAAGGAAGCACAAGGCTCTGCACTAGTAGAGTGGGGCGGAAACAAGGTTATTGCAGGTGTGTATGGACCTAGAGAATGCATTCCCAAACATGGAGCTGACCCTTACAAGGCAAAGCTCAAGGTAAGGTACATGATGACACCTTTCTGCTCAAAGGGAGAGCACTCAAGAAGCGGACCTAATAGAAGGAGTATTGAAATCTCCAAGGTAATGAGGGAAGCATTTGAGCCGGTTGTAATGACCAAAAATTTCCCAAGGAGTCAGATCGAAGTGTATGTTGAAGTAATACAGGCAGAAGGAGGAACAAGAGTTGCTTCGCTTACTGCAGCTGCAGTTGCGCTTGCTGATGCAGGAATTCCTATGACTGACATGGTTTCTGCAATTGCTGTAGGAAAACTAGATGGTCAGCTTGTAGTGGACCTGGGCAAGGACGAAGACAATTATGGAGAGTCTGATGTGCCTATGGCAATTACCCACAGGGACAAGCAAATTGTGCTTCTGCAGATGGACGGCCTTCTTACTAGGGAAGAACTTGCCCAGAGCCTTGATGATGGGATTGAGGGTGCAGACAAGGTGTATGAGCTGCAGGCTGAAGCGCTCAAGAAATCCTATGAAAAAGAAGAGCGGGGGAAGCTGAATCTTTGAGGTGATTTTTATGGGAGAAGAAACAAAAACCAAAATTCTTCGTGAAGTAAGGAAAGATTTCCTTCAGGAATTGCTTGCAAAAGGCAAGAGGTTCGATGAGAGGGAGTTGAATGAGTGGAGGCCTGTAAATGTGGATAAGGGAGTACTCCCGAACGCAGAAGGGTCTGCACTTGGAGAGATTGGAGGTACTAAGGTACTTGCAGCAGTAAAGTTTGATGTGATGACTCCGTTCTCCGATAGGCCGGAAGAGGGAGTGTTCATGACCGGGGCAGAATTCGTTCCGTTCGCATCCCCCGAGTTTGAGGCTGGGCCCCCAAGGGAAAACGCAATTGAGTTTGCGCGTGTAGTTGACAGGGGAATCAGGAGTTCGGAAGTAATCAATGTGAAAAATTTCTTCATTGAAGAAGGGAAAGTACTCGGATTGTTCCTGGACCTTTGGGTATTGGACAATACAGGAAATCTTATGGATACCGGTGCACTTGCAGCTTGCGCTGCACTTCTTGATGCAAAAGTTCCGAAGATTGAAGATGGAAAGCTTATCCGGGAAGAAAGTTCCGGTGGGCTGAACATGAAGTACAAGCCTCTTAATACGAGCTTCATAAAAGTAGGAAACAAATTCCTGATGGACCCATCCAAGGATGAGGAATATGCAAGGGACCTTCGATTTACAATTGGAAGCGTGGAAGGATTGATTACAAGCATACAGAAATCCGGGGATTCTGGGTTAAGCAAGGATGATGTAATGAACCTTGTAGACATTGCATTTGAAAAATCAGATGAACTGAGGAAATACCTATAGGTGGTTATGATGAAGTGTCCAAGATATGGAAGAAGGATTAGGAAACTTGTAGGAGCTGCAACAAAGAAGAAAAATGCATTTTATGAGTGTCCTAAATGCAGAAAGAAATCCGTAAAAAGGATTTCCTATGCACTCTGGAAGTGCAACTCTTGCAACGCAAAGATTGCAGGCGGAGCATACAGCCTGAGCACCCCTGGTGGAGAAACCGCAAGGAGGATGCTCGCAAAGGAAGAAACAGGTGAATAGATGGGAGAATATAGAGAATGGGAAACCGGAAACAAGGTAATAATTTCCAGCCTGAAGACTTTTGAGTTCCCCTCCACGGGAGCAAAGGTTTTGTTCAAGGCAAGGCCCCCTATTGCGAAAGAGATGGGAACGGATTAGGAAATTTATGGAATGTGTGGGAAAACTAAGGTTTTCTTTTCCAAGTGCAAAGAAGGCACTTGAGGCGAAGAAGGCTTTAGGAAAGGGGGGTCCCAAAACCGAGCGTTCAAAAGTGAATGTTTCGGTTAAGGGAAAACAATTGGTTGTGGAAATTTCTGCAACCGATACGGTAGCACTTCGGGCTGCGATGAATACGTACCTGAGGCACATGAAGGTTATTGAAGAATTAGGTGTTTAAGATGGCGGAAAAAGAAGATATTCAGAAGGAAATTGTAAGGCTGCAGAATTTTGAAAGGCAAATGCAGGCAGTGCTTATGCAGAGGCAGCAGGTTCAGATTCAGCTCGGGGAAATCGGGCTTGCGCTGGAAGAGCTTGAAAAGGCAAAGGATAAGGAAGATGTTTACAAAACGATTGGAAACATCATGATAAAGACTACTGCTAAGGATGCAAAAACAGACCTTGAAGAAAAGAAGATACTCATGGCGAGCAGAATGAAGACGCTTGAAGGGCAGGAGGAGAAACTCCGCGCTGAACTTGTAAGGCTTCAGAAAAAGCTTCAGGAAGAAATGGGTTCTTCTGATGAAGAAGCTTAAGGAAGAGTTTAACTCTTTTCTTGAAAAATACAAAGATTCAAAACTGGTCATAACTAGCCATTCAAATTTTGATTTGGATGCGCTTTGCAGCTGCATTGCGATAAAGAGCGTTTTGCCCAATGCGGTGATGGCGCTTCCCGACAAGATGGATGCACCAGCGAAAGCTTTTGCAGATTCTCTTGGGCTCAGGCTGGAAGAGCTTGGAAAGCTCAATAAGGAAGAGTATGAAGGATTGGTGGTTGTGGATTGTGCTACTTCTGTTCTTCTTGGAGAAGGAAAAGATTGGGAGATTAAATTGATTGTAGACCATCACCATAAATCCGAAAACCCTCTTTCTGCGGAAACATTTCTTCAGGATGAGGATGCTCCATCTACTGCGGAAATGTTTGGGGAGATTCTTCCTGAGGTTTCTGCGGATGTTGCATTCGTGCTTGGGGTTGCAATTATTTCGGATACTGCGCGGTTTAAGTCCGCACGGGCGCATACTTTTGAGGTTCTTGCAAAGATGATTGAGAAATCAGGGAAAAAGTATCCTGAGTTTTTGGTAAATGCGGAGCCTGAAGTGGATTTGGAGAATAAATTGAATGTGCTGGAAGCGTTCAAGAACATGAGGATTCAGATGCATGGAGGATATGTAGTAGTTACAGCCGTGGTGCCTGCGCATGAGTCTTTAGTTTCTTCTTCGCTTTCGGAATTGGCGGATATTGCATTTGTAGCGAAATGGAAAAACGAAGTTTCGGAAAGCAGGGTTTCCTCGCGTGCAAGGAAACACGTTCCAATCATGCTTAATGATGTAATGAAAGAGGCTGCGGAAGAGCTTGGAGGGGGAGGGGGAGGCCATCCTAAAGCGGCTGGATGCTCCTCAAAAGCAAGACCGGGCGAAACTCTTGATAAATGTATTGAAGTATTAATTAGAAAAATAGATGAGGTGAAAAAATGAAGCAAGTTCTTGTGGGTGGACAGTACGGAGATGAAGGAAAGGGTAAGATTTCTTCTTACATCGCGATTAAGGATTCGCCTGAGATTGTGGCCCGCGGAGGAGTTGGGCCAAATGCAGGGCATAAGGTTCTCTATGAGGGAAAATGGTATTCACTTAGGATGCTTCCCTCAGGGTTTGTAAATCAGAATTCTCAGGTTATGATTGGTGCAGGAGTATCCGTAGATCCAGAAGTGTTCATGAAAGAAATTGAGATGACTAATACTGAGGGGAGAGTATTTGTAGATAAACGATGCACACTGATTACTTCTAAACACAAAGAAGAGGATGCTGCAGCTGCACTAAGCAAAAAGATTGGAACTACAAAAACCGGTTGCGGGCCATCAGTAACTTCTCGTGCACGCAGGGATGCAATCCTTATGCAGGATGTACCTGAGATGCAGAAGTATGTGGTAGATGTTGCAGATGCGGTACAGAAGGCAAAGGATGTGTTCGTTGAGGGCTCTCAAGGTTTCATGCTTTCTTGTTTATATGGAACTTATCCGTTTGTAACTTCAAAGGATGTTTCGGCTTCTACAATGGCTGCGGATGTTGGGCTTGGACCTACAAAAATCGACCAGGTAATTATGGTTATTAAGGCTTATACTACCCGTGTGGGAAATGGTCCATTCCCTGAAGAGATGGAAGTTGAGGATGCGATTAAGCTGAACTTCCAGGAATATGGAACTGTTACGGGAAGACCAAGGAGAACCTCTCCTGAATTGCACTGGGACGACCTGAACTTTGCAGCAAATGTGAATGGAGCGACCCAGATTGCTGTTACGAAAGTGGATATCCGCTTCCCTGGAAACGAAGGGAAAACCAAGTTTGAGGACCTTAGTGTGGAATCTCGCATGTTCATAGATCAGATTGAGGCAAAATTAGGAATTCCTGTTACACTTATCGGAACTGGCCCTGATTCAAAGCACATCATTGACCGCAGGGACAAGATGCTCTAGAATAGGTTTAAATAGTATAGCGTACTATAGACTACTATGGCAAATACTTCCATTCAAGTTTCGGAAAAACTTTTGGAAAAACTCAAAAAAAGGAAACTTTACGAGCGGGAAACATACGAGGAGGTAATTGAAGACCTTCTTGCAGATGTTTCTGAGCTTTCTGAAGAAACTAAAAGGTCCCTGGCAAGAGCAGAAAAAGATGTAAAAGCAGGTCGAGTGCACAACCTTGACTCAATCAAAAAGGAGTTCGGACTCTGATGTATTCTGTGGGCTTTTCTGAAGAAGCTAAGAAGATTTTCTCTAAAATGAATAAAGAAGACCAGACACGGATAGTTTCGGCTTTAGAACGGAGCCGCATACGGCCCGAGCATTTCCTAAAAAGGCTTGTTGGACACCCATATCACAGCCTGAGGGTGGGGGACCAAAGGCTCATAATCAATGTAAAAGTCGAGGAGGATACATTACTAGTAATGACAATCGAGCATCGCAAAAAGTCCTACAAACGATTACCAAAATGAAGAAGGGTTTTTATTTTCTTTTCTTCTTTAATTTCCAACCATGCCGAGATGGCAGAACCCGGTTAATGCGCCAGACTTGAGATCTGGTGTCCTTCGGGACATGGGAGTTCAAATCTCTCTCTCGGCGAAATTTTTTTCTGCTGGTGTACTCAGGTAGTAAAAATTTCTGTAAAAACATAACCCGCGTTAAGCTACTCCTCTGTTTACGCTACTTCTTTCTAAGATGAATTTGCCAGGCTGGCACTCATCTCCTGCAATTCACTATTTATTGGAATATTGAATATTCCTTCAAGAATTAAATTGATGAGTATCCATTTGAGGATCATGAAGATAATCAGGTATGCAACCAGGATAATTACCCACTTTGCCCACCCTGGAAGATGTTCGTACGCAGGATAGTGGTTCAGGAGCTTCACCTCAACGTAGTTCTTTACATTGATAAAGCGGATAAGGAAGATGATTTCGAAGAACATGAACAAGGTAAGGGAGATAAACCCTTCAAAATAGAAAAAGGATATGATTGCTGAGAGCAGGATAAAGCGAATGATATTGCCTTTGCTGAAATTAAAGAACTGTTTCATAGGTACCAAATATCAAAGAACAAATAAAAGGATGTTTGAGGATGTTCGCTTATCCGAGGAATCGTGCGAAGATCCTAAGGGCAATAATCTACTGAAGGTGGGAGCTTAATGCCTTGCTCTTTGTAACGATCGCAATCTTTAAGGTATTCCAGCTTGGTCTTTCTGGAGGACTCAGTTGGGCGCCCCCAATAATTAGTTTTGAATTCCTCGGGCCATTCCTCCCCCGGCATCCACAGGCCATACCTGGTTCCATCATATTTGAGGTACCACTCCGCAAACAACGGAATCATTGGCCTTAGGGCCATGTCATCGTCAAACGTGTTGACCAGTCTGTAATATCTAATCTGCCTCTCTGAAAGTGCGGAGAAAGACCTTGCCTTTTTGCATTTTTCCGCACTCATATCTGGTATCCTGCTGCAGGCACGGGCAAATTTATCCGGGCTCACATGATGCCATCCATCATTTTGTGCAATAAGATCCGTTTCCTGGGCCAGTTCCATTTTTTTGAGGAGCTCGTGCTCCTGGTACTGCTTAATGCCAAAGTATATGCCAAGCCCAAGAATCGCTCCTGCTGTCAATATTGCTGCTGCCTTAAATATGCGCTTTAACCTGAATTTCCAGACTTTTTTAACTGACTCTTTATCATAAACTCCTTTTCCAGTATTTATGATTACTGCAGTATGACTGGGAAGAAGCCCATATTCTTTGGCCCCCACAAAAGCAACTGCGGAAGAGGGTTCTACATTCAATCCAATCCCAGTAAGGTAATTGTATTCTTCAGCTATCCTGGATTCATTATCGACTGTTTTTAGTTCAACGTACTCAGTGCCAAGGAGTTTGGAGACAAGGGATTTGAATTTTGAATACCCATTAACGAGTTTGTCGGCTATGCTCTTTCCTGGTTTTGGATCGAAATCTTTCCTCCTAGTAAGAATATTATTCTTGATTGTTGTCCCAACAACTTTAGGTGCATCATCTCCCCAAAGCTTCTGTGCTGCGAATGCAAGCTCCACAAGAAGTTCACCTTCTCCTACGGGGCAGAAAATAAAATCTGGCTTAACGCCTTCTTCATGTATCTCTCTCACTATTGTTCCATATCCATTTACGAGGCTATAATCCTCAACACCTACGATATTAGAACTCCGCCCTAAATATCCAGTAACATCCTTTGCAATCAGCCTCATTCTGTCCATGGTGATTAGCTCGCTGAGATCCATCTCTACTACAGTTGAGCAGGTTTTGAGTGTTTCAATTGTTTTTGGATTGCTTCCCTTGGGAACAATATTTACAACGTGGATTTTCTTTCCGGTTTTCCGCTCTTCCTCCTTTGCCATCCTTCCAAGGCTGTATCCTGAGTTTCCTGAGGTAATGTGCACAAAAACGAGTTCTTTTTTGCTGCTGTAATGCTCAAGAAGGGCAGCACACCTTCTGTCCTTAAAAGTTCCGAATGGATTTTTGCTCTCGTCTTTTACGAAAACCTTCGCTCCATTGTATCTTCCGCAAAGCTCTATGCTCTTGAATAGGGGGGTCCTTCCTGCGCCCCTCGAAGAAACACCTTTCATTGTTATATATAATATATAATAGTGTTTAAAAATGTAGTGGTGTGGAACGATGGACCCATTGTGGAACGGGACTATAATTATCTAGGAGTTTAATTATAAAAAGTGTGTCTGTGTGGGTTCTTAGAACCCAAATTGGAGGTTTAGATGGATATGACAGAAATAAAATTTCCTGGTGGATTGCGGATAGCACTTTCAAAGGATAAGACAAAAACGCTCCTTGCAAGGGAGATGTTTCTCTATTCGGAAAAGGTGGAAGAGGAAGATATGTGGGGCTTCTTCGAACAGATGTCCAAATCTAGGGTGCCATTCCTAGGGTTCCTGGACTTTTCTGGAATACTTTCGCTCAATACATTCAAGCTAATTGTAAAACGGAACAACAATACTGTGAGCTTCTATACAGAAGAGAAGAAACACCTTGAGGGCCAGTCTGCACTGGCATTTCCGTTCAGGCTGGGGGAGAAAACGCGAGTAGAAGTCAGGCATGGGTCCAGCCACCCATTCACAAAATTCTATATG
This sequence comes from Microcaldota archaeon, assembly GCA_030613375.1. GTDB lineage: Archaea > Micrarchaeota > Micrarchaeia > Anstonellales > Bilamarchaeaceae > CAIKOA01. Next base: position 39,190 of record JAUWMC010000003.1, read on the forward strand.
ATGGGGGGAGGGAAATACGATTTCCTGGATTTCATGCTCAAGGAGGACATAGAAGAGCTTGAGCTGAACATAAGTAAAGTATTAGGCAGGTTCGTTGCAGCAGGGGCTGCAATAGATAAGAAGGGCAAAAAGAGGGCCGTGACCGTATTCGGGCCCCACAAATTCTTCAGGATAAACCTGGAGGAAAAGCCATCTGTATACATTGAGGTTTTGGATCCGCTGCCCAAGAAAAAGCAGACAACCTCCAATTTCCCAGTATTTGAAGATGCTGGGCAGACACTGGGCGTGGACAACTATGACCCGATGCAGCACACGTTGGTAGTGGGGACTTCTGGATCTGGAAAGAGCAAGGCCCTCTATGTCCTTCTCAAAGCAATAGAGCACAAATATGGGAATGATGCAAGGATAGTCATTGTAGATCCACATGGAGAGTTCTGCAGGATGTTTCCGCATAATAAGAGGGTAGATTTTGTAAAGAACTATATCGAGCCTTTGGATGTGGGCAGGCAGAAATCGCCCATGATGACACAGCTTGTTGCACAACTTCTTTCTTCATCCGTAGGGGATGAGAACAAGTACTCTGAAAGAGTGCTGTTTTATGCTGTGCATCTATTGAGTTCACTAGACAAGCTGGAGCTGGGAAACATAAGTTCGCTTCTTACTGAACCCACTAAGCGGGCAGAATATTTGAGCACATGCGAAAATGACGAGGTAAAGAGGTTCTTTGATGAGGAGTATAATGATATTTACATACACCACTTCAATAGTGCGGTGCTCCCGATACTGAACTTCATAGGGGAATATGAGCTGTATATGGGAAAGGAAAAGAAGCTTGAGCGGCTATATGATATGGTGCGCAAGAACAAGATTACTGTGCTTTCTTTTGACCCGAAATTCTTTGGGAGAAAGATGATTAAGTTCCTTTCAGGGGCGATAATAAACCAGATGTACCTTCTTGCGATTACGGGAAAGTTCATGGACAAGAAAACAATCCTTGTGATGGATGAGTTTCCCCGGATTGAAACAAAAGTAGCAAAGGATATTCTTTCGGAAACAAGAAAGTTCAACATGTTTGCATACTTCTCATGCCAGTATATGGGGCAGCTTAGCAAGGAAATTTTGGATTCAATGGTTTCGAATACAAGGAACATCATTGCGTTCAAGCTGAACAGGCAGGATGCTACTCTTCTGAGCTCGGTGATGGAGATTAAGCTGGAGGAGTACTTCAAGAAGAGGAGGGCGCAGACCGAGCTTGAGGAATCCAAAAAAGAGATGTTTATACGGCTTAACCAAAGAGAATGCATTGCAAGGCTATATGATGGGAAGAATTACCTTATTCCCATGAAGCTCAAGGTGGTGGATGCGCATAAATGGGGCTTCAATGAAAGCATGGAGATAGATTCAAAAATCGAGCCAGAAGAACCTCCAGAAAGCGGGGAGGATGGATCAAGTGATGGGAACGGCGGGAGCCCCCCATTTGGGGAACAAAATGGGCTGCCGGAGCCAATGATAGACAGTAAGGAGCTGGACAAGAAAGCAGGGGGAGGGCTTCCAGATAAGCTCACACGAGGGCAGATACTAATCTAATGCACCAATATTGTAAATGTCCCATTTGAGGGACTTGGTTTTTTCCAGTTCGGAATGCATCTGTTCAAGCAGGGAAGACTTTATTGCCCGATACTTTTCGGGAGGGAGAGGAGCATTTCCTATTGAGTTAGTAGAGTTTTTCACGTTGAAACAAAACATGGAATCCCTCACGTTCTCGCAATTGTGCAGGAAGTAGCCTCCAGAGCAATTGCTGGAATTGTCAGCCTCTAAGCATCGGTTCATTTTCTTGGAATAGTTAATTTTCAGGCAAAAGGAGGAATGAAAGCCTGCGCGGCACCCAAATACATCAGAGGAATGCCTTATCCAGGTGCAGACTCCGGACTTCTTTGAGAATATGGCAGGGAGTACAAGGTAGCAATCCGAAGAATTGAGAGTGGTAGTGCAATCAAGCATGTTTGTGCTGTTAGTACTGTAATCAAAGGGCATGTAAGCAATCCTTCCGATTATCTCTCCGACATTCTTTAGTGTGCGGGATTCTGCCTCATCTTCTGTGAATTTCATTCTTTCCTTGATGATTTCCCACTCGTCCTTGCGAATCAAGCGATGTTCAGGGATGCGCCCCAGGTTGCAGTAGTCCACACGCACAATTTTCCTGTCTGTAAAAGCGGATTTAGAGTTTCTGCGGTTCCAGAGATTTCTACTGAGCCATTCAGAATATTTGCCTATTTCGTACAAAGGCTTTCCAAAAAGGATTGAAGTAGTTTCAGAGAACTCCTTTTCGATTGTCTCCTTGTTGGCAGAGGGCTCTTTGAATTTATGGTCCTTTAGCGTCTGCTTTAGCTCTTCGTGCTCCTTTGGGTATTCTTTTGCACCCTCCACAATGTCCATCAGGGAGTTGAGTCGTTTTTTAGAAACAAGTTCCTCCCGAATTTCCTCGAGCAGCTTCTTTTTGAGCTCTAGGTATTTTTCCTTGGTAAGCTCTAGGTTCCCAATCGCGTACTTTTTCGCATATGAATTAAACGTAAAGAAGGTTTCACGGCAGCCATCGCAATTATAGGTGAAGTATCCGTCCGAGCAGCTTCTGGAATTCCAAATTTCAAAGCACCTGTTGCAGTCATAGGTTTCGTAGATCTTGATGCACTGCCTGCTTACGCCCGCCCCATTTGAGCCAAAGCAATACTCTCCCTCTGGAGAAAGACAGAGGTGCGCTATGTATTTTGCATCCACAAGCTGAGTGGAGTTGTAAACATATGAGCTGTCTATTATGTTTGAGGCCTTTTCCACAAATTGGGAATTGCCAAGCACTATATTCCCAGTGTAGTAAAATCTATCCTGGAGAGCTTCCACTATGCTGTCGATGTCTTTTACCTCATTTATATTGAGAGGCTCAAACTTCTTCCCGAAGTCCAGCTCATCCAATCCCATGAATTTTCCTTTTTTGCAGTAAGAATCAATCCCAAAGTACACATCCTTGCCGGAAATTGAGGACGTTTCTTTTCTTGAGGCCTCCACCCCTGAAAGAAGCCAGGGTTCATAGTCCTGCATATCTCCTATTTCCTGCCCAAAGAGCACTTTGCATGTTGATTTCCATGCTTTATTCAGGGCTTCATATGTTTGGGAATTCATTTTTTCACCTTTGCACAGCAGATATTGTAGATGTCCCACTTGAGAGATTTGGTTTTCTCAAGCTCTTCTGAAATTTGTTCCAGGAGGGACGACTTAATCCGCTTATACTCATCTGGTAAGTATTGTACATTGCCGATTGCATGCTTCAGATTCTTTGCGTTAAAGCAGAACATGGAGTCCCTCACGTTTTCGCAATTGTGGCAAAAGAAGAGATCACTGGAATTCGAACATGCATCAATCTCAAAACAACGGTTTACTGAAACAGAATTGTAAGCATGGATGCAGAACGCGGATTTGGTTATGCTGCGGCAACCGAACATGTTTTGGCAATATAGTGCATAGTATGAATACGCAACATTTTTCACATCCAAGAATACGTCTTCAGAATAGTAGATATTCCGGCCAGCACCAGCACCGCTGCTCTTTTCAATATTCTCGTATGTCGAATACCTAAAATTGCCACAGTAAAAAGCAACGGGCTTAACGAACTTTGTCAGAATGTCTTTTACGGTAGCGTTTTTTATGTCGTCCGGGCTAAACGAAGAAACACTGGCATCATCCATCTCATCCAGAGAGATTATTCTTGATGGATTAAATTTTTTGTTGAGATATATCATTGGGGGTGGGACCCAGACTTCTTTGCTGCTAAATGCAGATTTTACCATGTATGGGCGCGGGATCCTTTTCCCAATCCACTGCCCGTATTCATCTATTCCGTGAAGTTCCGTGCCGAGCAGGAGTTTTGTAGTTTCACTAAATGACTTTTCCAATTCTTCCATGCTCACCACCCCTCCATAAAATCAATAATAGAAAAACCTAATCGCTTTTCTTTTTTTATCTGCTCGGCCATCTCCCCAACCAGCTTGGCCTTAAGCTGAACGTATTCATCTTTTCCGAGCTGCACATTTCCAATAAGATGGCGCTTTGTCCGCAAATTGAAAGTGAATAAGCAATCTGTGCAATTCATGAGGTTGTATGAAAAGTAGCAGTCTGAAGAACCTATACAGGTACAGCATTCGAAACAGCGCCTCAATTTGTTGTTATAGAAACACCTGACGATATGAGTTGATTGCCCGCTCGAGGTAGAGCCAAATGTATCCTCATTTTCGCGCATCAGGTATGAATACGCGACGTTCTTGCTGCGCACAATAAATGAGGAATTCAGAATGTCTGTACTATCAACAATCGCGTCTGAATGCTCTACATTGCGTGAGTTTCCAAGTGCTTTGTTCCCGCTGTAAACAAATCTCTCTTTTAGAGTTTCTACTATCGAATCCATGTCCTTTATCTTGTTTATGTCAAAGGGCTGGGAAGCGGACTTGGAGGTGACATCTTGTTCTTCTCCATAATCAAAGAATTTTGCTTCTTTTTGGTACTGTTCTGAAGCCACCCAGAGTTTTTTACCTGAGAATGAGGAGACTACTGTTTGCCCTATGGCTGCTCCATTCAGATAAGGCTCATATTCTGCTAATTCGCCCATCTCCTGCCCGAAAAGAATCTTTGTGGTGGAGTTCCAGGATTTGTTTAGGGATTCGTAAGTCGCTGAATTCATGCCTTCACCTCAGAACATCCAATATTGTAAATATTCATCTCAAGGACATTGTTCTTGAGTATCCTGTCTCCGAGCTGCTCGAGCAGGGAATCCTTAATTGATTTGTATTTTGCAGGGGGAAGAGGGAAATTGCCTATTGCATACCTCAAGCCCTTTACGTTGCAGCAGAACATGCAGTCTGCAAGTGCTTCAGAATTGTGGCAGAAATAGGAATCCGAGCATTTTGTGGAATTGTCCACCTCAAAACAACGGGTAAGATATGTGGAGTTGTAGCAATTGATGCAGAATTTGGAAGAGAGTATCTTGAAGCAACCATAGGTATATTCTGATTCCAAGGACATGGAGCAGTAGCCTGCATGCTGACCATATGTAGAATCATAAGTTTTGTATGCGTTGGAAGCATGATAGATAACTGGACAATCCTTCACATTTTCCCTTTTTCCAGAAGTAAATTCAGCAGTGAAAAAAGCTATCTTATGTAGATTATCACAAAGAGAGTTGAATGAATAGATGTCCTCTTCAGCCAACTTTTCATTTCCGAGTTCTAGAGCTTCATTTTCTGAAACTCTCCTTTCCTCAGGAGCAAGTGTGATATTAGTTCTCCCTCCGGTTTCAGGGAATAATGCTTTGCATCCAAAGGGACTTTTCTTTTCTTTCACCTTTAATGTGTAATTGGAAAGCCAGTCCCCATACTCATCTATTTTTGCCGGCTCCTTCCGAAACAAAAGCTTGAATGTTGAGGAGAACCCTTTCTCTATTTCATTCATGTTTATCGTTTCATCGGGTTCAAGGTGGGAAAGGTCTTTTTTCTGGAGTATGGGCTTATTTCTTGTTATATCAAAAATATTGGGCAAACTCCTGTTGGTTTCAAGATAACCCGTTATTTCTCCAAGAAGTTTCTGCTTGAGTAAAAGATACTTGTCTTTTGGAAGGCATAAATTCCCTATGCAATTGCGCTTGTTCCTCTGATTAAAGCAAAATAGGAGGTCATGGCACCCTGCACAGTTAAAAGAAAAGTAAATGTCACTGCTGTCAATTGCCCAATGGCTTTCGAATATTCTGGATGCCTTAAATACTGCAGTACTGCGAATGACAAAATCTGATTTTCCAAGATATGTACAGCCAAAAGAATACTTGCATTCTCTCCCCATAAAAGAACGATACGTGTGTGATGAATACTGAAGGTTTGCAGAATCAAGAATTTTCTGGCAATTTGTGATGGAATCTGACTGTTTGACCTCAGAGGAATTTCCCAAAACTTTGTTTCCAGTATATGTCCATCTCTCAGAAATTGCATCAGCAAGAGAATCAATATCTTTTATTTCGTTTATGTTGAGGGGCTCAGTTTCTTTGACTTCTTCTCCCTGAGAGATAACATGTGCACTGGAACAGTAGTGGTCATCTGAAAGGACTACGTTTTCCCCGGAAACACAGGATTTTCTTATGCCGAATGGATGATAGTAATCATTGAGCCAGTCAGTGTATTCTTTGAGTTCCCCGATTTCACGCCCTAGGATTATCTTGCAGGTACTTTTCCAGCTCTTGTCCAGTGTGGTGGATAATCCTGAAGGAGATTCATTACTAACCACACGCATACACTAATTATAATATATGTTATAGATATAATTAATCCCGCTCTGGAGCGGGTTTCAAAGCTTTCTTATTACATTCCAAAAAACAGGAAGGAGCTTTGCCTCTGCTTTCCTTAGGTGCTCTGCAAGAGTAGATGGGGACAAATCCAGCTTTTCCGCAAGCTCTTCAATGGAGATTTTCTTGGGAACTTCATAATAGCCATAATCACAAGCAAGCTGGAAAACCTCCAGTTGTTTGGAAGTAAGAAGTTCCTTGGCAGACTGCAGGTCAAAAAAGCCGCTCGTGCGGAAAACATTCAGGGAAGGGGAATCCTCCTTTTTCAGATATCTTTTCTTCTTAAGCTTTACATCTGCATAATCTTTATCTTCTGATAATCGCTTAATCAGCTCGCTCATTTCCTTGTGAGATGGGGCAAGGAGAATTTCAGAGTCCACTCCATCTTTGGTTACCGGAGATTCAAGCATCTTTACATTGGTTTGATGGAGGATTCTGTAGGTCATGGCTTCGTAGCTGGAAGTTACTACAAGGAGTGCGCTATTAGAAGAGTGGGTGATAATTTCCACATTCTTTACAAGAGGGTGTTTCCTTATGCGCTCTATGTCCTTCTTTGGGTCAGGAGAATTAAGCTGTATTGTATTGGTTATGTTATCCCCGTGGACCTGAGAGAGTGTGGAAACTAAAGTTGCATCAGGATTCCTGTCCGTGATGTCGCAAAACCAGCAAAGGTGATTTATGTCCAATTCAAAGAGCACAGGCTTCTTTTTGTTCTTCTCTTTTTCTATCACGAGAAGAATAAAGAAAGGAAAAAAATAAAAGGGGCTATTTGTGGTGCCCCGCATATTTTGCTGCAAACCCGATCATCAGTTGGGAAAGCCCGCTGAAGAGCAAGTCGATTCCAAAGAGCAGGCCGATTACCCAAATAGCATCCGAGGGCCAGCCTCCAAGAATCAATGCACCGAGCAACAGGGAGAGCAAACCATCAAAGGTGAGCCATTCCCAGTAAACATCCGGCTTAATCTTGAATGCAAGCGCAATCTTGAACATTCCTCCAATTAGGAGGGCGAGCCCAAGCAGAAGGGTAAGCGTAATCTCGCCCTGGAGCGGATAAACAAGGAACAGCAAACCCACAACAAGGTAGAGGAGCCCTGCAAGGAAAGTAAATAGAAACCCTCCCCATCTCCTCGCCTGGAAGGCAAGGACAACCTGAGTAAGACCTGCTACGAGCAGGACGATTCCAAAGAGGATCTCAACTGCGAACGTGCCTGCAACCGGGAACATAATTACTGCAAACCCGAAAAGGAGGAGCAGCATACCGAGTGCAAAGAACCACGCCCACTTCATGTGGAGTTCTTCGGCCAGTGCTTTAGTTTTAGCCATTTTCTTCACCTGATGGAGAATCCAGCTAAATAATATAAATGTTAGTGGAGAGGAGTTTAGTGCGACTAGTAGGCGGTGACCAAACAATACACGACCCAAAGTAGTAGTTGCCCATATTCTAGACTTTTTTATCTGAATTTTCCTACTTTGAGCTCACCCATGCAAGTATTCCCAGGGAGATTGTTGCGAAAGCCATGGGGATTATAGCAAAGAGCCCTTGCTTGCCGAATATTCCAAACATCACGTGAAGGAGGGGATTGCTGCTTATTGCAAATAGCATGAAGGAGATTACTGCGAGCAGTATTCCAAGGGTGAAGCGGCTTCTTAGCTCCAGGTAATCCTTGAGGTAAATGAACACCAGGTATGCGGAAATCAGGAGCATTATGGAGGAGATAGAGCTCATAATGTAGAGGGAGCTTTGCTTGACTGCTTCGAGCTCGCGCCTGCTTTCCAGGCCCTTGAATGGGGCAAGTGCATCTGCAACAAAGAATATTCCTATGCAGAGCACTACTGCAAGCAGCGTAAAGCCCGCTGCCTTAAAACTGTAATTATTTTTTTCTTTTTTTGCTTCCTTTTCTTTTGCCATTTTTTTCACCTTTCAGGAGTTCCTTGAGGAACTCGTTCTCTTCCCATTCCGGGCTTATGAAGAATACCTGGCCATAGCCGGTCTTGGGAGTATATATTATGTCATTTTCAATGAGGAGCTCAACATGCCCCTGGATGGTTTTGTAGTCCAAACTTAGCTCCATGGCAAGCTTCCTTGTGTTCATTGGCTTGCTGTTGAGCACGTTTAGTATGCGTATTCTTGTGGGGCCTCCCCTGGATGCGTTCAAAAGCCAGTAGAGGACCCTAGTCCTGGAATCCATCCAAAGAGGTTAGACCGGGTAGAGTTTAAAAAAGTAGGGAATATTCCGGCGTAATTTGGGGTTTATTTGGATAAAAAATCGGAAAAATCCTTTATAAAAAGCCTGCTTTTTCCATAGCAGGTGATACCATATGAATGGAAAACTAGCAGCATCCGTTCTTGCAATTTTCTGCCTGTTTGGCATGACTTTTGCAGGATTCGGAATGGATAAAGGAATGGAAGGGGAGCGCGAAGAGCTTCCCCTGGAAATAAGGGCCAATTTCATGCAGGCAATGCATGAAGGAAATTATGATAAGGCCATGGAGCTCCATGAGGAGTACGGGATTGGTGGAAAAAAGATGGAGCACGCAACCCCTGAGATGTTTGAGCTGAGGGGAGAAATCTTCTCTGCACAGATTGCAGGAGACTGGCTTGAGGCAGTAACGCTTCAGGATAAGATCATGGAACTTGTAAGAGCGACTGTGCAGGCTCACTTCCAAGAAAGGAATGAGGAATGCAAAGCCTTTATGGAAAATGAAGAAGTTCAGGAGCTCATGAAGGAAGCGCACGAGGCAATGGAATCAGGAGACATTGGGAAGGCAAAGGAAATCCGCGAACAGCTCAAGGAGATCGTGCCTGAAGAGTGTGCAAAACCAGGAATGAGGCTGCACAAAAGGGGAAGGGGAATGCAAATGCAGCCCTCTATTGTGGAGTAATCCACAATTCCCTTTTTTCTTTTATTTTTCAGGATTAGAAAAAGAAAAAATAAAGAAAGAAAAATCTATTTCTTCTCAAACCTATTGTAGAGCCAGGCAAATGCATAGCATCCAATGAAACCATCTATGAATCCGTAAATAAGGCCGAGAATGCTGCCTACGAACCCTTCAGTATATCCAAGATAAAGAGTTCCTAGCCCATTAATAAGTCCTGTTGCGAGTCCGGTCAGTCCGAGCAAAGCCATGGAAAATACGGCAATGCCCCAGATTAACCCTCCTGCAATACCAAACGCTTTTGGGTTTAAAGCCATACGATCGCCAAGTGCATAAATAATTCAAGATTTTTTATTTTTAGGCTGGTGGTTTTGAAACTTTAGAATCATTAAAAACAGGGGAACCAATCGGGTAAAACCAACACGTAT